>NZ_JAQGLS010000101.1 GCF_028292805.1 Ramlibacter sp. | reverse complement strand
CGCAACCATGCAAAGCCGCTCGACCTCCGGGTTGAGCGAGCACAGCCCGTTCGATAGCTTCTCCGGCAGCATAGGGATGACCCGGCGCGGGAAGTAGACGCTGGTGGCGCGCTCGTAGGCGTCGATGACCAGCGCGTTGCCGGTTTCCACGTAATTGCTGACGTCGGCAATGGCCACCAGCAGCCGCCAGCCCTTGGCGCGGCCGACCTTGGCCGGCTCGCAATAGACCGCGTCGTCGAAGTCGCGCGCGTCCTCGCCGTCGATGGTTACGAGCGGCACATCAGTGAGGTCGACCCGATTTTCCTTGTCCTGCGGCCGCACCTTGTCGGGCAGCGAACGGGCCTGCGCGATGCAGGCGTCGGAGAACTCGTGCGGCACGCCGTACTTGCGCACCGCGATCTCGATTTCCATGCCGGGATCGTCGATCTCGCCCAGCACTTCCTTGATGCGGCCGACCGGCTGCCCGTACAGGCTGGGCGGCTCGGTCAGTTCGACCACCACCACCTGGCCGGCCTTGGCCAGCCCGGTCGCCCCCTTGGGGATCAGGACGTCCTGGCCGTAGCGCTTGTCTTCCGGCGCCACCAGCCAGACGCCGCTTTCGTGCAGCAGCCGGCCGATGATTGGATGCGGCGGGCGCTCGATGATCTCGACGACTCGGCCTTCAGGGCGGCCCTTGCGGTCTTGCCGCACGATGCGCGCGCGCACCCGGTCGCGGTGCAGGACGGCCCGCATTTCGTTGGGCGGAAGATAGATATCGGGGCCGCCGTCGTCGCGCGCGACGTAGCCGTGGCCATCGCGGTGGCCCTGGATCGCGCCCTCGATTTCATCGAGGATTCCGGTGGGAGAAGGGTCTGTGCTTTTGTTATACAATGCGTTTCTTTCCTGAAATGCCCAGGTGGCGGAATTGGTAGACGCACTAGTTTCAGGTACTAGCGGGTAACTCCGTGGAGGTTCGAGTCCTCTCCTGGGCACCAACTCATGACGAGATGATAAGGCCGGCTTTGCCGGCTTTGTTGTTTCCGCGAGAGAACAACGCAAGCCGGCAATGCCGGCAGCGTTCCAAACGAAGCCGGCAACGCCGGCTTCGTCATTTTCGCGGTCGCGTGGCCGCAGCCGATGGCTGCGCTCGAAGCCTGGAGCCCGCTCAGATCGGCTCGGCCACGAGATCGTGGCCATCCGTGCTGACGATGCGGGCTTGCGTGAACTCGCCGACGGCGAGGCGCTTGCTCAACTTGCGTGGCGCAAGCAGACGGACGATGCCGTCGATTTCCGGGGCGTCCGCGTACGACCGCCCGACTCCACCCTTGCGGCCCAGCGCCGGTGCCGAATCCACCAGCACCTGCATGGTGGCGCCGATGCGCCGGCGCAGCCGCTCGGCCGACACCTGCTCGGCCACCGCCATGAAGCGGGCGCGCCGCTCTTCCCGCAGTTCCGCCGGCAGCGCGCCCGGCAGTTCGTTGGCGGCGGCGCCCGTCACCGGGCTGTAGGCAAAGCAGCCGGCGCGGTCGATCTGGGCCTCGCGCACGAAGTCCAGCAGGTGCTGGAACTCTTCTTCCGTCTCGCCCGGGAAGCCGGCGATGAAGGTGCTGCGCACAACCAGCTCGGGACACATCTCGCGCCAGCGCGCGATGCGCTCGAGGTTGCGCTCGCCCGAGGCGGGACGCTTCATCCGGCGCAGCACGTCAGGGTGGCTGTGCTGGAACGGCACATCCAGGTAAGGCAGCACCCGGCCCTGCGCCATCAGCGGAATCACCTCATCCACGTGCGGGTACGGGTACACGTAGTGCAGCCTGACCCAGGCGCCGTGCGGCTCGGCCAGCTCGCCCAGCGCCTGCACCAGGTCCAGCATGCGGGTGCGCACCGGCCGGCCGTCGAAGAAGCCGGTGCGGTACTTGACGTCAACGCCGTAGGCCGAGGTGTCCTGGCTGACCACCAGCAGCTCCTTGACGCCGCCTTCGAACAGCGCGCGCGCTTCCTTGAGCACGTCGCCCACCGGGCGGCTGACCAGGTCGCCGCGCATCGAAGGGATGATGCAAAAGGTGCAGCGATGGTTGCAGCCTTCGCTGATCTTCAGGTAGGCGTAATGCCTGGGCGTCAGCTTGATGCCCATGGCTGGCACCAGGTCGACGAACGGGTCGTGCGGCTTGGGCAGGTGCAGGTGCACCGCGTCCATCACCTCCTGGGTGGCGTGCGGGCCGGTGACGGCCAGCACCGAGGGATGCATCTGGCGCACCATGTTGCCGCCGCTGTCGCCGGTGCGCGCGCCCAGGCAGCCGGTGACGATGACGCGGCCGTTGGCGGCCAGCGCCTCGCCGATGGTGTCCAGGCTTTCCCGCACGGCGTCATCGATGAAGCCGCAGGTGTTGACGATCACGAGGTCGGCGCCCTCGAAGGTCTTGGAGGTGGCGTAGCCCTCCGCGCTGAGCTGGGTGAGGATCAGTTCGGAGTCGGTCAGCGCCTTCGGGCAGCCGAGGCTGACGAAGCCGACCTTGGGGGTGGCGGTGATGGGTTGGGGGGCAGCAAGGACGCTCATCCCCCGTATTGTCCCAGTATCTGAAAGACTTATTTCTTGATCCCGAGTGCGCCGAGCATCTGCTCGGTCTGTTTTTGCATCTGCTCCTGCATCTGCTCGAACATGGTCCGGGACTGCTCGGTGTAGTTGCCCATCAGCCCTTGCATCATGGGGTTCTGCATGCTCACGAACTTGGTCCAGGCCTCGGGCGTGAGCGTCTGCGACTGCTGCGCCATCTGGGCCTGCATGTCGGTGATCGCCTGCACGTTCTTTTCGAGGTAGTTGCCCATGAAGCCCTGCATCGCATGGCCGTAGAAGCGGATGATGTTGACCAGGGCCGCCTCGCTGAACATCGGCGCGCCGCCCGCTTCCTCCTCCAGGATGATCTGAAGCAGGATGGCGCGGGTCAGGTCTTCGTTGGTCTTGGCATCGCGAACGATGAACGACTCGGTGTCCAGCACCAGTTGCTTGACTTCGGCCAGCGTGATGTAGGTGGAGGTGTTGGTGTCGTACAGCCGGCGATTCGGGTACTTCTTGATCACCCGCTGCGCCGGCTTGGTGCCGGCATTGGTCTTCTTGCTGGTCACGAACGAAGCTCCTCGCACGGGCGAGCAGCCCGCTATTGCATAGCAGCAGATTCTAGGGAGGAGCTCGGCCGCAAGCCCGGGGTATAACCCTTACGGGCTGGGATGCGGAACGAGAAACTGGTAGGCGCGGTTGGACTTGAACTAAAAAATCAGGTCTGCAGTCATGAGGCATTATAGGGGTTCTCCACGCTGCGGAACCTTTGGCGCCAGCCGAGGCTGCGGCAGCACGAGCGCATCCACCCCGGCCGCGGCGCCCACGGTCCTCTTCGCCGGCGCCGTGAGCGCCTTCTCCTCCGGCGGGGACATCCGCGACATGCAGTGGCAATCCTCCAGCGCAGTGCACGGCACGGAGATCCAGCAGGAGTGCCGCACCCGCATCCGGCGCACGTCGCTGGCCCTAGCCAACCTGAAGGCTGCGGTGACCGCCGCCGTCACGGCACCGCGAGCGGCGCCAAGCAAGCCCGCCGACTGGGAAGTCGGTTCGCCGGTGGTGCCGGCCCGGTTCGCCCGTGGTGCCGGCCGACCCCTTGCTGGACATGTCGGGCGAGCCCGTGGCGACCGGTCTATTTGCGTGGACTCGATGAAGTCGGCCACGGGTAGCCCTTTGCCGTACAGCGCGCCCGCCACGATCACGTTCGCCTCGCAATGAAATTAGGGTTCTCACAATGAAATTGGTGCGCTATCATGGGCTCGCGAATGCGCACCACCAGGCGCGTCCAAGCGCAGCAATGCATCGAAGGAATTGCCATGAAGCGACGTCATTTCCCCGCGCTGGTCGGCCTTGTTGCCACCTGCGTCTTCAGCGCGCACGTGTCCGCCATCGCGCAAGGAGCCTTTCCGGACAGGCCTATCCGCATCGTGGTGCCGTACCCGCCGGGGGGAGCCACCGACGTGTCCGCTCGCCTGGTGGCCGGGGAGATGGCGAAGCTGCTCGCGCAAAGCGTCATCGTGGAAAACAAGCCAGGCGTCGCCGGCGTCATCGGCACGGATCTGGTGGCCAAGTCGCCCGCGGACGGATACACGCTCGTCTTCGGCGGCGCGGGGAACCTCACGTTGCGTCCGATCATGGATCCGAAGCTTTCGTACAAGGTCGACAAGGACCTCGCGCCGATCAGCCATGTCGTCACGTACGACCACCTGCTGGTGGTGCGCAACGGGCTGCCGGCGCGCACCGTACAGGAATTCCTCAAGGTGGCGAAGGAGCGCAAGCTGAGCTACGGCTCGTCCGGAACCGGCGGGCCACAGCATCTGGCCATGGAACTGTTGAAGTTCATGACCCACACCGAGATGACGCACGTGCCGTACAAAGGCGAGAGCCCCGCGATCCTGGATCTCGTCGGCGAACGCGTCGACGCGGCCATCATTTCCACCGCCGTGGCAGGCCAGTTGATCAAGGGCGGCAAGATTCGCGCAATCGCGGCGGCCAACCCGTACCGCTCCCGGATCTTTCCCGAGCTCCCCACGATCTCGGAAGCCGGCGTTCCCGGCTACGAAATGGAGGCCTATGGCGGCCTGCTGGCGCCGGCCAACACGCCCGCGCCCGTGCTGGCAAAACTCCAGCGCGCCGCAATGGACGCCATGAAAGCTCCCGCGCTGCAGCAGCAGTTCATCGATGGCGGACTGATCCCGATCGGCGGCACGTCGGCCGACCTGTCGAAGTTGCTGCAGAAAGAACGCGAGAAGTGGGCACCCATCATCAAGAGTTCCGGCGTCACGCTGGAGTGAGCAGCGGCGCCCTCCCCGGGCGCTTGGCTCTCAATAGGACTTCGGTAGCCCCAGCACCTTTTCGGCGATGTTGCACAACGCCAGGTGCGGGCTGACCGGCGCGATGCGCAGGATCATCACCTCGCGCAGGTAGCGCTCCACGTGGTATTCCTTGGCGTATCCGTACCCGCCGTGGGTCAGGATGGCCGTTTCGCAGCACTTGACCGCCGCCTCCGCCGCCAGGTACTTTGCCGCGTTGGCCTGCGGCCCGCAAGGCAGGTTGCGGTCATACAGGCCCGCTGCACGAAAGACCATGAGTTGCGCCGCCTCCAGCTCCGCCCATGAGATGGCGAGCGGATGCTGAATGCCCTGGTTCTGGCCGATCGGGCGGCCGAACACGACGCGTTCCTTTGCATAGCGCGTGGCGCGCCCCAGGGCGGCGCGGCCGATGCCCACCGCCTCCGCCGCGACCAGCACGCGCTCGGGGTTGAGGCCGTGCAGGATGTACTGGAAACCCTTGCCTTCCTCGCCGATCCGGTCCGCCACGGGCACGAGCAGGCCGTCGATGAACAGTTCGTTGGAATCGACCGCCTTGCGGCCCATCTTGTCGATCTCGCGCACGTCGATGTAGTTGCGGTCAAGCTTCGTATAGAACAGGCTCAGCCCGTCGGTCGGTCGCTTTACCTCATCCAGGGGCGTCGTGCGCGCCAGGATCAGCATGTAATCCGCCACCTGCGCCGTCGAGATCCAGACCTTGCGCCCCGAGATCAGATAGTGATCGCCGTTGCGGACCGCGCGCGTCGTCAGCTGGGTCGTATTCAGCCCGGCATCGGGTTCGGTGATTGCGAAGCAAGCCTTCGTCTCGCCCCGGATCAGCGGCGGCAAGGCGCGGCGCTTCTGCTCGTCGCTGCCGAACACCACGACGGGGTTCAGGCCGAAGATGTTCATGTGCACCGAGGACGCCGCGGACAAGGCTCCCCCTGCCTCCGCGATGGCCAGCATCATCACCGCCGCCTCGGTGATGCCCAGGCCCGAGCCGCCGTACTCCTCCGGCATCGCGATGCCCAGCCATCCGGCATCGGCGACGGCGCGGTAGAAATCTTCCGGAAAACCACCGACGCGGTCCTTGTTGAGCCAGTAGGCGTCGTCGAAACGGCTGCACAGGTCGAGGATCGCCTCGCGCAGGGCCAAGTGGCTGGATGTGAATTCGAGGTCCATGGGTGGTGTTCGGTCAGTAAGGTCGGTATGCCGGAGTCACCCTTTGCGGGCGGCCTTCCAGTTCGCCAGCTGGGTGCGCAGCGCGGTGACGAGTGCGAGCGGCTCGTCCAGCATGATGTGGTGACGTGCGTTCGCGATCTCCACCAGCGGCAGCACGCCATCGAACGCTGCGTGCGCAAACCCGCGGGCCTCGCTGCCGAAGCGCTCGCTCAGCTCGCCCCACATCAACGCCACCGGACAGCGCATGTCCAGGAGGTCCTGGACGTAGTCGAGCCGGCGTGGGTGCGTCAAGGCGGCGGGATCGAACTTCCAGCGCCAGCCGCCGGCCTCCGGCCTGATCGCCGTCCGCGCGATATGGTCCAGGTAAAAGGCGCAGTTGACGGGCTGGTCGGGCAGCACCTTGAACCGCTGCAGTGCACTTTCCCGGTCTGGATAGATCTTGGGCACCGGGCGGGACTGCACGTACGAAACGAAGGTCGCGCCGTCCGGCTCGCGCGGTGGAGAGTCGAGCACCACGAGCCCGGCCATGCGGTCGCCATGGCTGACCCCGGCCATGATCGCCACGAAACCGCCGAGACTGTGGCCGACGACGACAGGCGCTCGGCCTGGCGCGAGGCTGTCCGCCACATGCATGACCTGGTCGGCATAGCGCTCGCGAGCGTAGCGGCCGCAATGGCTGCTGTCACCCATCCCGCCGAGGTCGGGGGCGATCACGTGGTACGCGTTCGCGAGCAGGGGTGCGACAAAGCGCCACCACTCGGCGCTCGCCGCATTGCCGTGGACCAGGACGAGCGGCGGCAAGGATGCATCGCCCCACGCGAGATAGTGGATGGAGCAGCCGTCGACTTCGATGAAGCCGCTGCGGCTCTCCATGGCGCGCGCGGCGATGGCCCAAGCCGGCATGGAGGAAACGAGTTCCTGCACGAGATCCCTCACGACGTCGGGCCCAGCACGCGCGCGCCACGCAGCCGCTCCAGGCGCGCGAGCGGGATGCCCCACGACATCGCTGTGGCGTCTCCCCGTTCGCCCCGCTCCGGCGGCGGCGCAGGGTTGGCTCCGGGCGTGCGGGACAAACGGGGCGAGACGGCCGGTTGGGCCACACCATCGCTGACAACGAAGCTGCCCCGCGCCGCGTTGTGCCGGTGGCCAGGCGCCTCTTCGCGGTTCAGGACGGGAGTGACACATGCGTCGCTGTCTTCCAGCAGTTCGCACCATTCGCGTTGTGTCCTGCTCGCGAACACGGCAGTGAGCATGGCCCTTCCTTCCGGCCAGGTGAGCGGGTCATCCAGCTGCGTGAGAGCCTCGTAGGCGATGCCCGCGCGCTCGGCAAAGACCGCCCGGAATTTGTGTTCGATCGCGGCGAACGCGACGTACGCGCCGTCCGAGCAAGCGTAAGTGTCGTAGTAAGGCGCGCCGCCGTCCAGGATGTTGTGGCCGCGCGGCGCGTTGTGAATGCCGGCCGCGTACATGCCGAACATCGAGGTCATGAGCAGTGCCGTGCCTTCGACCATCGAGGCGTCGATCACCTGCCCCAAGCCAGAGCGGTCGCGCTCGACCAGCGCGCACGCGATCCCGAAGGCCAGGTTCATGGCACCACCGGCATAGTCGGCCAGCAGGTTGAGCGGTGCGTTCGGCTTCTGGCCGGCACGGCCGATGGCCGACAACGCGCCGGACAGCGCCAGGTAGTTCAGGTCGTGCCCGGCGGCGTGACGCATTGGCCCGCTCTGGCCGTAGCCGGTCATGCGGCCGTAGACCAGGCGCGGTTGGCGCGCCATGCAGGCGTCTGGCCCAAGGCCGAGCCGTTCCATGGTGCCGGGCCGAAAGCCCTCGATCAACACGTCCGCGGCGGCGGCCAGGTCAGCCACGAGGGCCACGCCGTCCGTGTGTTTGAGGTCGATCGCGATCGACTGCTTGCCACGGTGCGGCAATTCGTACTTGCGTGGCCGCGCTATACCGACGTTCGCCGGCTCCAGCCGCTCGACCAGCAGCACTTGCGCACCCATGTCGGCCAGCAGCATGCCGCACATCGGCCCGGGGCCGATGCCCGCCAGTTCGACCACCCGGACGCCCGCAAGCGGCCCGCCTTTCAATGCCATGCCCTGTATCCCCAGGTAGATTTGCGCCACGCGTGACGCAAGGTTTCGCGGAATGCCGGCGCCGCGATGGCGATCAGTCGCTCCGCGCGCTGCTCCAAGGTCGCATGCCGCAGATCGGCCACGCCGAACTCCGTCACCACCACGTCCACATCGCCGCGGCCGACAGTGGCGGGACCGTCGAGATCGACCACGATGCGGCTTTGCCGACCGCCGTGCGCCGTCGCGGGCAGCACGGTGATGGCCCGGCCGCCGCTGTCCGACTGGCGTGCCGCATGACAGAAATCGAGGAGCCCGCCGATTCCGCCCCGCTGCCGGCCGCCCACAGCCTCGCTGTTCACCTGGCCCGTGAGGTCGACCTGCAGCGCGCCGTTGATGGCGTACAGGCAATGAATGCGCGCGATGACCTCCGCCGCATGCGTGTAGTTGCCCGGCCGCACCTGCACGCCCGGGTTGTCGTCGACCCATCGGTACAGGTCGGTGCTGCCGACCACGGTGTTGGTGACGGAGGTTCCGGCATCGATCCCCTTGCGCGTGTTCGTGAGTGCGCCCGCCTGCATCAGGAGCGCAGCCGCGTCGCCGAAGACACCGGAATGCAAGCCGAGGTGGCGATGCCCGCGCAGTTGCCGGAACACGGCGTCGGGCAGGCTGCCGATGCCGGCCTGCAGCGTCGCACCATCCGGCACGATGCCGGCAACATGCTTGCCGATGGCCACGTCCACCGCTCCTGCAGCCGGGGGCAGCAGGACGACCGGCCCGGTGTCGGCCTGGACCCAGTGGTCGATGCGCACGTCGGGCGGCAGTTCGGCCCCGTGCGTCCAGGGCACGCCTGCATTGAGTTCGGCGACCACGCACCGCGCACGGCGGGCGGCATCGACGCAGTAGTCGTGGGCAAGGCCCAGGCTGGGCCGCCGCCCGCCGCGGCCGGGCGCCAACTGCAGCAACACCACGTCGGCGGGCAGCGTGCCGGCCCGGAACAGCGGAGCGATGCGGCTGTAGCGTTCGGGCAGGATCTCGAGCAGGCCGCGGTCGGCCAGCGACGCGTTGTGCCCGAGCGTTCCGTACGAGAAAAAGCGCATGCCTGCGGGAACGCCGCCGTCGAAGGTGGGGCTGAGCGTCGCGCCCAGGAACAAGGTCACGGGCGCCACGGCCGCTCCCTGCGCGACCAGCTTGCGGGTGAGCGTCAGCGGCTCTGCCGCCGCCTGGCCGCACACAATGTGGTCGCCGGCCGCCAACAGTCCATGGAAACTGAATGCGTCGGCGGGACAGAGGCGAGCCGCAGGCGTCATGCGCGACCTGGGGCCGACAGGACCATCAGGTCGCCGATGTCCTGCACCGCCTCCAGCCCGAACACCGCGGTGACTAGCTCCTGCGCCTGCCGATCCGGGATTCGTCCCTGTGCGTTGTCGTGGAACTTGGCGATCAACTCGCCGTTCGTCATCGCCGTGGAAGGATCGGGCGAAGGGCTGCCCTTCGGAAAACGCTTCTCGCCGGTAAAGCTGGTTCCGCGCGCGCGTACCTCTACCTTGGCGGGCCGGCTCGACCCGTGGCTCGTGAGAAGCTTCACGTAGTCGGGATGGACCTCGTGGCTGACCTTGTCCATCAGAGCCAGCACCGATGGGCGGAAGATGAAGGCGGGGTCTTGCCAGGCACGCGCAGTCGGCGGGCAGTGCGCCGCAAGCGCGATCCCGTGGGCGATGCTGAACTGCGCGTCCATCGGTTCGTGGATCTGGCGATTGAGCCAGATGGGGCGTTCGACCATGCCTTCGACCCAGACCTTGATCCCGTCGATCTCTTGCGGCCGGATGGCGTTCGTGCGGACGATCTCCATCAGCACGTCCGCCAGGGCGTGCAGGATCCGGCAATGCGCGTAGGGCTTGTAGGACGTCTCGGCGGGAAAGTTCCAGTCCGTCCCCAGCCCGGCGCGGATCACCGCCGGCTCCCAGCGGCTGGTGCCCATGAAGCGGGCGTAGCCGACTTCCCGGTCGTCCAGCACCGTCAGGTCGCCGCGATGTCCGAGCGCCGCCATGTGCGCTGCCGTCATGGCCGCCTGCGTGAGGGTGCCACCCAGCAGGTACTTGATGGTCGAACTCGGCGCGTGGTCGAACCAGGCCATCTGGGCATTCACGGGAGAGATGCAGCCGGCAATGCCGAGCGCGTGCGCCATGACCTCGGCGGACATTCCCTGCAGCAGGCCGATGGCCGCCGTCGCACCGAAGACGGTGCTGCTGTAGCCGAAGACGAGCGGCGTGGCGACCTTGCCGTCCCTGGTGTCGCGTAGGTAGTCCATCGCCTTGCCAAGCCTCCACGACATTTCATGGGAGACCGCGATCGCCCGAATGAGGTCCTTGCCAGCGAGGGCCTGGTCTTCCGCCACGGCCAGCGCGCCGGGCAGGACGTAAGGCGTGACATGGCCCGGCGGCAGGATCGCATCCATGTCCAGCGCGTTGATCAGCTCCGCGTTGGCGAAAGCGGCTCCGAAGACGTTGAGACGCTCGGAGGTACCGATCACCGTCGCGCGGCCGCTCGCGCCCTGCATGCGGCCGTACTCGATGCCGATGCGGCCCTTCGGCGAATCGACCGCCGCCAGTGCCGCCCCGATGGAGTCCAGCAGCAGTCGCTTGCTCTCCTCGACGACGGGCGCCGGCAGCTTCGCGTAAGGCACCTGCGTGAATGCCGCCAGTTGTTCGACGAGGGTTGCCATGCTTCTCACCTGCCGTCTTGTTGCGGCCACCGCCACAGGCGTGGCGTGTGGCCGGCGGGGGTCATTCCGGCTCGATGCCGGCGTTCTTGACGAGGCGCGCCCAGCGGGCAATCTCCGCCTTCTGGAAAGTCGCGAGTTCGTCACGGGTCGACGGGATCGGCTTCCACGCATTCGCGCCGAAGTGGGCCGCGGCATCCTGGGTTCGCATGATGTCGAAGATCATCTTGCTGAGCTTGTCGGCCACATCGGGCGGCGTGCCCTTGGGGGCGAATGCCGCAAGCCAGCCATTGGTCTCGTAGCCGGCGACGCCTTGTTCGGCGATCGTCGGGATCTCCCCGTAACCGGGCATGCGCTCCTTGGTGGAGACGCCCAGGGCCTTGAGCTTGCCGCCCCTCACCAGTGGCATCACTGCCGGCGCATCACCGAAGACCATGTCGATTTGCCCGCCCATCAGGTCGGTCAGGGCCGCCGGCAGCGCCTTGTAGGGCACGTGCAGGAGGTCGATCCCGGCGAGCTCGCGCAACACCTCGCCGCCGGCGCGGGAAGACGAATTGCCGGCGCCGAAGGTCATCTTCTTCTTCTTGGCGAGCGCGAGCAGTTCCTGCACGTTGTTGGCCGGGGTGCTGGGCGCCACCACCAGGACCACGCCGCCGATGGTCACCCCGGAGAGAGGCACGAAGTCGGCAACCGGGTCGTAAGGCACCTTCTTGAACAGCGCCGTGTTGGCCGCGTGCGTAGTGTTGGTGCCGATGGTGATGGAGTAGCCGTCCGCAGGCAGGCTGAGCAGATACTGCAGCGCGATGAAGCCGTTGGCACCCGCCTTGTTTTCCACGATCACCGGCTGCTTGTACTGGTCGGAGATTTTCTGGCCGATGTAGCGCGCCGCCTGGTCCGTCGTGGTTCCCGCGGCAAACGGCACGATGATGCGCATCGGCTTGTTGGGGAACGTCGCCGCCGTCTGCGCGAACGAAGCGCATGCGGTCGCGAGCAGAATGCAGCCGGCGAGCAGTCTACGGAACGCTGTGGGGAAAGTCATGGTCGGTCTCCTTTGGTTTTGGTTGGCACGATGTGGCGTCAGTGCTGGCGTCCCTTGACCATGCGCAGCGGGTTGTAGGTGGCGACCAACTCGCCCCGATGGTTCACCACCCGGTTCAAGGTTCGCATCAGGCCGCGGCCCGGCTTGCTGGTCGCACGAGCTTCCACAACCTCGGCCTGCACGTGAATGGTGTCGCCGGCCACGGTCGGCTTGAGGATGCGCAGGTCGCACTCGAGGAAGGCCATGCCGGTGCGCTGCATGGTGGACTGCATGAGCAGCCCTTCGCAAATGCAGAACACCATCGACCCGGGCGCGGGCCGCGCACCGATCTTCGACTCGGCCTGGATGTATTCGAGGTTGGTGAACATCTCCTCGACCATGCCCGTCACGCCCACGAACAGCGTGATGTCGGCTTCGGTGATGGTGCGAGCCAGTGTGCGGAAACGGTGCCCCGGCTTGACGTCGTCCCAATGAAGGCCCAACCCCATGACCGGGGCGTCATCCCAGCTTGAATCGGGTCCGCTCTCGGCTGCTGTGTTCCTCATGGTGTTTCCTTGACCAGACCCTGCCCGATCCAGGTCGTGATGTCCGCATCGCTGGCTCCCAGCACGTCGCGCAGCACCTCCCTCGTGTGCTGTCCAAGGAGCGGCGGGCCGCTTTGATAGCGGATCGGAGTTTCCGAAAACCGCATCGGATTGGCGACGGAGGGCACCTCGCCCGCGCATTCGTGCGCCAGCGACATCTGCATGCCGCGCGCCTTGACCTGCGGATCGGCGAACACCCGGTCGATGGTGTTGATTGGGCCGCACGGGACGTCCACCGCCTCCATGGCGTTGACCCAATCATCGACGCTCCGCGTGCGGGTGCGCTCCGTCATCAACGCGAGCAGCGCCTCACGGTTCGCCACCCGCAGCGCGATCGTCGCGAACCGAAGGTCGGCACCTTCCACCCCGAGGCCCAGCACCTGCATCGCCCGACGGAACTGGGCGTCGTTGCCGACTGCAAGGATGAACTGGCCGTCGGTGGCCGGGAAGTACTGGTACGGCACGATGTTCGGGTGGCCGTTGCCCATGCGCTGCGGTGGCGTTCCCGTCGTGAGGAAGTTCATCGACTGATTGACCAGCACCGCCACCTGCACGTCGAGCATCCCGATGTCGAGATGCTGCCCTGCGCCGGTAGCGTCGCGGTGCCGAAGTGCGGCGAGGATGCCCAGCGCAGCGTACATGCCCGACATGACGTCGGCCAGCGCCACGCCGGCCCGCTGGGGGCCGCCGCCCGGCTTGTCGTCCGGCTCCCCCGTCACGCTCATCAGGCCCCCCATGCCCTGGATCAGGTAGTCGTAGCCCGCGCGCTGCCGGTAGGGCCCGGTCTGGCCGAAGCCGGTGATCGAGCAATAGACCAGCCGCGGCAGTTCGGTGCGCAGCGAGGCGTAGTCAAGGCCATAGCGGGCCAGGCCGCCGACCTTGAAGTTTTCCACCAACACGTCGCAGCTCGCCGCGAGCCCCCGCACCAGCTTCTGCCCCTCCGGCTTGGCAATGTCGATCGCAACCGACTTCTTGCCCCGGTTGGCCGCCAGGAAGTAGGCCGCGTCGCCAATCTCGCCGGTGTGCTGGTCACGCACGAAGGGAGGCCCCATCTGCCGGGTGTCGTCGCCGCCGTTTGGGTGCTCGATCTTGATGACCTCCGCACCCAGGTCGGCCAGGTTCTGGGTCGCCCAGGGGCCCGCCAGGATGCGCGTGAGGTCCAGCACCCGCACACCCGTCAGGGGCGCCGCGTTCTTCGGCATGGAAGCGGTCTGTGACATCAGAGGCTCAGCGATTTCGCGATGATCGTGCGCTGGATCTGCGAAGTGCCGCCACCGATGGTGGATTGCATCCCCTCACGGAAATAGCGTTCCATGTCGGCCTCGGGGAGCATGCTGTGGCCGCCGAGGATCTGCATGCCGTTACGGGTGACGGTCTGCAAGGTCTCGGACGCCATCAGCTTCGCCATGGAAACCTCGCGCTGGCAGGGTATGCCGCGCGAGGCCAGGTCGGCAGCGCGATAGACCATCAGCCGGGCGGCGTCCACGGCGGTCTGCATGTCCGCCAGCATGTGGCGGATTACCTGGAATTCGTAGATCGCCTTGTCGAACTGGATCCGCTCGTGCGCGTAGCGCAGGGCATCCGTCACGGCCTGCTGGGCGTTGCCGACGTAGGCTGCCGAAACCGCGATCCGCTCCAGTTCCAAGTGGTCGGTGACGATCTTCCAGCCATCGCCCGGCTCCCCCAGCACGTTGCCGGAAGGCACCACCGCCGCGTCGGCAAAGATCTCGGTGGTGCCGGTGGCGCGCCGCGCCATCGTGGGCAGCCGGCGGATGTCGAGGCCGGGCGTGTCGTTCGGCACGAGCAAGACGGTCAGGCCCTTGTGCTTCGCCGCAGCCTTGTCGCTGCGCGTCAGCATCGCGATCACCGTGTTGCGCGCGGCGGCGCCCGAGCACCAGAGCTTCTGGCCCGTGATCTTCCAGCCTTGCGCCGTCTGCTCCGAGCGCGTGCGGGTGTTGGCGGCATCCGATCCGGCCGAGGGCTCGGAGATGGAGATCGAAAAGCGGATGTCGCCTCTCATGAAGGCCGGCAGGTACTGTTCTTGCTGCTCCCGGGTGCCGAACTTGCAGATGTTCATCGCCGTGAAGGTCGAAACCATGAACGCGGTGGCGAAGTCGAAGCCGTAGCGCGCCAGGCCTTCGCACATCAGCGCGTAGTCGAAGATGCTGCCGCCGTCGCCGCCGTTCTCCTCGGGGACCAGCAGCCGCAGCCATCCCATCTTGGCCACCTTCTCGTAGGCCTCGTAGGGGTAATTGCGGCTGATGTCGCACTCGCGCACGTACTCACGCGTGATCTCCTCCAGCATCACGCGATCGACGGTGTCTTTCCACAACTGCTGCTCTTCGGTCAGAAAATTCATGGGGTCTGCCTGTCTCGTTGGATGTTGGTGAAGGTCAGTCCGCGAGCAGGCGCTCGCGCCGGATCAGGAGCATGAATTCGCAGCTCAGGACTTTCTCCGAACGCTGGTTCACCGCCCACAGCTGGGCTGTGACGATGCCGTGCTTGTCACCCTTTTCGCGCATGGCGATGATCTCGCTCTCGGCGTGCAGCGTGTCGCCGATGAAGGTGGGCTTGAGAAAGCGCAGCTTGTCGACGCCGTAGAACGCCTCCACCACCGCGGAGTCGAAGCCGAAAAGCGCGTTGCTGATGACGAACACCAGTCCACCCTGCACCACGCGCTGGCCGAACATGGACTGCTTGGCAAATTCCGCGTTCGCGTGGATCTCCAGCCAGTTGCCCGTCAGGCCGCAGAAGTTCACCACGTCGGTCTCGGTGATGGTCCGGCCGCGCGAGCGCGCGCGGTCGCCGATCGCGAGTTCGCCGTAAAGGAGATTCATCATCTTCGGTCATTCCTCAATAGATCGCCGGCACGGTGCGTTGCGTGAGCCACGATGCATCATAGCGCCAGTTTCGTTTTGACTTCAACAATTTCGTTTTGGTTTGTCAACGACCAAGCCATTGCGGACGCCGCTTGGCGGCGAAAGCGCGCGGCCCTTCCTGCGCATCCTCACTCGCATACACCTGGCGATGCAGCGCGCGGGAAATCGCGAACCCCGCCTCGCTGCCGAAATCGCTGGCTGCCAGCAGGCCGGCCTTGCCGGCCCGCACCGACAGCGGCGCATTGCCGGCGATGGCCGCCGCCATCTCATGCGCCCTGCCGCGAACGGCCTCCGGGGTGGCCTCGATCGCATTGACGAAGCCCAGCGCGTGCAGTCTTTCGATCGGCATCATCCGCGCGGTGGCGACCAATTCCATCAGGATGCCCAAGGGGAGCAAGTCCTGCATGCGGGCGGCCCAGGGGGTGCCACGCCCCACCAGGGCTTCGGTGATGCCGCCCTGGGTGCCGGCCAGCCCGATGCGAATGTCGGCGCTGGCGGCCAGCACCATGCCGGCGGCGGTGAAGTGGCCCGTCATGGCGGCGATGATGGGCACGGACAGCCGGCGCATGCGTTCATAGAACGGATCGGCGAGGAGGTCCAGGATGTCCCGCCCGGTGCTCTGCCTGAGTTCGGCCGCTTCCTTCAGGTCCATGCCGGCACAGAAGGTGCCGCAGTCGGTGCTGGTCAGCACGACCGCGCGGATCGCGGGGTCCGCATCGATGCTGCTCCATAGGCTGTGCAAGCGCTCATTGGCTGCCAGCGAGAGCGCATTGCGGCGCTCTGGCCGGTTGAGCGTGATGGTGGCGACGGATCCCTCGACGCTGTACAGGACGTGCTGGGCCGCACCGGCGGCATGGTCGGTAGGTTCTTTCATCAATTCCATTATGGACCGGCAAATTTCATTTGTCGATCCAAGCGGAATCAGGGCCCGCACCCCAGGCTGGCGACCTCAGGACGCGGCTGTCAGGTCCTGCGCGATGAAGCTGGCGTGCGCCACGAGCTCGGGGGCCACCCGCGCGCGCAGCTGTCGTTGCGCGTCCGGCCCCACGGCCATGGCGGTGAGCACGTAGTCGACACGCCCGAAGACCTCGATCGGCGCGGCGAGTGAGCCGGTCTGGCTCGTCATCGGCGCCGCCAGGAAGCACCAGCCCTTCTCCGCCAGCTCCTGGAATGCCGCGTACACGTTGGACAGCAGCCGGAACGAGCCGTCTTGGTCATGCTCGCGGATGCGTTCCAGCAACTGGTCACGCAAGGCCGGTGGCTGGGCCCACAGGTACGCGCGGCCGGATGCGGAGGCGGCAAGCGGCAGCCGTGCCCCGGTGTCGAGTCCCAGGCGAACCTGCCCCGCGGGGACGACGTGCTCGACCACCAGCATGTGCGAGCGGTCGCGGGTGGACAGCGTGACATGCACGCCGAACCGCTGCGACAGCGCAAGCATGCGCGGCTGCGCCGCGGTGACGATCGGCAGCCCCCGCTTGACGGCGCGCCCCAGGGCGAGGCAAGCGACGTGGGGCTCGAAGCCGCCGCCCGGGTTTCGCGCGCGCAGGAAGTTGTGCTGCTGCAGCGTTGCCACCAGCTTGGCGGCCGTGGCGCGCGACAAACCGAGCTTGGCGGCAATCTCCGTCGTCTCCAGAACGCGATGGCGCACGTCGAACAGCCGCAGGAGTTCCAGTCCGCGCAGCAGGGAATCGACCTCCTCGCCGGGACCATGGACCCGCTCCGGGTTCAGCGCGAGCGTATCCGGACTCCTTCTCCTGACCATCAGTCCTCCGTCCTTTCGACTGCCGCACCCAGTTCCTTCTCGAGCGCGTGCTTGAGCGCGACCAAGCCTGGACCCACATCGCTTTCGATGCGCGCCACGCTCATGACGTTGGAAGGAGCCGCGCAGCCGAGCGCGTACGAATGCGGCCGGTCCGGCGTATCGATAACCACCGCGACTCCGTTGGTGCCTCGTTCCAGAGTGCCTGCGGCGATGCAGTATTGCCGTCGCTGCATCTGGGTGACCAGCGACTTGACTTGACCAAGGAGCGCCGACCAGGTGCTGTGATCGGCTTCGGCCAGCCTCGTCAGCATCCGCTCCCGCTCGGCATCGCCCATCGATCCGATCAGGGCCCGACCCAGTGCCGACTGGTCCATCCGGAACCTCCAGCCCGCGCGAACGCGCAGGGTGAACATCATTGCCCGGCTGTGCGCCACGTCGACGCACACCATGCTGTCGGCATCCGAAGAGGCCAGGACGACGGACACCTTGTGCTGGTCGGCAAACTGCTGCATCAATGGCCGCGCAATCACGACCAGGTTGGGATTGGATGCCGCGCCGTAGCCGAGCGCCAGGATCGACGTGCCCAGCCGGTAGGCCGCCCGTTCACCGGAATAGATCAGATAGCCTGCCTCAGTGAGCCTGGCGGTGATGCGGGAGACCGTCGGCTTCGGCAGCCCAGTGACGCTGGAAAGCTCAGCATTCGTCTTCCAGTCGTTGGCGGGTTCGAACGCCCTGAGCAGCGCCAATCCGCGCGCCAGCACCCTGACTTCGGTCAAGGCCGTCGGCGGTTCATGAGAGGAGATCGCGGGACTCGAAGCCATCATCGGAATGAAATTCGGGTCGAGTCTAACAGTGGCAACGCGGGCGCCCGCCTCCCTCACTGCGAAGCGTCGATGTCGACGATCAGCTCCCCGGCCTTCACCGGCTCTCCGACGCGAAAGGCGACTGCGCGCACCGTGCCGTCCACTGCCGCGACCACGTTGTGCTCCATCTTCATGGCTTCCACCACCGCAACCGAATCGCCCTGGCGGACCCGGTCTCCGACAGCGACCGCAACCGCGGCGACGGTTCCGGACATGGGGGCCACCGCCGCGCCGGCAGCCGCCGCGCTGGCGAAGGCCCGCGAGCGAGCCGGCTGCAGCGCGAAGCGGTCACCGTCCACCTGCAACTCCCAGACACCGTCGCCCCATTGCGCCGACCATGGAGCCGATCCGACGCTGCCCGTCCACAGGCGGGACGGATCTGGGGCGCCCTGGACTTGCCAAGCCGTGCCGCCCACGGCCACCACGAAGCCGCAAGCGGATCGCGCCTGCAGTGCGCACTGCCAGCGCGTCTCGCCGATCCAGAGGTGGACCCTGCCCAATGGGGCCTGCGGGTCGAGGCAGGCGCGATCCGCCGGGCCTTGGTTCTCGTCGACGGCCCAGGGGTGGCCGCCGGCGTTGGGCGCGACCCCGAGAACCGCCGCGCAAGCCGCAGCCCGGGCTTCGCCCGCAGCCGGCACGAAGCGCGTGGAATGTTCATCAAGATACCTTGTGTGCGCTTGGGCCATCTTGACTCCCGGGTCGGCAAGGACGCGCCGTAGGTAGCCGATGTTCGTGGTGAGGCCCAGCAGCAAGGTCTCGCTCAGGGCGACGCTCAACTTCGCCAGCGCGCCGACGCGGTCGGGCGCGTGCGCCACGAGCTTGGCAACCATCGGATCGTAGAAGGACGGCACGCTGCCGCCGCAGCTGATGCCGGCTTCCACGCGGACCCCGGCGGGCCAGCGGACGACGCCGACGGTACCGGGAGCGGGCATGAAATCGCGGGCCGGATCTTCCGCGTAGATCCGGCACTCCACGGCATGCCCGTTGCAGCGGATCATGTCCTGCTGCAACGGCAAGGGTTCGCCGGCCGCGACACGCAGCTGCCACTCGACCAGGTCGAGGCCGGTGACGCATTCGGTCACTGGGTGCTCGACCTGCAAGCGGGTATTCACCTCGAGGAAATAGAACTGCAGGTCCCGGCCAACGATGAACTCGAAGGTTCCCGCGTTCAAATAGCCGACACTGCGCGCGCCGCGCACGGCTGCGTCGATCAGGCGATGCCGCACTGCGGCGGGCAGGTTGGGTGCCGGGGCTTCCTCCACCACCTTCTGGTGGCGCCGCTGCAAGGAGCACTCGCGCTCGAACAGGTGGACGACGTCCCCGTTCAAATCGCCGAAAACCTGCACCTCGATGTGGCGCGGCTGCTCGATGTAGCGCTCCACGATCAGCCGCCCGTCCCCAAAGCTGCTGCGCGCGATACGGATGGCCGACGCCACCGCCTCGTCCAGCTCCGCGTGCGAGGCGACCACCCGCATGCCTTTGCCACCGCCGCCGGCGCTGGGCTTCAACAGCGCCGGCAGGCCAACCCTGCGCACCATCTCCTGGATGACCGCCGGCTCGTCGCTTGCACCCTCCCCTCCCGGCACGACCGGTACCCCGGCGGCTTGCATGAGCGACTTGGCACGGGCCTTGTCGCCGAGAGCGGCGATGGTTTCCGGCTTCGGGCCGATGAAGGTCAACCCGGCTGCGATGACGTCGGCAGCGAACCTGCTGTTCTCGGACAGGAAGCCATAGCCCGGATGCACCGCATCGCATCCAGTTTCCAGCGCGGCCGCGATGATGAGCGCGCCGTCGAGATAGCTTTGCGCCGCCGGCCCCGCGCCGATGCGCACGGCCGTCACCGCGTCGTGAAGGTGAAGCGCGCCAGCGTCCACATCCGTGTAGATCGCGACGTACTCGACGCGCAGCGCCCGGCACGTGCGTGCGATGCGGCAGGCGATTTCGCCGCGGTTGGCGATCAGGATCCGACGGAACATGCTCACATCCTGAAAACGCCGAACCGCGTCTCCTGCGGCGGGCTGGCGGCGGCCAGCGAAAGCCCCATCGCCAGCCACGCGCGGGTGTCCGCGGGATCGATGATCGCATCCACCCAGAGCCGGGACGCCGCATGAAGGGCAGTGCTCTGCGCCGCGTAGCTCTCGCGTACGGGCTGCTTGAAGGCTTCGGCTTCCTCGGCCGTGAACCGCTGGCCCTTGCGCGCGAGTTGCTCTTGCCGAACCAGGGCGAGGACGGTTGCGGCCTGCTCGCCTCCCATCACCGAAGTGCGGGCGTTCGGCCACATCGCCATCAATCGCGGCCCGAAGGCCCGGCCGCACATCGCATAGGCTCCGGCTCCGTAGCTGCCGCCGACGATCACGCTGAACTTGGGCACGCGCGAAGTCGACACTGCATTGACCATCTTCGCGCCATCCTTGGCGATCCCGCCCTGCTCGTGCGACACGCCGACCATGAAGCCGCTGACGTTGTGCAGGAACACGAGCGGAATACCGCTCTGGCTGCACAGTTGGATGAAGTTCGCGGCCTTCTGCGCGCTCTCGCTCATCAGCACCCCGTCGTTGATGAGAACCCCGACAGGATAGCCGCCGATGGCACCCGTTCCGCAAAGCAGGGTGGCGCCGTAGCGTTCACGGTACATCGCAATCTCGCTGCCATCGAGGATGCGCGCGAGGATCTCGCGTGCCGGAATCGGCTGCTTCGGATTGGCGGGAATCAGCCCCTGCAGTTCCGCCGGGTCGTACTTGGGAGGGACCGGCACCAGCGGCGGCTTTGCGATGCGGGCGGGGCCGGGCCGCGCGACGATGTCGCGGACCAGGGAGAGCGCATGCAGTTCGTCGTGCGCGTAGTGGTCCGCCACACCGGACATCCGCGTGTGCACGTCGGCACCGCCCAGAGACTGGTGGTCGACGACTTCACCCGTGGCCGCCTGCACCAGGTGCGGCCCGCCCAGGTAGATGGTGCCGTTGCCCTCGACGATCACGGTCTCGTCGCACATGGCAGGAATGTAGGCACCTCCCGCCGTGCACGATCCGAGGACGGCCGCGACCTGGCGAATGCCCAGCGCCGACATCTCTGCGATGTTGCGGAAGATCTTCCCGAAGTGGTTCTCGTCCGGGAAGATGTCCTCCTGCAGCGGCAGGAAGGCGCCGCCGGAGTCGACCAGGTAGAGGCACGGCAGCGCGTTCTCGCGCGCGATGGTCTGTGCGCGGATCTGCTTCCTGATCGTCAGGGGATAGTACGTCCCGCCCTTCACCGTGGCATCGTTGGCCATGACCATGCAAGGCCGGCCCTCGACGATGCCGACGCCGGTGATGATTCCCGCGCTGGGCACCCCGCCCTCGTAGAGACCGTGCCCCGCCAGCTGCCCGATTTCCAGGAACGGGGTGGCCGGATCCAGCACGGCATCGATGCGCTGGCGCGGCAGGAGCTTGTTGCGCGCGCCATGGGCATCGCGAGCCTGATTGCTGCCCCCGGCGATCGCGCTACTTCGCGCGCTGTCGACCTGCTGCGAGAAGGCGCGATGCTGGGCGAGGTTTGCTGTGAATTCGGAGCTTGCGGGGCGGACGGGCGAACCTAGCAGCGCCATCTCTCAGTCCAGAACCGGAAGGCGCAGCAGGGCGTAACCCAGTGACTTGCCGGTCTGGTCGAGGCGCAGGGTCCGGGTGGCGCCGCCGCCCAACGCTTGCCGCATCACCACGACCACCGCTTCGATGTTGTCCATGGAGTAGCAATCGACGTCACCTGCCACCCAGTCGCCGTAAAGCGCCTTGACGGCCTGCGGCGTCACGCTGGCTTTCAGCGCGCGATAGTCCTGCGGGGTGCGGGCAATGACGCCGGCCGTGCAAATGTCTCCCTTGTCGCCGGAACGGACGTATGCAATGTCGCGAACAATCTTGGTCATCGTCCTGCTCCTCAAGCCACGAGGGTTTGTGTTTTCTGCTCGACGTACGAGCGGGGAATGAGCGTCGGCCACAGCGAGATGACCGGCCGCGGCTTGATCGGCGTGCCGAACGAAGTCCCGCCCGGACCCATGATCCACAGGTGGGCGCCGGCGCGCCGCACCTTGTCGGCCTCCTCCATCGTGCGCGTGCGCACGGCGCAACGCAAGCCGACCTCCGGCAATTCATTGGCGGCGGCCGGATCGGGCGCAGGCGCGGCCGGTCCGTGCAGCGTGTTGAGGCCGATCAGGTCGAAGTGCACCTGCGATGCTTCCAGGCCCATGCGCTCGAACCGCTCCAGCATCGTCTGCTTAGCCTTGAGCGCCCGGTCGTAGGCGTTGGGCCAGGGAAAGAACGCCATGCTTTCGCCGATCCATCCGTCCTGGTAGCCCACCACCAGCTTGAGCATCTCGGGGGGCGTGCGCCCCTTCACGTCCCAGACTCGGACGCGGTCGGTTCCGCTCTGCTGCAGCCGCAGGGACGTGAAGTCCGCGATCGCATCCGGCATCAGGTAGCTGCGGGGATCGCCGATCTCGTAGACCAGGTGCTCCTTGATCGTGAACTCGTCGATGCGGCCGCCGCTGCCTTGCAGCTTCGTGATTTCGGCGCTTCCATCGGAAGCGACTTCGAGGATCGGAAACCCGACCCGGCCCATGGCAGGCATCTCGGCGAAACGCGAAGACATGCCGCCGGTGCAGGCGGACGCGCATTCGACGATATGCCCGAGGGTGACCGCCGCCGCAAGCCGGTCCACGTGGGCCGCATCCCGTTTCCAGCCAAACTCGTGCGCCAGTGGCCCGACATACACGGCGTTGTCGGAGACGCGTCCGGCGATCACGACGTCGGCGCCGTCTTCCAGACCCGCGACGATCCCGGTGCTGTCGGTGTAGACGTTGGCCGAGACAACCCGCGAGCGAATGGCGGCGAAATCCTCGTCGCCGGTATCCATGTTGACAAGCGGAATCCGATCCGCGACCAGGGTGTCGAGCTTAGACAGCAGGTCGTCCCCTTCCACCAAGGCGATCCGGGTTCCCTGCAGTCCGGCCGCCCGGGCGCCTTCCGCCACGCGCTCCGCGGCAGCCCTGGGGTTGACGCCGCCACCGTTCGAGATCAGCCGCGTACCGCGCTGACGTGCCATCTTCAGCATCGCGTTCATGTACGTGACCGCATCGGGCACGTAGCCGGCCTGCGGGTTCTTGAGCTTCTGCCTTTGCAGCAATGCCATTGTGAGCTCAGCCAGGAAGTCAAAGCACAGGTAATCCAGGTTCCCGTGCTCCAGCAATTCCATTGCTGGATCCATTGCGTCTCCCCAGAAGCCGGAACCGGCCCCCAGGCGAACGATCTTCTTCATGCGGCCATCCTTGTGGGAAATCGTGCGAATTTCGTTTCTGAAGCACAAATTCCATTATGAAGACGACAACATGACTTGTCAAATGCGGTGTAGAGCACGCCACCTGTCGATGTGCCACGTGCGGGAATGGAGAAGATCGGTGCTGACATGGTCGCTCGCTCGCTGCAGATGGAGCCGACACGGAATACGGGTTCGATGAAGCAAGACCGACCGTGTGGTCGAGTCCGAAGATCGCCCACGTCAGATGCGTTCGAGGTGGTGAATGTGGGGCAGGCTTTGAGCGCCTCGCTGGAGTCCCTGCGTCACTGCACCAATGACTCACAAGTTATGGGGACGACGGGGACCATCGCCAAACGGCAAAAAGCCCGCTGATGCGGGCTCTTTCGTCTGATGCCATCCTCCGGCGGAGCTCGTCAGCGGCACGCGCCGCTGACTCCACGCCTTTCGAAAGACAGGCTTTGATGTCCCCAAAGCTCCCCAGAGGAACCAAGCCCTCACATAAAAGCTTGATTCCAAAGGGGTCAATTTGGTAGGCGCGATTGGACTCGAACCAACGACCCCCACCATGTCAAGGTGGTGCTCTAACCAGCTGAGCTACGCGCCTGTCGTCGAAGCCCACGAGTATATAGCGAAAAAAGTGCGCGGGCATTGAGGCCTGAAGATTTGTCTTGCTGCCGCCCCTTCGGGGAAGGTTGCGGTGAGGGCACGCGGCCGCGATCGAGCGCCCCAGCGCCCCGCTGCCGACCACCCGGAGGGGAGGAGAAAGCTGCGTCAGCGCCGCCGCGCCGAGCGCACGCCCTGCACTTCGTTGACCACCCCCAGCACTTTCGCCAGCCGCTGCGAGTCCGTGATCTCCACCGTGAATGTCATCCACGCCGTGCCGCGCACGGACTGGGTCTGCACGCCGATCACGTTCATCTTTTCCTTGGTGAACACCTCGGAGATGTCGCGCAGCAAGCCCTGCCGGTCGGCCGCCTCGATGGTCACGTCCACCGGGTAGACGGCACCCTCGGTCGACCTGGGCGCGCCCCAGGCAACGTCGATCAGCCGCTCCGGCGTGCGCGTGGCGAGCTGGCGGAAATTGGTGCAGTCGTCGCGGTGGATGCTCACGCCTTTGCCGCGCGTGACGAAGCCGCCGATGGCGTCGGGCGGCGCCGGCTTGCAGCACTTGGCCAGCTGCGTCATCAGCGAATCCACCCCCACCACCAGCACCCCGCCCTTGTCGCCCTTGGCCGGCGCACGCGGCTTCTTCAGCTGCAGCTCGTCCTGCGCCGACGGGGCGGCCGGCGGGTTCAGCAGGATCTCGATGGTGCGCAGCGAAAACTCGTCCTTGCCGACCACGTCGAACAGGTCCTCGGCCGACTTGAAGCCCAGCCGGCCGGCCAGGTCCTCCAGCTTGAAGGCGGTGCGGCCTTCGCGCTGCAGCAGCCGCTCCACCAGCTCGCGACCGCGCGCCACCGTTTCGTGCCGCACCTGCTCGTTGAACCAGGCGCGCACCTTGGACTTGGCGCGGTGGCTGGCCAGGAAACCGAGCTCCGCATTGAGCCAGTCGCGCGAAGGCCCGCCCTCCTTGGCCGCGACGACCTCCACGGTCTGCCCGTTGCGCAGCTGGGTGTTGAGCGGGACCATCGCGCCGTCCACCCGGGCCCCGCGGCAGCGATGCCCCAGGCTGGTGTGCACGGTGTAGGCGAAGTCCACCGGCGTCGCGCCCTGCGGCAGTTCGACCACCGAAGCCTGCGGCGTCAGCACGTAGATGCGGTCGTCGAACAGGCCGTCGGCCGAGCCGGCCAGATCCCGCTCCCAAGCCAGCAGCTGGCGCAGCACGGCAATCTTGGCGTCGTACTCGCCGCTGGCCGCCACCCCCGCGTAGCCTTTCTGGCCCGCCTCCTTGTACGCCCAGTGCGCGGCCACGCCATGCTCCGCGTGGTCGTGCATCAGCTGGGTGCGGATCTGGATTTCGATCGGCCGCCCGCTCGCGTCGCGCACCACGGTGTGCAGCGACTGGTAGCCGTTGGGCTTGGGCCGCGCGATGTAGTCGTCGAACTCCTCGCCCAGCGGCGCAAAGCGCGAGTGCACCCAGGCCAGCGCGGCGTAGCAGTCTTTGACGTCCGGCACGATCACCCGCAGCGCCCGGATGTCCAGCACCTGCTCGAAGTCCAGCGACTTGCCGCGCATCTTCTTGACGATACTGTAGATGTGCTTGGGCCGCCCGTGCACCTGGGCGCTGATGCCCTGATCCTTGAGTTCCGCCTCGAGGCCGGAGCGCAGCTGGTCCACGTACTCCTCGCGCTCGGCCCGCTTTTCGTCGAGCCAGCCCGCCACCTGGCGGTAGGTGTCCGGCTCCAGGAAGCGGAACGCCAGGTCTTCCATCTCCCACTTGAGCTGCCAGATGCCCAGCCGATTGGCCAGCGGCGCGAACACATGCAGCGCCTCGCGCGCCACGCTGCCGGGCATCACCCGTTTGGTGGCCGCGAAGAAGCGCAGCGTCTGCAGCCGCGACGCCAGCCGCAGCAGCACCACCCGCAGGTCGCGCGAAAAGGCCAGCAGCATCTTGCGCACGGTTTCGGTCTGGGCGCGTGGGTCGTCGGCCGAATAGACGGCGTCCGCGGCGCCACGGGCCTGCTGCTGCACGCGCACCAGCTTGGTGGTTTCCACCGCCAGTGCGGCGTAACTCTCGCCGAAGGCCTTTGCGATCACTTCCTGCGGCTTGTTCAGGTGGGTGCAGGCATAGACCAGGTAGCTGGCGGCCTGCATGGCCTCGCTGCCGCCCATGGCCTTGAGGATGCCGGCGACGCCGTCGGCGTGGGCCAGCGTGTTCTCGCCGGTTTCCAGCAGCTCGCCGGCGATCAGCGGCTCGGCGAAGGCGCGGGCCCGCGCCAGCGCGTTGGCCTGGTGCGGCAGTGCCTGCTCGGCGGCCGCCATCAGCTCCGGCGCCGCCGCGGGCTCAGCCAGTTCCGCTGCCTGGCTTTTCATCGCGGGTGGGTCCGGTTGGCAGCAGGAACGAGGCGACGGCCTCGACCTGGTCGTTGGCGATCAGGGTCGGCGCATGCCCGACGCCGGCGAACTCGACCAGCTTGGCGCGCGGGCCGCGGCGCGTCATCTCGCGCGCGGTCTGCGCCGTCAGCAGGTCGGACTCGGCGCCGCGCAGCAGCAGCGTCTGGGCGCGGATGGCATCGTACAGCGGCCAGAGAGCGGCCTGGCCGGCCAGCGCCATGGCTTCGTCGAGGGTGCGGAAGGGAACGGCGATGGCAGGATCGTAGTGCAGCGCGAAGCCGCCGGACTGCAGCGGCCGCACCATCGCCTGCGACAGCTCCAGCCATTGCTCGGGCGTGTGCGGGCCGAAGCTCCGCGACAGCTGCCACATCGCGTCGGCCGCCTGCCGCACGCTGTCGAACCTGCCGCCCTGCCCCAGGTACCGGGCGATGCGCTGCAGCGCGCTCCACTGGATCACCGGCCCGACGTCGTTGAGCACCAGCCGCCGCACGCGCACCGGCAGCGGCAGGCTGGCGCTGCCGCAGATGCCCATGCCCACCAGGCCGCCCATGCTGGTGCCGACCCAGTCGAGGCTGCCCAGCGGCGCGGCCGCGTGCAACTGCTGCAGCATCTGGAGCATGTCGGACACATAGGTGGGAATGCCGTAGCCCATCGGTTCGGCCAGCCACTCGCTGCGCCCGCGCCCCACCAAGTCCGGACAGGCCACGCGCAGCGGCACCGGGCTGCGCGCCAGCAGGGCCCGCGCCAGGGTGTCGAAGTCGCGCCCCTGCCGCGACAGGCCGTGTACACAGACCACCAGGTCGCACGCGTCCTCCGGGCCCCACAGCCAGTAGGCCATGCGGTGGCTGCCGGCGCTGTCCGGGCAGGTGACGTGGTTCAGCGTGGGTTCGGTCATGAAAGCGGCAATGCCGGGCGGCAAACGCTGCCGCAGGGTTCGCGCCATCGTAAATCATCGCGGCCCAGGCCGCCCTACTCGGCCAGCGGCAGCTCCTGCCCCTTGCTCTCCTCGAAGCGGTCGTCGGCCAGGTCGTAGTCCCAGCGCTCCACCCGCACCACGCGCTTTTCGTGCGGCGTCGGCGCGGTCCAGCGGATCATGTTGACCGAGTTGGGCGTGCCGTGGCGCACCCGGTGCGAGACGGCGGTGCCGGCCTGGACGCAGTACAGCGCGCGTGGCGTGCCTTTCGCCCGCGCGCACAGGTCGCTCACGTAGGGCAGGTGGATGTGGCCGCCCAGCACCAGGTCGGCGCCGGCCCGGGCCCAGGACTGCACCGCCACCTCGCCGCCGTGCAGCCGGTCTTTCTCGTCCTCCGGCCGCATCACGCAGGCCGGCTGGTGCGTCACAACCACCCGCAGCTGCTCGCGCCGGGCCGCGTGCATGCGCTTGACCACCCGGTTGACCTGGCGGGCCGAGACGGCGCCGTCCTTGTGGCGATGCGGCCGCGTGGTGTTCACGCCCAGCACCAGCACGTCGCCGAAGTCCAGCTCCGGCTCCAGGTCAGGGCCGAAGGCGGCGGTGTAGCCGGCGTAGGGCTGGAACAGCCGGGCGGCGATGTTGTAAAGGGGGATGTCGTGGTTGCCCGGCAGCGTCAGCACCTGGGCGATGCCCAGCGAGTCGACGAAAGCGCGGGCGGCCGCGAACTGGGCGCTGCGGGCGCGTTGGGTGATGTCGCCGCTCAGGATCAGCCCGTCCGGTTTTTGGTCGCGCACCAGCGCCTGCAGCGCCGCCACCACGGGCGCTTGCTCGGTGCCAAAGTGGGTGTCGGAGATATGCAGCAGCACCGTCATTCGACAGCCACTCGCAGTTCCGGCGGCGGCAGCATCAGCTTGAGCGGGCGCGGCGAGACGGTGAAGTGCAGCGGCAGCTGCATCCACTGCACCTCGCCGTCGGTGGCCACCTTCAGCCGCCGCGCGTTGCGGGTGCCGGTGGTGAGCGAGCGCAAGGTGAAGCTCTGCATCTCCTCGGTGTCGCCCAGGTTGCCGAGCAAGGCCCGCACCGCCAGCCGCAGCTTGGTACCCAGCTTGAGTGACGGCACGTGCAGGCCGACCAGCCGACCCTGGCCGAGCTGGTCCAGCACCTCGGCGGCGATGCCCAGCCGCTCCAGCTGCAGGCGGTTGTTGCAGATGAACAGGCCGGGCGTCTTCAGCCGCGTGACGGTGCCGTCCAGATCGATGTCCAGCCGCAACCGCAGCCGCCATTCGAACAGCGTGACCAGGCCGGCCAGCATGGCGATCCAGCGGCGCCGGCCCAGCTTCTGCTTGACCAGCTCGCGGTCGGCCAGCAGCTTGGGATACAGGCCCAGGGAGGCGTTGACCAGGAAGGCGCGCTGGTTCACCAGCCCCACCTGCACCTCCTCGGGCCGCGCCTGCAACAGCGCCCGGATCGCCTCGGAGGCATCCAGCGGCAAGCCGTGGGTGCGGGCGAACAGGTTGAAGGTGCCCTGGGCAATCACGCCCAGCGGGGTGTCGTGGGCCAGCGCTGCCTGGGCAGTGGCGCTGATGGTGCCGTCGCCGCCGACGCCGACGACCACGCCGCCGTTCTCCTTGGCCAGCCGGGCGGCCTGCTGGCACGCCTGCACGATCTCCCCGGGCGCCACTGGCACGAAGCGGTAGCGACGCCCGGCGGCCTGCAGTTCGGCCTCGATGGCCTCGCGCACGCCGTCTTTCTCGTTATGGCCCGAGCCGGGGTTCATCACGATGAACAGTTCGGCCTCGGGGCTCGCGCCGGGCGGCGGCGCCTGGAGTTCGGGATCGGACAGGATGGCTGACATTGGCCGCAGCTTAGGGGCTGCGGCCGGCCCCGCCTGTCGGACTGGGGCTTGGTTCGGATGAGCCGGCGGCGCAAGCTGGCCGGAACTCAGCGCAGCTGTACCGAGCCCGAGACAGTCACCACCACGCTGGTCTTGCCGGCCTCGACCGGCACCGATGCCTCGGCCGCGCTGCCGGCCTTGGCCTCCATCGCCTGCATGCGCATGCGCGGCTGCAAGCCCTGGTCGCTGGCGTTGACCGCCACCTCGCGCAAGGTGTAGCCGCCGAAGCCGAAGCCCTTGGCCAGCTCGGCCGCCTTGGCCTTGAAGCGCTCGATGGCCAGCGTCTGCGCATCGGTTTCCACCTTGGCCCGTTGCTCGCGGCTCAGGCCGAAGCCGACGCCGCCCATGGTCATGGTCTGGATGCGGCCGGCGGCCTGGGTGATGCGCGCAAAGTCGCGGCCTTCCAGCACCAGTTCGGCCGTGCCGCTCCAGCCCGTCATCTTGCCGTCCCGGCCGTGGCGCGGATAAAGCCCGAAGTTGCCGGTGCGCACGTCCATCTGCCCGGGCTGCGCGTTCTTGCGCGCCTCGGCCAGCGCCGCGTTAAGGGCCGTCTTCAGCTGCGTCTGCACGGCCGTGGCGTCGGGGCCCTCGCGGGTGGTGGTCAGGTTGATCGTCAGCAGGTCCTGCTGCACCTCGACCGTGCCGCTGGCCTGCAGCTCAAGCACATTCTGCGGCGGCAGCACGCCGCCCTGGGCCAGCGCGGAGCCCACCGGAGCCAGCAAGGCACAGGAGAGCAGCAAGGCTTGAGCTTTCAGTTTCATCAGGGGATCCTTTGTTCTGGCAGGGCCGATGCTAGCCGCCGGACCCATGAAAACGGCGTCGCCAGCGTTGCGGCGTGCGTAGCAGATGTGAAGCTCGGCCATGGGGCGCAATACTTGTAACACTGTGAAAGGCATTCGCCAAAATCCGGCTGTCGCGCTACGCAGGCCCTCAGAATGGCCGTTGTTACATGTTGGATTCTGGAGAACCATGACCCAAGCCGCAGCCCGTACCGACAAGATTCTTGTCGTCGACGATGACGCTCGCATCCGCGACCTCCTGCGTCGCTACCTGACGCAGGAAGGTTTCGAGGTCATCCTGGCCGAAGACGGCAAGGCGCTGAACCGCCTGATGCTGCGCGAAACCGCCGACCTGATCGTGCTGGACCTGATGATGCCCGGCGAAGACGGCCTGTCCATCTGCCGGCGCCTGCGCGCCGCCAACGACCGCACCCCGATCATCATGCTGACCGCCAAGGGCGAGGACGTCGACCGCATCGTCGGCCTCGAAGTCGGCGCCGACGACTACCTGGGCAAACCGTTCAACCCGCGCGAGCTGCTGGCGCGCGTGCACGCCGTGCTGCGCCGCCGACCGGCGCAGGAAGCGCCGGGCGCGCCCTCCTCCGACAACGAGGTGGTGTCGTTCGGCCCGTTCGCCTTCGACCTGGGGGCCCGCACCCTGCGCAAGAATGGCGAGGAACTGCCGCTGACCACCGGCGAGTTCGCCATGCTCAAGGCGCTGGTGCGGCACCCGCGCCAGCCGCTGTCGCGCGAAAAGCTGGCGCAGCTGGCGCGCGGCCGCGAGTTCGAGCCGTTCGACCGCAGCCTGGACGTGCAGGTGTCGCGCCTGCGCAAGCTGATCGAGGCCGACCCGGCCTCGCCGCGCTACATCCAGACCGTGTGGGGCGTGGGCTACGTGTTCGTGCCGGACGGCGCCGGTTGACGCTGAGTTACGCGGCAACGGGTGACAAAGCTGCCGCGCTGCGCTTCTAATCGAGGGATGACCTTGCAGTCCCTTGCCTCATGATCCGCGGCAACGTCACGAGCGTGGAGGCCACCAGCCCCGCGCCGCTGGAAACCGCGCCCGCGCCGCTGGAGATGCGGCCCCGCCTGGGGTTGTCGCTGTTCTGGCGCACCTTCTTTTTGCTCTCGCTGCTGCTGATCGGCTCCATCGTCGCCTGGCTGCAGACCTTCCGGGCGCTGGAGTTCGAGCCGCGGGCCGTGCAGACGGCGCAGCAGATCGCCTCGCTGGTCAACCTGAGCCGGGCGGCGCTGGTCCACGCCGACCCGATCGCCCGCGTCTCGCTGATCAAGACCCTGGCCGACCAGGAAGGCGTGCGCATCCTGCCGCGCGAGCCCAGGGACCGCTTCACGCCGATGTCGGCCAGCGCCATGGACCGCCGCATCATCGACGAGCTGGTCAGCCGGCTGGGCGATGCCGCGCTGATGGCCAGCAGCGTCAACAGCGAGGAGGGCCTGTGGATCGGCTTCAAGATCGACCGCGACGACTACTGGATGCTGATGGACCGCACCCGCTTTTCGCAGGTGGGGGGCAAGACCTGGCTGGTCTGGCTGATCACGGCGGCAGCGCTGTCGCTGGCCGGCGCGGCGGTGATCGCGCGGCTGATCAACCGGCCGCTCAAGCAGCTGTCGTTCGCAGCCAGCCGCGTGCGCGACGGCGACTTCGACGCCAGCCGGCTGGACGAGAAGGCCGTCACCAGCGAGATCCGCGAAGTCAACATCGGCTTCAACCGGATGGCGCAGCAGCTGGCCAAGATCGAGCAGGACCGCGCCGTGATGCTGGCCGGCATCTCGCACGACCTGCGCACGCCGCTGGCGCGGCTGCGACTAGAAACCGAGATGAGCGTGGTGGACGCCGACGCGCGCGACCACATGGCGGCCGACATCGACCAGCTCGACGCCATCATCGACAAGTTCCTCGACTACGCGCGGCCGGACCACGCCGAGCTCAAGCCGGTGGTGCTGAACGACGTGATCGAAGCCTGCATGTACGCCATCGAAGACCACGGCGACATCCGCGTCAACCTCGACCTGCCCAAGAACGTGCAGGTGCTGGCCGACGAGGTGGAACTGGCGCGCGTGATCTCCAACCTGCTGGAGAACGCCCGCCGCTACGGCAAGACGCCGGAGACCGGCATCGCGGTGGTGGACATCGCGGCCCGTGCGCGCAACGAATGGGTGCTGCTCAAGGTGCGCGACCACGGCATGGGGGTCTCGCCCGAGGCGCTGCCCAACCTGGTCAAGCCTTTCTTTCGCGGCGACGCGGCCCGCACCGCCGCCACCGGCGCCGGCCTGGGGCTGGCGATCGTCGACAAGACGGTGCAGCGCATGGGCGGCATCTTCGCGCTGGCCAACACCACCTCGGGCGGGCTGGCCGCGCACATCAAGCTGCAGCGGCCGCGGCAAATGCCGCCGGTGCCGGGCGGGGGAAACGGCCATCAACGGCAGGCGCAACCGGAAGAGGCGGGCTGACCGCGGCGATTGCGCGCAAGCGCTGAGGTGCCCTGCGGTTACCCCGGCTACGCAAGCTAGGCACGCTCCTCGGGCAGCACCACCAGCAGCACCACCGCCCTCGCCTCGATGCTCTGCCCCATGCCCACGGGGCCGAGCTTCTCGGCCGTCTTGGCCTTGACGTTCACCTGCTGCGGCGTCACGCCCAGCGCCTTGGCGATGCGGGCGCACATGGCCTCGATGTGCGGCGCCAGCTTCGGTGCCTGGGCGACGATGGTGCTGTCGACGTTCACCAGCTGCCAGCCCGCGGCCCGCACCCGCCGCATCGCCTCCTGCAGCAGCAGCACCGAGTCGGCGCCGCGAAAGCGTTCGTCGGTGTCCGGGAAATGGCGGCCGATGTCGCCAAGGCCGGCCGCGCCGAGCAAGGCATCGGTGATCGCGTGCAGCAATGCGTCGGCATCGGAGTGCCCCAGCAGGCCGCGTTCGTAGGGGATTTCCACCCCGCCCAGGACGAGCTTGCGCCCGGGCACCAGTGCGTGCGTGTCCCAGCCTTCGCCGATGCGCAAATGCATGCTCAAGCCCGCCTGCCCGGCCGCCCGACGAGCGCCAGCGCCCCCCCGGGGAGCAGCGACGACACGCAGTGCGGAGCGTGGGGGCTCATCGCGCCCGGCCACGCAGCACGGCCTCGGCCATGGCGAAGTCTTCCGGGTAGGTGACCTTGAAGTTCTGCGCCCCGGCTTCCACCAGCAGCGGCTGCAGGCCCATGGCCTCGATCGCGCCGGCTTCGTCGGTGATGGCGTCGCCCACCCCCTCTAGCGCCTGGCGCAGCATGCCCAGGCGGAACATCTGCGGAGTCTGGGCCAGCCACTTGTCGTCGCGCTGCAGCGTGCCGGCAGCGCGGCCGTCCTTGGCGATCTTCAGCGTATCGGCCAGCGGGTGGGCCAGCAGGCCGCCGACCTCGTCGCCGGAGCAGCGGTCGATCAGCCGGTCGATCAGGTCCGGCGTGACGAGGCAACGGGCGGCGTCGTGCACCAGCACCCAGTCGGCGTCGGTCGCGCCCACCCGGCGCAGCTCGCGCAGGCCGTTGGCCACGCTGGCGGCCCGGGTGGCGCCGCCGCACGGCACCACCAGGGCCGACGTGGTGGGGTTGCGCTCGAAGAAGCCGTCGCTGGCGGCCACCACCACCAGGGTGCGGGCGATGCGCTTGACGCCGGCAAAGGCCGACAGCGTGTGCCACACCATGGGCTGGCCGGCGACACGTTCGTATTGCTTGGGCCCCGAGGTGCCGGCGCGGCTGCCGTTGCCGGCGCAGGGGATCAAGGCGAAGTAACGTTGTTGGATAGCGTTGCCATTCATGTCCGTATTCTCATCCCAAGAGACTGTTCACCCTACAATCTTCCCGGCACGCATGCGCGCGCCGGGAACGATTTGCAGCCTGCGCTGCAGCCCGCAAATCCTCGCACACCCCGCCCTGTCCAGGCGCGGGGTGTTTTGCATTTTCCTGCTTCGCAGTCTCCAATGGAATTACCCAAGCTCACCCCCGGCCGGCGAATGACCCTGCCGCGACCCACGGGTTCGGCGGACGCGCTGCTGCTGGCTCGGCTGGCGCAGCGCGAGCACGCCGCCGGGCGCATCACCGCGGTGGTGACGGCCGACGCGACGGACGCCCAGCGCCTGCTGGAGGAAGTCGCCTTTTTCGCCCCCGGCCTGCGTTGCGCCCTGTTCCCGGACTGGGAGACGCTGCCGTACGACCAGTTCTCGCCGCACCAGGACCTGATCAGCGAACGGCTGGCCACGCTCTGGCGCATCCTGCAGCGCGAGGCCGACGTGGTGCTGATGCCGGCCAGCACCGCCTTGTACCGGCTGGCGCCGCCAGCCTTCCTGGCCGGCTACACCTTCCAGTTCAAGGTGCAGCAAAAGCTCGACGAGGCGCGGCTGAAGGCCCAGCTGACCCTGGCTGGCTACAACCACGTGGCGCAGGTGGTGAGCCCGGGCGAATATGCGGTGCGCGGCGGCCTGATCGACCTGTTCCCGATGGGCTCGCCGGTGCCGTACCGGGTCGACCTGTTCGACGACGAAGTCGATTCCATCCGCACCTTCGACCCCGACACCCAGCGCAGCCTGTACCCGGTGCCCGAGGTGCGACTGCTGCCGGGCCGCGAGTTTCCGATGGACGAGGACGCGCGGGCGCGCTTTCGCAGCCGCTGGCGCGAACTGCTGGAAGGCGACCCGACCAAGAGCCGCATCTACAAGGACATGGGCAACGGCGTGGCCACCGCCGGCATCGAGTACTACCTGCCGCTGTTCTTCGAGGACACCGCGACGGTCTTCGACTTCCTGGGCGAGCAGGCCACGGTGGTGCTGCACGGCGAGCTGGAGCCGGCCTTCCAGCGCTTTTGGCAGGACACGAAAGACCGCTACCGGCTGGTGCAGGGCGACCCGGACCGCCCGGTGCTGCCGCCGGAGGCGCTGTTCCTGAGCAGCGAGCAGTTCTTCATCCGCGCCAACCAGCAGGCGCAGGTGGCGCTGCGCTCCAGTGTCCAGGACGTGGAAGACAGCGCCTGGGTGCAGAAGCTGCCCGACCTGTCGGTGGTGCGCGGCGCCCAGGACCCGCTGGCCCGCTTCAAGGAGCACGCCCAGCGCACGCCCTACAAGGTGCTGGTGCTGGCCGAAAGCGCCGGCCGGCGCGAGAGCCTGCTGGACTTCCTACGCGCCAGCCACCTGACGCTGCCGGCCTTCGAGTCGCTGCAGGAGTTCCTGGACGGCGACGAGAAGCTGGGCATCGCCACGGCCGCCCTGGCCAGCGGCTTCTCGTGGGTGGAAGAAGGCGTCGACCTGGTCACCGAGACCGAGCTGTTCCACAGCACCCAGGTGGTGCGGCGGCGCAGGAAGCAGGAACAGGTCAGCGACGTCGAGGCGCTGATCAAGGACTTGTCGGAGCTGAACGTGGGCGACCCGGTGGTGCACTCGCAGCACGGCATCGGCCGCTACAAGGGCCTGGTCAACATGGACCTGGGCCAGGGCAGCACCGAATTCCTGCACCTGGAATACGCCGGCGACGCCACGCTGTATGTGCCGGTCAGCCAGCTGCACGTGATCAGCCGCTACACCGGGGTGGCCGCCGACGAGGCGCCGCTGCACCGGCTGGGCTCGGGCCAGTGGGAAAAGGCCAAGCGCAAGGCGGCCGAGCAGGTGCGCGACAGCGCCGCCGAACTGCTGAACCTCTATGCGCGGCGCGCGGCGCGGCAAGGCCATGCCTTCCGCTTCTCGGCGCAGGACTACGAGCAGTTCGCCAACGACTTCGGCTTCGAGGAGACGCCGGACCAGAACGCGGCGATCCACGCGGTGATCCAGGACATGGTGTCGCCGCAGCCGATGGACCGGCTGGTCTGCGGCGACGTCGGCTTCGGCAAGACCGAGGTGGCGCTTCGCGCCGCCTTCATCGCCGTCACCGGCGGCAAGCAGGTGGCCTTCCTGGCGCCGACCACGCTGCTGGCGGAACAGCACTTCCAGACCCTGGTGGACCGCTTTTCCAAATGGCCGGTGAAGGTGGCGGAGATGAGCCGCTTTCGCTCCACCAAGGAGATCAACACCGCGCTCAAGGGGCTGGCGGACGGCAGCGTCGACATCGTGGTCGGCACCCACAAGCTGCTGGCGCAGTCGACCAAGTTCGCCAACCTGGGCCTGTTGATCATCGACGAGGAGCACCGCTTCGGCGTGCGCCACAAGGAGGCTGTCAAGGCGATGCGGGCCGAGGTCGACGTGCTGACGCTGACCGCCACGCCGATCCCGCGCACGCTGGGCATGGCGCTGGAAGGCCTGCGCGACCTGTCGGTGATCGCCACCGCGCCGCAGCGGCGCCTGGCCATCAAGACCTTCGTGCGCAGCGAAAGCAACGGCGTGATCCGCGAGGCGGTGCTGCGCGAGTTGAAGCGCGGCGGCCAGGTCTACTTCCTGCACAACGAGGTGGAGACCATCCAGAACCGGCGCGAGGCGCTGGAGCGCCTGCTGCCAGAAGCGCGCATCGCCGTCGCCCACGGCCAGATGCCCGAGCGCGAGCTCGAGCGCGTGATGCGCGAGTTCATCGGCCAGCGCCACAACGTGCTGCTGTGCTCCACCATCATCGAGACCGGCATTGACGTGCCGACGGCGAACACGATCGTGATCAGCCGCGCCGACAAGTTCGGTCTCGCGCAGCTGCACCAGCTGCGCGGCCGCGTCGGCCGCAGCCACCACCAGGCTTATGCCTACCTGATGGTGCCGGACGTGGAGGGCCTGACCAAGGCGGCGTCGCAGCGGCTGGAGGCGATCCAGCAGATGGAGGAGCTCGGCTCGGGCTTCTACCTGGCGATGCACGACCTGGAGATCCGCGGCGCCGGCGAGGTGCTGGGCGAGAACCAGAGCGGCAACATGCTGGAGGTCGGCTTCCAGCTTTACAACGAAATGCTGTCGGAGGCGGTGCGCTCCCTGAAGGCCGGCAAGGAGCCGGACCTGCTGGCGCCGCTGTCGGTCACCACCGAGATCAACCTGCACTCGCCGGCTTTGCTGCCCACCGACTACTGCGGCGAAGTGCACCTGCGGCTGTCGTTCTACAAGAAGCTGGCCACCGCCAAGACGGTCGACCAGATCGACCGTCTGCTGGAGGAAATCGTCGACCGCTTCGGCAAGCTGCCGCCGCAGGGCCAGACCCTGGTCGACGTGCACAGGCTGCGCGTGATCGCGCGGCCGTACGGCGTGGTGAAGGTGGATGCGGCGCCGACGATGATCCACATCACCTTCAAGGCGAATCCGCCGATCGAGCCGCTGGCCATCATCCAGCTGGTGCAAAAGAACAAGCACATCAAACTGGCCGGCAACGACAAGCTGCGCATCGAACGCGCCCTGCCCGATCCGCAAGACCGGGCGCAGATGGTTCGCGACGTGCTCAAGTCGCTGGGGCAACCGAAGGTGGCGGAGCCGGCGTAGGTCCGGGTTTGCGACAATTCACCCATGCCCGCCCAAGAATTCGCCCCCGGCCTGGTCATCCAGGACATCACCCCGCCGCTGAAGCTGGCCGACTTCAAGCTCGCCGCCTTCGACATGGACTCCACGCTGATCAACATTGAGTGCGTGGACGAGATCGCCGACGCGGTCGGCCGCAAGGAGGAAGTGGCGGCCATCACCGAAGCGGCGATGCGCGGCGAGATCGCCGACTACAAGGAAAGCCTGCGCCGGCGCGTCAGGCTCCTCAAGGGCGTGACCGTGGCCGACATGGAGCAGGTCTACACCGAGCGGCTGCAGCTGAACCCCGGCGCCGAGCAGCTGGTGCGGGCCTGCCAGGCGGCGGGCATGAAGGTGCTGCTGGTGTCGGGCGGCTTCACCTTCTTCACCGACCGCATCCGCGACCGGCTCGAGATCGACTTCACCCGCTCCAACGTGCTGGAGCTGCGCTCGGGCGCCAACTGCGGCGAGCTCACCGGCTACCTGCTGGACCAGCCCTGGGGCGACATCTGCGACGGCGCCGAGAAACGCAAGATGCTGCTGGAGACTTGCGCCCTGCTCGGGATCTCTGCCAAGCAGGCGATCGCCGTCGGCGACGGCGCCAACGACCTGCCGATGATGAAGGAAGCCGGCCTGTCAGTGGCGTACCACGCCAAGCCGGCGGTGCGCGAGCAGGCGATGGTGGCGATCAATTCGGGTGGGCTGGACCGGCTGCTGGAGCTGATGGCCTGAACCCTCAGGCCCGCACCTGCCCCGCTTCCACCAGCCGCCAGGGCTTGACCAGCCCGAGCCCGCTGGCGCGATGCAGCAGCCAGCCGACGATCGCCAGATTCAGGAAGTTCCAGGCGATGCCGTTGAAGAAGGCGGCGCGGTAGCTGCCGGTCAGGTCGAACACGGCGCCCGACATCCAGCCGCCCAGCGCCATCCCGAGCAACGTCGCCATCAGCACGGTGCCGGTGCGCGCGCCGGCCTGGTTGGCCGGGAAGTACTCGCGCACGATCAGGGCGTAGGCCGGCACGATGCCGCCCTGGAACAGCCCGAACAGCCCGGCCACCAGGTACAGCGAGAGCAGCCCGTCGGCCGGCAGGAACAGCAGCAGCGCCACGCCTTGCAGCAGTGAGCCCAGCAGCAGCGTGCGCAGCCCGCCGATGCGGTCGCAGATCCAGCCCGAGACCAGCCGGCTCACCACGCCCAGCCCCAGCATCAGCGACAGCATCTCGGCGCCGCGCGCGGCACCGAAGCCCAGGTCGCCGCAGTAGGCGACGATGTGCACCTGCGGCATGGACATGGCCACGCAGCAGGACACGCCGGCCACGCACAGCAGCCCCAGCAACAGATTTGGGTTCAGGCCCAGCGGCCGGGTCGATGTGCGCGGTCCCGCCACGTCGGCCGCCGTCCTGGCCTGCATGGAGACCGGCGCCGGTGCCGGCGGCGGGCGGCGCCGCAGCACCAAGGCCAGCGGCACCATGCTCAGCATGCAGAACAGCCCCATGCCCACGTAGGTCTGACGCCAGCCGACGCTGTCGATGAAGAACTGCATGATGGGCGGCCAGACGGTGCCGGCGGTGTAGTTGCCGCTCATGCAGATGGCTAGCGCGATGCCGCGCCGGCGGTCGAACCATTGAGTGGTGTCGGCCACCAGCGGCGCGAAGGTGGCCGAGGTGCCGAGCAGCCCGACCAGCAGCCCTTGGGCCAGGCAGAACAGCAACAAGCTGGGCGCCAGCCCGGCCCCGATGAAACCCAGCCCCAGGCCCAGCCCGCCCAGCATCACGGGCACCATCACGCCGAAGCGGTCGGCCAGCCGGCCCATCAGGATGCCGCCGACGCCGAAGCCGATCATGGTCAGCGTGTAGGCCAGCGAGGCCTCGCCGCGGCTGACGCTGAAGTCCTGCTGCATGGCAGGCAGCACCACGGTGATCGAGTACATGCCGGCGCCGCCGATGGTCATCAGCAGCAGGGAAATGGCCAGTCGGCCCCAGGCGTAAGACGACTCGACGGCGTCGCGGGTTGCTGTGTGCATGGCGACGATTGGACCGCATCCGGGCCCCTGCGCACCAGCCGGGCTTTCCACAGGGGGCGGCCAGCCGTCGGCATCGACCGACAGCCGCGGCTGACCCGAGCCGACGCGTGCGCGCCCGCATTGGACTATGGTGCGTGGATGAAGAACAACGATGGGACACCCATGCAGCGCATCGCGCCTCGCCACTTTTCCATGGTCCGGGAATTCCACCTGGCCGATTTCTTCACCCTGGGCAACGCCGCCTGCGGCGTGGGGGCCGTGCTGCTGGCCATGATGTTCATGGCCTCCAGCCAGCTGGAGCATTTTTTCTGGGCTGCGGCGCTGGCGCCGGCCGCCTTCATCTTCGACGTGCTCGACGGCCGGATCGCGCGCGCCCGTCACCAGCACTCGGCCTTGGGCCGCGAGCTCGACTCGCTGTCGGACGTGATTTCGTTCGGGGTGGCGCCCGCCGCCCTGGGCTTCGCGGCCGGCCTGCAAGGCGGCTGGGACGCGGTCATGCTGATCTACTTCGTCTGCTGCGGCGTCAGCCGGCTGGCGCGCTACAACGTCACCGCGGAAAGCCTGGCCGGCGACGAATCGGGCAAGGTGAAGTACTTCGAGGGCACGCCCATCCCCACCAGCGTGCTGCTGACCGGTGTGCTGGCGCTGGCGGCCTGGCAGGACCGGCTGGCCGGCAACCTGTGGGGCGGGGTGCTGCAGCTGGGCCCGTGGGAGCTGCACCCGCTGGCGCTGATGTTCGCGCTGTCGGGCACGTTGATGATCAGCAAGACGCTGCGGATCCCAAAGCTCTGAGCCGGCGCGCTCAGCTGCGCGGTCGGTTCTTCTGCCAGATCGCCAGCAGGATCAGTGCGTACGACACCAGCCGCACCAGGTAGAAGCCGGGGTGGCCTTCGTTGGCGTTCGCCATCAGGCCCAGCGCCACGCGGTTGCCGCACTCCAGCCAGAACGACAGCGCAAAATACAGGAAGAACTTGTCCCGCGTATGGCGCCAGAACCGAAAAAAGAACAGGCCGGCCGCGAGCCAGCCGAGCGCGATGGCGCCGGTGAGCATGGCCGCCATGGTCAGTCCTCCTCCCAGATCAGGCCGAACAGCAGCAGCAGCACCGCCATCAGCGCCGCCACCAGGCGCCAGGTGTAGAGGGTGACTTCCACCGGCAGGATCACGCGGTCGATCACCAGCAGCACGTTGTTCGCGCTCAAGGCCGCGAAGCACAGCGCCGACCAGAACAGCAGGCGGGCGCCGCTCGCGCGCCAGCTGCGCCACAGCAGCACGGCGCAGGTGACGGAGGTCAGGGCGCACAACGAATAGATCAGGGTACCCACGACGTCACTCCTTGCGGAACCGGAAGGCATCGGCGAACTGCTGGGCCCGCTTGTCGATGCGCGAATGGATGAGGTCCGTGATGGCCACCAGGTCGGTGGCGTACGCAAGGGCCACCTGGTCGAACAGGCTGGCCACTTCCGGCGCGGGTGCGTAGCGCACGCCGGCCACGCCGGCTTGGGCGCTGGCCACGCCCGCGGCGGTCAGCAGGGCGAGCAGCTCCGCTGCCGTGCGTTCGCCCACGTAGAGGCGGCGCGCCAGCAAGGAAGCGTCCCAGGCATGGTCCGGCTCCGCTCTCAACAGCAGCACGGCTTCGAGGTAGGGAACGGACGGGATGGTGGTGAGGATGAACCGGCGAATTTCGGCCGGCACTTCGCCTTTGGCCATCACCCGCGGCGGCGCGGGCCGGCGCGCGCGGGCGCGGTGGATTCCCGGTATCGGTGCGTCTGGCTGCGCGTATGCATCGGGGGAACTGTACCGCGATTCACCGGCCCGTCCTGCTCATCCATGGGTTTTTGCCGACGCTGCCCCGGCGCCGGCGCAAGGTCAGTCGCGGCCGCCGCCCGAATCCTCGAACGGGCGGGTGTTCTCGAAATCCTTGTGGTGGGCCGGCGCCTTGCGGGCGGTGTCCGCCATCGCCGCATCGCGGATCGCGAACAGCGCCTCCAGGTCCCGCTGCACGTCGTCCTCGGACTTCATCGCCTCGTTGCCCAGCGGATCGGTGGTCGGGGCGAAGCCGCGCTCCAGGTCGGCCTCCTCGGGTCCCGGCAGGCCCGCCGCGACCAGCGACCTTTGCTGCGCCGAGGCGCGTACCCAGCTGCCCGGCTCCGGCATGCCGTGGGGGCCGGCCTTGTAGTCCTGGAATTCCCAGCTCAGGCCGAGCATCCATTCCCGGGACCGCGGCTCGAAGCGGGACAGCTCGCGCTCGAAGCTTTGCTGGAAGGCGAAGACGTAGTTCAGCAGCCGCTCATGCGCCTGCTTGACGACGAAGTTCACGTGCATGCCGGGGCGGCCGCCGCGGCCGCCCGTGGACAGGATGCGGCATTCGATCCAGTCGGACGGGATGCCGTGCTGGCGCATCGTGTCGCGCAGGATCACCTGCACCAGCTCGCGCCGCGGCGCGTTGCGCGAGACCCTGTCGTCGTCCCCGGTCGGCTCGCTCTCGTGGAATTGCGAGGTCGGGGGCGCGCCGGCGTGAGCCGCTTGCCTGTGTGTCCCGCCAAAGATTTTCTGGAGCCAGCCCATGGGCTCCATTGTGCGTCATTCGCTCAACAGGAAGCGCATCCGGGTGCCCGCGAGATCGAGCACGTCGTGGTCGAACAACTGCACGGCGTCGGCCCCGAGCGGCTTCTCATTGAGCAGCGGCGTGCTGGAGCCGGCCAGATGGGTGACGAAGAAACCGTTGCGCCGATGCGCCACCGAAACCACCGCCACCCCCGCCTTGCCGAAGGTGGTGACGGCCTTGACCACCGGCACCTCCAGCCCCGCGGAGGTGCCCGAGACCAGCTCGAAGCTGGCCCGGATCTGGCTCGGCATCTGGCTGTCGGCTGCCATCATCTGGGTTTCGCCGAAGGTGCTGGCGGGATCCCCGGACGCTTGCAGGTACCGGATGCGGAACGGTCCGATGGCGATGACATCGCCGTCGCCCAGGCGGGTGCGCTCCTTGACCATGTGGTCGTTGACGTAGGTGCCGTTGGTGCTGCCCAGGTCCTGCAGGAACACGTCGGCCACGCCTTCCAGGTCGAAGGCGCAGTGGCGACCGCTGACCACCAGCGTGTCCAGCACGATGTCGTTGTCGGGCTTGCGGCCCAGGGTGGTGCGGTCCTTGGTCAGGTAGACGTGGTTGAGCTCGACACCCTTGACGCTGGCGATCAGCTGCGGCATGTGCACCTCCGTGCCGCGAAGGCGGCCGTGGGCCCATGCTAGCGCCGCGCCGCCGCCGGCTCAAGCCCGGATCAGGTTGTCAATGCCGCCGCGCCACCTGGAAATCGAGCAGGCGGGTGGCCAGGAAGGTTTCCGCCAGAAAGCACAGCAGCGCCGCCATGAAGCAGAGCACCCCCAGCAGGAAGCTGGCGACGGCGTAGCCGCTGATCTGCATGGCCGCCGTCTCGCGCAGGAACAGCACGATGATGGTCAGCCCGATCAGCAGCGCGCAGCAGGTGAGCAAGGCGATGCAGCCGTTGGCCAGCTGCCCGCGCAGGCGCAGCTGCTGCAGCTCCTGCGCCGCGCGTTGCAGCACCGCCGAATCGGTCGCGTCCAGCGAGCGGCCCTCCACCAGCCGCGCGCGGTCGATGATGCGGGCCAGCCGGCCGGCCACGGCGCCGATCATCCCGGCGACGGCGGTGAGCAGGAACACGGGCGCGACCGCCAGCTGGATGCCATGGGTGATGGCGGTGTTGTCGATGGCGAAGACCATGGCGCCGATTATGCGGTTGACGCGGGCGCTGGTGCGGCCTACCCTGCCCGGGCGCCTTCGCGCATGAGGACGCTGCCATGTTCAAACACATCCTGCTGGCCACCGACGGCTCGCCCGCCTGCGACCAGGCGGCCCGCGTCGCCATCGGCCTGGCGCGCACCCACGATGCCGGCCTGACGGCGGTGTACGTGATCGATCCGTTTCCCTACCTGGGCATGGGGCAGACCAATCCGATGGGCTTTCAGGCCTACATCTCCGCGGCCCACTCGCATGCCGGGCGGGCGCTGGCGCGGGTCGCCGAGCTGTGCGACGACGGCGGCGAGCCGACCCCGCTGGAAACACGGATCGTGGAGGAAGCGACGGCCGCCCACGGCATCGCGCAAACCGCGCACGACGAGGGCGCCGACCTGATCGTGATGGCCTCGCACGGCCACGGCGCGCTGCGCAAGATCGTGCTGGGCAGCGTCACCACCCGGGTGCTGGCGGAGGCGACGGTGCCGGTGCTGGTGGTGCGCTAGCAGCCCCTCAGGCCAGCACGCTCGCGCCCGCCGGCCGCAGCCGGCCCAGCAACTCTTCCCAGCGCTGGCTGTGCTCGCCGTGCAGCGGGCCGTCCTGGTCCAGCACCGGCTGGAACTTCCAGCCGCGCACCTGCGCCGCATCGAGCCAGGCGCGCGCGCGTTGCCGCACGATCCACACCGGCGTGCGCCAAGCGCCCCAGGGCTCCGCGGTGCGCGCCAGGTCGGGGCTGGCCTCCAGCGCGCCACGCGCATACGACAGCAGCCCGTAACGGCGCGGCGTCGAAGGCTGGCGCGGGCCGTCGTCAAAGGTCTCGAAGGTCGTCGCGTCCTCCAGCGCCGCCGGCAACAGCTCGCGCGTGACCAGGTGGTGGCCGGCGGCGTGTGCCTCGCCGGTCCTGGCATGCAGCACCGGGCGCAGCTCGAAGCCGGTCAGGCCGCTGTCACGCAGGCCCTGCGCCGCCTGGCTGCCCACCACGTACTCCCCGGTCCACTCGTCGACATGGCTGATGGTGGCGTCGGCCACCGGCTTGCTCAGGTAGATGCGCTGCGGCAACCGCACCGGCCAGCGGCTGGCGGTGGGATGCAGGCTGTCCTGGTGATAGGCGGCCATGGTGGCCTTGGAATCGGCCCGGCTCTGGCCGATGGTGGAGCGGCACACGGCCTCCAGGTGCGACGCCGCTTCCAGTTCCGCCGGGCTGCATTGCAGCTCGCGCAGGAAGCTGACCGGCTCGCCCTCGGTCAGCTGCAGCAGCCGGGGCAGCACGGCGCCGGAGCCGTCGAAGAATTTGGGGAACAGGTAGCCGACCGCCGCATTGGGCTTGGCGCCCAGCGCCTTGGCCAGCGCCGCATCGGCGGCCAGGCGGTGCGACAGGGCGGGGCTGCAGGGCCGCAGCGCGAGCATGATTTTCATGGGGACCAATGGTAGCCGTTGCCCGGCGGGCGCCCGCCGCGCATGCGAAACTGCGCGCGGCATGACCGCCGCCTTGCGCCCCGCCTCCATCGCCGTCGCCGGCCTCGTGGCGCTGGCCGTCGCCATGGGCATCGGCCGCTTCGCCTTCACGCCGATCCTGCCCATGATGCTGGCCGAAGGCGCGGTCGACCTGCCCGGCGCCAGCTTGCTGGCCAGCGCCAATTACCTGGGCTACCTGATCGGCGCGTTGGCCTGCACCTTCCAGCCCTGGCTGTGGCGGCGCCTGGGCAGCAGCACCAGCGTGGACGGGCCGGCGCTGGTGCGCACCGGGCTGGTGGCCACGGTGCTGCTCACGCTCGGCATGGCGCTGCACTGGCCCGCCGCCTGGGTGTGGCTGCGCTTTCTGGCCGGCGTGGCCAGCGCGGTGGTGTTCCTCTACACCACGGGCTGGTGCCTGGAGCAGCTGGCGCGCCGGCAAGTGCCGGCGATGGGCGCGTTGATCTACATCGGCCCCGGTGCCGGCATCCTGGCCAGCGGACTGGCCGCCAGCGGGCTGGTCGTGATGCAAGCCAACGCGGCCGCGGCCTGGCTTGCCTTCGGCTTGCTGGCCGCCGCCTTGACGGCGGCAGTCCGGCGCACCTTCGGCGCCGGCGACCCCCGCCCTGTCGTCGCGGCGAACGCCACGGCTGCCGCGCCGTTGCCGGCCGCCGCGGACGGCACCGCGATGGCGCTGCTGGCGCTGGCTTACGGCCTGGCTGGCATCGGCTACATCGTCACCGCCACCTTCCTGCCCGTGATCGCCCGCCAGGCCCTGCCCGGCTCGGCCTGGCTGGACCTGTTCTGGCCGCTGTTCGGCGCCGGCGTGATGGCCGGCGCGTTCCTGGCCTCGCGCATCCGCGGCGCCGGCGACTTGCGGCTGCGGCTGGCGGCCTGCTACGCGGTGCAGGCGGCGGGCGTGGCCGCCAGCCTGGTCAGCCCGACGCTCGCCGGCTTCGCCATCGGCAGCCTGCTGCTGGGCCTGCCATTCACGGCCATCACCTTCTTTGCGATGCAGGAGGTGCGGCGGCTGCAGCCGCTGCGCGCGACCAGCTTCATGGGGCTGCTGACGGCCATGTACGGGCTGGGCCAGATCGCCGGCCCACCGCTGGCGGCCTGGCTGGTCACGCGCAGCGCCAGCGCGGCGGCCGGCTTCCAGCTGTCGCTGTGGATCGCGACCGGGGCGTTGCTGGCGGGGGCCGGGCTTTACCTGTGGCTGGCCAAGCGGTATCCGGTGGCGAATTGATGATCCGCGCCAGGGCGGCCGGCAGGCCGAGACCGAGCGGACGCGCATGGATGCCCGGTCAAGCCCGGGACAGGCTGTTTGTCGTTGCCGGCCTGCCCCGCAGTCCAGCGACGTCAGCGCACCGCCGCCAGTTCCTGCGCCGGCGCGCCCTGGCGCAGTGCCGGGTACGGATTGATCGCCTCGCCCTGCCACCAGTTGCGCTGCGGCCCGAGCCGGAACACCGCGAAATGCAGGTGCGGCGCCGCCGGGTCGGCGTTGCCGGTGCTGCCCACGAAGCCGATCACCTCGCCGCGTCGCACCGTCGCGCCTTCGCGCAGCCCGGACGCGTACGACTGCAGGTGCGCGTAGTAGTAGGCCAGCTGGCCTTGCGTGTCGTAGTGGTAGATGGTCAGGCCGCCACCGCCGGGGCTGGTGAACAGCTTGGCGATCTTGCCGTCGTCCACCGCCACCACCGGCCGCCCGGTCGGCGCCATGATGTCGATCGCCTCGTGCACGCGGCGGCCGCGGGCGTCGTCGTAGTGGTCGGCCAGTGTCGACGGTGCGATGCCGACCACCGGCACCACCAGCTGGCGCGCCGCCAGCATGCGCGCGCCCTCGGCG
>NZ_JAQGLS010000045.1 GCF_028292805.1 Ramlibacter sp. | reverse complement strand
CCTGGGCACCGCAGCCCGGGGGTCGGGTCAGGCTGCTGATCGACTGGCTCGCGCAACGACTGGCGCGGCCAGCGCCCCGCTGAACTCGCTGCGCCGCAGCCGGAACCGGTGCGCCGCCACCTTCAGGTGCAGCTGCATCACCTGGCGCGCCAGGCCCGGGTCGCCGATCCGCACTGCGGCGGCAAGCTCGCGATGGTGGTTCAGGCTTTGCAGCATGTCTGCGTGCGTGCAGATGAAGTAGGACCGGGTCACGATCGGCATGTCGATCAGCCCGGCCAGCATGGCGCGCAGCCGCGGCGACCCGCTGGCCTCGAGCACGGCGCGGTGGAACCGGGCATTGATCTCCTGCAGCTGCTGCGCCACCGAGGCATCGCCCTGCGCCAGGGCCAGCCCCATCTGCGCGTTCAGCGCATCGAGCCGCTCTGCCAGCGCGACGCCGCCGCGGCGCGCCGCCAGTTCCGCCGCGTGGCCTTCCAGCAGGACGCGCAGCTGGTAGCTCTCGTCAATGTCGGATCCGGTCCATTCCGACACCCGCACGCCGCGGCCGGCATCGGCGCTGGCCAGCCCGTCCTGCACCAGGCGCTTGAGCGCGGCCCGGATCGGGGTGCGGCTGATGTCCAGCTCGCGCGCGATGTGCTCCTCTTTCAGCTGCGCCCCCGGCGCGTACGTGCCGGCGACCACGCGCTGCTTCAAAAGCTCGTATGCCTTGTCCGATGCGATGGCCATTTGTCTCCGCCTTGTATTTTCAGGAGGTAATTCCCTCGGGAATACCCTGGAACTTAATCGCACCGCAGGGAATTCTGCGGTTGCTTGTTTTTTTATTGTACATTCTGGCGGCCATCCCCATCCCCATCCCCATTTCCACAGAGAGAGACAGCATGCTCGGACTCCAGATCTTCAACCGTACGCGCCAGGTGCCCGAGCGCTACGTCCAGGCCTTTCGCGGCCTGCCCGTCGCCAACGTCAGCGACTGCATGACGCGCATGACGGCGGCCGGCCCGCGGCTGCGGCCGATGCACAAGAGCGGCTACCTGGTCGGCCCGGCGCTGACGGTGAAATGCCGGCCCGGCGACAACCTGATGATCCACAAGGCGCTGACGATGGCGCGCAAGGGCGACGTGATCGTCGTCGATGCCGGCGGCGACCTGACCAACTCCCTGTTCGGCGAGATCATGGTGGCCACGGCGGTCGCCATCGGCCTGGCCGGCGTCGTCCTGAACGGTGCGATGCGCGATTCGGCAGAGATCGGCGCCGGCGAGTTTCCCGTCTATGCCGCCGGCGTGTCGCATCGCGGCCCTTACAAGGACGGCCCGGGCGAGATCAACGTGCCGATCGCGATCGATGGGATGGTCATCCATCCCGGCGACCTGATGCTGGGCGACGCCGACGGCCTGCTGTGCGTGCCTTACGACAGCGTCGAGGAGGTGCTGGCCGCCACGCAAAGGAAGATGGACGCGGAAAAGCTGATGCTCGCGGACATCGCCGCCGGCAAGCTCGACACCGCCTGGATCGACGCCACGCTCAAGCGCCTGGGCTGCAACCCGGAACCCCAGTGACATGAAGACCGTCGCCAAGCGGGTGGTCCGCTCGGACCTCTGGATCGATGGCGCCTTCGACGCGCGGCTGGCGCGGGAGGCGGACGTGTCGCTGGCCGTCTTTGCGGCGCGCGGCAACCCCGCGGCGGCCTGGGACCTGCTCTCCAGTGCTCACGTGTACCACGTGTCCGCGGCGAAGGACGAACTGCCGCGTGAGTGGTTCGCGCAGGCCGAGCTGCTGGCGCGCTGCCCCGAGCTGCTGTGCGTGTCGTCCAGCGGCGCGGGCTACGACACGGTGGACGTCGCCGCCTGCACCGCGGCAGGCGTGGCCGTGGTCAACCAGGCCGGCGGCAATGCGCCGTCGGTGGCCGAGCACACCCTGGGGCTGATGCTCGGCGTGTCGCGCCGGATGCTGGAGAGCGACCGCCGCATGCGGCGCGAACAAGGCTTCACGCGCGAAGACGTCATGGGCCACGAGATCAGGGGCAAGACGCTGGGCCTGGTGGGCATCGGGCACACCGGCACCCGTGTCGCGGCCCTGGCCCGGGCTTTCGGCATGGAGGTGATCGCAACCGATCCCTTGCTGTCGCCGCAGGAAATCGGGCAACGCGGCGCCCGCGCCGTCACCTTTTCCGAGCTGCTGGCGCAATCCGACGTGGTCTCGCTGCACTGCCCGCGCGACGCCAGCACGCTTGGGCTGATCGACGCGGCGGCCCTCGCGCGCATGAAGCGCGGGGCGACCCTCATCAGCACGGCTCGCGGCGGCATCCACGATGAAGCCGCGCTGGTGAAGGCGATGCGTTCGGGCCACATCGCGGGCGCCGGCCTCGACGTGTGGGACCAGGAACCGCCGCCGCTGGACCACCCGCTGCTGGCGATGGACAACGTGTTCGCCACCTTCCACACCGCCGGGGTGACCCACGAGGCACGCCGCAACGTCGCCGGCATGGCGGCCGACCAGATCGCTGGTTTGCTGGCGAGCGAGCGGCCGCCGCGCCTGGTCAACCCCGAAGTCTGGCCCGCCTGCCAGCAGCGGCGCGCCCGGATCCTGCGCTGAACCGCCGTGCTGACCATCCCGATCGAGCGCAAGACAGCCTTCCACTGGCAGGACTTCGACCTGCTGGGCAAGCTGGTGGACGACCCGGGCAACTTCTCGGTGCATGCGGACAGCCCCCACAAGACCCTGAAGGACCTGGTGGCCTTCGCCAAGGCCAACCCCGGCGCCGTGACCTATGGCACCACGGGCATCGGCTCGGACGACCACATCTCGGCGCTGATGCTCGCCGGCATCAAGATGACGCACGTGCCGTTCAAGGGCGCGGCCGAGGTGCACAACGGCATCGTCGGCAAGCAGATCACCGTGGCCGCGATGAACATCGGCGAGGCGCTGCAGTACGCCAAGGGCGGCAGCGCCGTCCGCCAGCTCGGCCAGATGAGCACTGGCCGCTCGACCCTGGCGCCCGGCGTGCCACCTTCAAGGAACAGGGCTACGACATCGTCATGGCGTCGCTGCGCGGCATCGCCGCGCCCAAAGGCCTGCCGCCGGCGCTGCGCGAACAACTCGCCGCCGCCGTCCAGAAGGCCGCGGCCGACCCCGAGTTCCAGGCCAAGGCGGCCGGTTTCTTCTCGCCGCTGCGCTACCTGCCGCCGCCCGCCTATGCCGCGGAGTTGAAGGATGCAGAGGCCGGCTTCAAGCAGCTGTGGCAAGCGATGCCCTGGGCGAGAAGTAGCCAGCCGGCGGGGCGGCCGCCCTCAGCGCGGCGCCTGCGCCGTCGCCAGCTCGGGCCTCGGGTTCTCGATCATCAGCTGCGGCCGATCGACGAAATCGGGGTCTTCGTTTTCGCGCCTGATCCTCGTCGAAGATCGGGCGATGGCGCGGCACACGGCCTGCTTCAAGCCTTGGTCGCAAGAGGAGCGGCACCGCGGCCGCAGTCGCACCGGGCACCGCACCATGTACGATCGGCCAGGTACGCCACGCGCCCCACGCTTGAACACCAGCCCATGACCTCTCCACTCACACTGGGCGACCCCGCCCTGGACCAGGACCACGCGCACCTGCAGGAACTGATCGCGCAACTTTTCGACGCCCGCCCGGAGCAGGCGGCATCATCGCTCGATGCATTGCGCGCGCACGCAGCCCGGCATTTCGCGGTGGAGGATGCCGACCTGCTGGCCATGCAGGACGGCAACGCCAAGTGCCACGTCGATGAGCACGCGGCAGTGCTGAAGTCGCTGGACGAAGTACGCGCGTTGCTGGGCGGGGAGACGATGTCCGCCGAGGCCAGGTCGGCGCTCCTCCGGCGGCTGGCGGTCCACCTGCGTGACTGGCTGCCGGAGCACGTGCAGCAGATGGACGCGGGAGTAGCGGCGCATCGCTCCAAGCGCCGCTTCGGCGGCGCCCCGGTGCAGATCGTCCGCCGCTGACGACTGCGGCGGGCGGCGCGGCGCGGTCAGTCCGCCTTGAGGTTGGTGGCCCGCACGACCTCACGGACCTTGGCCTGATCGTCCCGCAGGAAGGCTGCGAACTCCGCAGGCGAACTGCTGACGGGATCGGTTCCCATCCGCACCAGCTTGTCACGCAACGCCTGCCGCGACAGCGCGGTGGCCACCGCCGACGCCAGCCTGGTGACGACGGCCTGGGGGGTGTCGGCCGGCACCAGGAGCCCCTGCCACGCATAGGATTCGAGCGTGGGGTAACCCGCCTCCGCGATGGTCGCAACGCCAGGCAGTTCGGCCGAACGGTTTTTGCTCAAGACAGCGAGCGGCCGGAGCCGGCCCTCGCGGATGTACGGCCCGAGCGCCGCCACCGTGTTGATCGTGAAGCTGACGCGGCCACTGATGATGTCGGGCAGCGACTGCGCGATGCCCTTGTAAGGCACGTGCAGCGCACCGATGCCCGTGGCCAGCGAGATTCGCTCGCCGACCAGATGCAGCGCGGACCCGATCCCGCTACTGTCGTAGGAAAGCTTCATGCCCGACCGGCCCAGCGCGACCAGCTCGGCGAAGCTCCTGGCGGGCAGGACGGGGCTCGCGGCAAGCACGAGGTTCACCCTGCCGGTGAGGCCCACCGGCTCGAAATCATCGACCTTGTACGGCAGGCTTTTCTGCAGCACCGGATTGATGGTGAATGCCCCGATCGCCACCAGCACCGTGTAGCCGTCCGCAGGGGACTTTGCCACGGCCTCGGTGCCGATGATGCCGTTGGCCCCCGCCTTGTTGTCGACGATGATGCTCTGGTTGAGGATACGTCCGACCTCGCCCATGATCTCGCGCGCGGTAAGGTCGGTGTTGCCGCCGGCCGGGTACGGCACCACCACGCGGATGGGGCGACTGGGCCAGGCGTCCTGCGCCTGGCCGATGCCCGGCCAGGCCGTGGCACCGGCCAGGAGCGCGGCGCCAGCCAGCACCTGGCGCCGGGTGAGCGGCAGTTGCTCCGCAATGCCGTGGGGTACGGCCGCCATGAGGTCGAGTCTTTGAGGGGTCATTGGTCTTCGAAGGTTTCAGGGTTGGGCCGCATCGACTGGTCGGCGCCGGCTGCAAGCAGCGCCTGGCGCGCGGCGCTGAACGCCTGCCGCACCGCGCGGGTGCCGCCCGGCAACTGCTCCTGCAAGTTGTCCATCGCCGGCTTACCGCGCCCACCCGCTCATGGCGCAAGGCCGGCTGCGCGGCGGGCGGCGGACCGCCACAAGGCCCAGGGGCGCTCCACCTGGCCCTCGACGCTGCGCTCGGCCGCGCCGGCTTCTTCCTCGGTCAGGTAGACCGGGTCGCCCAGGGCAATGGCCTGCGTCTGCAGCTTCGCGTTGATCTCGGCGTAGACCGCGCGATAGACGGCCAGTTTCAGCGAAGGCGCGACGACGGTGGAACCGTGGCCGCGCATCAGCACTGCGTTGCGCTCGCCGAGCGAGTCGGCCAACGCACGTCCGAGCCGGTCGTCCGTGATCAGGAGGTCGGTGGCCGGGCCGGCAACGTCGCGGATCTCGAACAATCCCGCGCCGCTGCCCAGGAAACCGCTCATGTGGCACACCGGCCGCAAAGTGTTGCGGCGGGAGACGGAGAACGGGACGACGGATGGCGAGTGGCTGTGAACGACCGCCATCACGTCAGGCCGCGCGCGGTAGATCGACCCGTGGATGAATCGCTCGAGGTAGACCCGGCGATCGCCGGCATCCACCGGCGCGCCGTCCAGCTCGAACTCGATGATGTCGTCGGGCGCCACCAGGGCCGGCGCCATGTTGCGCGCCAGCAGGAAGCGGTCCGGCCGGGTCTCGCTGCGGACACTGACGTGGCCGAAAGCATCCAGCACACCCTGGTGGAAGAGGATGTGGTTGGCGTCGACGAGTTGCTGCAGCAGGCTCATCACTTCTCCAGGCGGATGCCGGCGTCACGCACCTGCTTGCCGACCACGTCGATCTCCTCGACGACCAGCGCGCCGAACTGTTCGCGCGTCATCGGCGCGGCTTCCATCCCGGCCTGCACGAACTTCTGGCGGACCTCGGTTTGCTGCAGGACCTTTACCAATTCCGCCTGCAGGCGGTTCACCACCGCCGGCGGGGTGCCGACGGGGACGAAGGCACCGACCCAGCCGAGTACAGGTTTGAACTGAGCGAAGCCCGCCTCGGCGACGGTCGGAACCTCCGGCGCCACCTGCGTGCGCTTCGGGCTGAAGGTGGCAATGAAGCGGACCTTGCCGGCGCCGGCAGGGCCCAGCGGCATGAAGGAAGTGAAGTCGCCGCTGCCGACGTGCACCTCGCCGCCGGCCACGGCGACAGCGGCGGCGGAGTTGCCCTTGTACGGAACCGCCGTCATCCCGGCGCCGGAGAAGTGGCGCAGCAGCTCCATGTTCAGGTGGTTGATGGAGCCCGAACCCGGGTTGCCGTAGTTCACGCCCTTGTCCTTCGCGAAGGCGACAAGCTCGGCAACGGTCTTCACGGGCAGCTGCGCGTTCACCGCCAGCACCATGGGGATCATGCTCAGCGTGGTGAGCGGCACCAGGTCGGTCTTGACGTTGTATGGCTGCTTGTGGAAAAAACCGCCGGTGGTGATCGGTCCGTTGGGCGTGACGAGGACCGTGTAGCCGTCGGCCGGCGCGCGCACCACGGCGGCCGTCCCGATCTCGCCGCCCGCGCCGGCGCGGTTGTCGATGACCACTGGCTGGCCGAGCGCATCACTGAGCTTGCGGGCAACGGTGCGGGCGGTCAGGTCGGCGCTGCCGCCGGCACCGAAGGGCACCACGAAGGTGATGGGGCGGCTGGGGTAGTCCTGCGCGCTCGCGGCGACGGCGGCGACGCAAAGACCCGCGGCGATCGCGGCCTGGAAGAAAGCACTGGTGGTCATCTTGATGTCTCTGTGGTGGTTCGAACAATCCGTTCGGGACGAGCTAGGCGCTCAGAAACGGAACGCCGGGGCCGGCTCCCATCGCCGGCTTGGCGACGTCAAGCACCTGCTGGCCGGGCGGAATCACGGTGGTCACCGATCGCAGCCGCTGCGCGGCCGGCTGCGTCCCACGCGGCACGATGCCGTCCCTGAGGCCCATGGCAGCGGCGCGCAGCTCGCGGCGCGCCATGACGATCGGGCGGTCGCTCGATGCAAGGTGCTCCTTGGCGCGGTCCTGGATCGGTCCCATGCTCTCCTGCAGCGATGCGTCCTGCATCCCGATGCTCTCGACCCCGCTGTAGTGGACGCCTGCCTTTTGCTTGCTGCGGTCGATCAGGTAGTCGTTGCCCTTGTTGGCCACCGGCATGTAGGTACCCGGGATGGTCTTCACGTGCAGACCGCGGCCGGACAGCGCGGCATCCATTTCCTGTTGCGTCAACGCGCGCGTCGGGTGGAAGTCGAACGTCCAGGCCCAGCAATGCTCGTCGTCGATGGGCGTCCAGAAGTGGCCGTGCACCGGATGGTCGCCGAACGGGGGAATGAGCGTGTAGCAAGGCAGGACCCACTGCATCACGCGCCAGTAGCCGCCGCCTTCCTCCGTTTCGCGTCCGTAGGCGATCACCAGGCCGCCCGCGGACGGCTCGATCTCCATCTTGACCGCCAGCTCGGGGCGCAGGTACTTGCCCAGGTTGTCGGTGGCGATCATGTCCGCGCCGCGCACTTCCCCGCTGTGCAGGAAGGACACGTGGTGCGGATCGATGCCGCCCTCCATCGCCTGCAGGTAGTTGCAGGCCTGGTGCCGCTTGGAGACGTAGCGCGATGGCGCCGCCACCGTCGTGAATTCGTAAGCCGGCAATTGCGGCTGCAGCTCGGGCGGCCCCATGTAGGCCCACAGCACGCCGCCGCGCTCCACCAGTGGGTAGGAGGTCAGCCTGACTCGCGCTGCGAAACTCGGGTTGTCTTGCTCCGATGGGACTTCGACGCACTGTCCGGTCACGTCGAACTTCCAGCCGTGGTAGGCGCAGCGCAGCCCGTTCTGCTCGTTGCGGCCGAACCAGAGCGAGACGCCCCGGTGCGCGCAGAACTCGTCGATCAGGCCCAGCTTGCCGCTGGTGTCGCGAAAGGCGATCAGACGTTCGGAGAGGATCTGCACCCGCACCGGCGGGCAATCGGGCTGCGGCAACTCTTCGGCCAGCAGCGCCGGCAGCCAGTAGCGGCGGAACAGATCCCCCATGGCAGTACCGGGTGCGGTCTGCGTCAGCAATGCGTTGTGTTCCTGGCGGGTCGACATGGTGGTTCGATCGGGTTGGATTCAATGGCGGGTGGGGTCAGGCCTGGACGGCCATGGGCAGCGCCTCGCGCACCTCGAAGGTCCGCGCGCCTGAGGTGATCACCGGGTCGCGTTCGAACCAGCCGGCCACCTCCGCGGCGGATTCCCCCTGGCAGATCAGCACCCCCTGGATGGCACCGGCTTCGTACTGCGGAAATTTCCACCCGGTCTGGATCCGGCCCTGGCGCAACAGCGCGCGCAGGAATTCGATGTGCGCCGGGCGGTGTTCCGCGTTGCGGTCCACGTCTCGCATGGTGTAGATGAGTGCGTAGGTGTTCATGATTCAGGGCATGTAGCAGCCGTTGTTCACCCAGAGCACCTGCCCCGTGAAGGAGCGGGCCTGGGGCGACAGCAGGAACAGGATGGAGTCAGCCAGGTCGTCGGGAACGCAGATGCGGCCCAGTGGGCTGGACTTGATGCGTTGCTCGAGTCCGGCATCGCCGCCGATCATCTGGCGGAACCGCGGGGTGTCGGTGCTGTGGGGTGCCACGCAGTTGACGCGAACGCCGTGCGGCGCCGCGGCGGCCGCGAGCGACCTGGTCAGGCCGATCACGCCGGCCTTGGCCGCGCAATAGGCCACGCGGTCGGAACCGGCAACCTGCGCGAATGTGGAGCTGGTCGTCACCACGGCACCGCCGCCCCCCTGCTCCTTCATGAGCACCGCGGCCGTCGTCGCCACCACGTACGCCGAATCCAGATTGAAGCTGATTTCCTTGCGCCACGCGTCCAGGTCCACCTGCAGCGCATCGTGCAGATGCGCTCCGCCAACGGTGATCACCACACCGTCGAGTCGCCCGCACCTGTCGCGCGCCTCCTCCAGCACGCGGCGCACGCCCTCGACGGCGGTGGCGTCGCAGTGGCGGAACTGCGCGCGTCCCGAGCGCACGAGCTCGAGCTCGTCGCCGGTGGCGGCAAGATCCGCGATGGTCACGTCGCGGCCCGCCGCGGCGGCCGCGGTCGCGGTCGCCAGCCCGATGCCGCTGGCACCGCCGAAGATCACCAGCGCTTGGGGCGCCGGGCCGTTGCGAGACGACGGCGTGTGGGCCGGCCTCATTGCGTCCGCGCCGCGGCCCACGGGCGCTGGGTGAATCCACGCCCCGGCTCCCAGGCGCCGCAGAGCGTTGCCCAGCGCTGGCCAGCATCACGCGAGTAGGCCGCGTACTCTTCGGGGAAATGCTGATATGGCGGGCGCACCGGGCCGCAGCGCGAATAGCCGGCTTCGTTGATGCGCGTTTTCTCGACCTGGATGTTGTATTGAGCGAACACCTCCGGTTGCGCCACTAGCGGCATGATCGGCGCGTTGGCCCAGCCGATGGCTTCGACCCAGTCGCGTGCCGCCGCCGTGTCGCCCGTCGTGATGGCGCGCATCAGCTCGACGGACGGCAGCGGGTTCATTCCGGCGGCCGTGGCCCAGCATGCGGTGGTGGTTTGGGGCGCGATCGCGTGGAACTGATGCGCCACCATGTCGCTCGGCAGGAAGTGGATGCGCCCGTGCGTGGCGTCGATCATGTCGGCCAGCCCGTCGGCGCGGGAGCACTTGGCCGACATCACTGTCGGCGCGGCGCGGCTCACGGCCTTCCAGAAATCCACCGGGAAATTGAACCGGAACGCGCGGGCGTTGGCGTACACCATGATCCCGAGGTCGGGCAAGAGCTCCGAGATGCCGGCGTAGAAGTCCACCGCCATGGCCTGCGACAGCGGCTGCCACATCGGCAACCCCAGCAGCGTGCCGTCAGCGCCCTGCTCGCTCACGAAACGCAGGCGGCGCACGGTGTCGTGTCCGCCCAGCGCCGTCGCGCCGATGAAGGTCGGCACGCGCCGCCGCACGGTCTTGAGCACGCAATCGACGAACGTGCGGAAATCCGCCTCCGACAGGGTGGCGCATTCGCCGGTGGTTCCCAGCGCGATGAGGCCGCAGACGCCGTCGCGGATCAGTGCTTCCACCAGGCGCACGGTTTCGTCGACGTCCACGGTGTCCATGGCGTCGAGCCGGTCCGCCCCGGCCTTGGCGGGGGTCGCGATGATGGCGTACATCCCGCGGATGTCTTGAGCAGTGATCATTTCTTGTTTCTCGTGAAGGAAAGTCAGTCGCGAAACTGCATCGGCGGCGCGCCGGCGATGCCCCAGATATCCCCCTTGTGCTCGGGGCCCCAGAAGCGCGCCTGGGTGACCTCGACGCTCTCCACCCTCTCCATGTCGCCGTAGTACTCGACAACCAGGCCGGCCGGATCGCGGAAATAGGCGAAGACGTTGTTACCGGGGCCGTGCCGGCCCACGCCCCAGATGCACTCGGCGCCGGCGGCGCGCAGGCGCGCGTACTCACGCATCACCTCGTCGACGCCGCCGATGTCGAACGCCATGTGCTGCAGCCCCTTGCGCCCGTTGCGGCTGGCCGCCAGCGCCACGCTGTGGTGGTCGGTGTTGCAGCGAAGGAAGGACATGCCCATGTGCGTGCGGTCCGAGACGGAAAAGCCGATCAGGGCGTAGAACGCCTCCTGCGCCTGAACCTGGGGCGTCCACAGCACGGCGTGGCCGAGGTGACGCTTGCTGCGCGTTGCACGCGGCCCGGACGGCTCGCTGGGGACGATCAGTTCCACGCGGTTACCGTCGGCGTCGGCGACGGCGGCGACCAGCCGGTCCCCGGCAAGCACCCCTTGTCCCGGCGCCGAGAGCACAGCATGCCCGGCGCGGCCCACCCGTTCCAGCAGCGCATGCAAGTCCGCTTCGGAGGCGACCGCCAGCCCCAGGTGATCCAGGCCGGCCGTGTCGCCGGCGGCAAGCATCAGGTCCGCGTGATTCTCCCCCTGGGAGCGGAACCCCCGCTCGCCGGCAATCGCGATCACCGGCTCCATGCTCCACACGCGCTCGTAGAAATCGCAAGCGGCCGCGAGGTCGGGCACACGGACGCCGACGCGGTGCAGGCCGGATACTTTTGCCATCGATGTCTCCTTTTTCCCCAGCAATCCGGCTCAGCCGAACTTCAGGTTGATGTTCTTCGTGTAGGTGAACTCCAGGAGTTCCGAGAAACACTCTTCACGGCCGATTCCTGAATGCTTGACGCCCCCGAACGGGGCCCCAAGGAAGTGCTGGCTGACGTTGTTGATCCAGACGTAGCCGGTTTGAATGCGCCGTGCCGCGCGGTGCGCGGTGTCCAGACTGCTGGTCCAGATCGAGCCCGTGAGACCGAAGGGCACCCCGTTCACGGCATCGAACAGCGCGTCCTCGTCCCTCCACTTGAAGATGGAGACGATCGGCCCGAAGACTTCCTCGCGCGCGAGCCGCATGTGCGGCTGGACGTCGGCGAAGACCGTGGGCTCGAAGAAGAAACCATCCTTGAGCAGCGGGTCCTGCGGTTGCTTGCCTCCGCAGACCAGCCGCGCCCCTTCGGCGGTCGCCGAATCGACGAAGCCCTGGACCTTCTCGAGCTGGGCGCGACTCACGAGGCTGCCCATCGTGGTGGCCGGGTCGGTCGGGATGCCCGGCTTGTGCCGTTGCGGCAACAGCGCGGCCACGCGGTCCAGCACCCTGTCATGGATCGATTCGTGCAGGAACACGCGGCTGGTCGACCCGCAGCTTTGCCCCGACCAGGTGAAATTCATGCCGCCGATGATTCCGTCGACCAGCTTGTCGAAGTCCGCATCGGGGTAGGCGATCAGCGCGTTCTTTCCGCCCAGTTCCAGCAACACCGGCTTGAGGTCGTCGGCGGCCGTCTTCATCACGGCCTTGCCCGTGGCCACGCCACCGATCAGGGTGATCTTGCGCACCAGCGGATGCCGCGCCAGCGCTTCGCCGCACTCGGCGCCGCCGGGGAGGAAGTTGACCACGCCCGCGGGGAACAGGCTGCCCACGAGTTCGGCCAGGCGCAGCATGGACAGCGGCGCCTGGTCGGGCGACTTGATGACGACGGTGTTGCCGGTGGCGAGCGGCGCCGCGAGCCGCGCGGCCGCGAACATCAGCGGGTGGTTGTACGCGACGATGCGCGCGACGACGCCCAGCGGCTCCTGCACCGTGTAGTTCAGGTTGCCATCGCCCATGGGAATGGTTTCGCCCTTCACCTCGGTGGCCAGACCCGCGAAATAGTCCAACGCGTCGGCCGCGAAGCCCGCGTCGTGCGCCAGGATCGACACCGGGTTGCCGTTGTTCAGAGCGTCCAGCTGGGCCAGGGGCAGCGCGTGCTCGCGCAGCAGCGCGGCGGCCTGCCGCAAGTACCTGGCCCGCTCGGTCGGCCGCAGGGCCGCCCAGGCTGGAAAGGCGGCCTGGGCCGCCTCGACGGCGGCGCCCACGTCCGCCGTTCCCGCAACCGCCACGCTGCACAGGACCTCGTCATAAGCCGGATTGACGGTTTCGGCGTAGCGCCCCGACTGCGGCTCGTGCCAGTCGCCACCGTAGAACAGCGCTCGGTGGCTAGGAAGGATGCCGGGGGGGATCTCGTGCGTTCGCATGGACAGAAGCTGGGGGAGTTCAGGCAGGACTGTGGGGGAGGGCGGAGTCTAGGAACACTGTCCGGATCAGCCAATACAATGCGGCTTATTGCCTGAATCAATCGTTTTGATACAACGAACGTCCTTGAACCTGGACCTGCACACCCTGCGGGTGCTGGAGGAGATCTTTCGCACCGGCAGCCTGTCACGCACGGCCCAGAGACTGGACCTGACCCAGCCGGCCATCAGCATGGCCTTGGGCCGGCTGCGGCGGCACTACGACGACCCGCTGTTCGTCCGTGTCGGCAACACGATGCGCCCGACGCCGCAAGCGGAAGGCATCCGGCCGGACGTCTCCGCCCTCATCGCCTCGATGGAGGCGACCCTCAACTTCCGCACCAGCTTTGATCCGGGCACCACGCAGCGCACCTTTCGCATTGCCGTCTCCGACATCAGCCAGATCGTCATGGGGCCCTTGCTGATCGAGCAGCTCTCGGTGCAGGCGCCGCATTCCAGCGTGGAGTTCAGCAGCATCGGCGACCGCACCCCTGAACTGCTGCAGAACGGCTCCGTCGACCTGGCGCTGGGCCTGGCCCCGCAGATGCCGCAAGGTTTCTTCCAGCAGGCCTTGTTCAAGCAGGGCTTCGTGTGCCTGTCCCGCTCCGACCACCCGCGCATCAGGACCAGGCTGTCGCTCGCGCAGTTCCGCGCCGAAGGGCATGTGGTGGTGGTCTCGTCCAGCACCACCCATCTGATCATCGAGCGCGCGCTGGAGCAGCAGGAAATTCGCCGGCGCGTCGTTGTGCGGATTCCCAACTTCATGATGATGGGCAAGCTGGTCGCCGGCTCCGACCACCTGGCGACCGTGCCGGGTCGAGCGGGCCTGGTGATGGCGCGCGAATGCGGCCTGCGGGCGCACCCTCCGCCGTTTCGGCTGCCGGAGTACTCGGTAACGCAGTATTGGCACGAACGCCAGTTGCGCGACAACGGCAGCCGCTGGCTGCGCGAGCTGATCCAGCGGGTGGCGGACGCATGTTAAGGCAGCACGCCGTGACGGGCCGCGCGATCGTCAGCTGCGGCCGATGGACGAAGTGGGGCCGGCGGGCACCACCGGCTGCACGGCAACCAACACCTGAGGACATGTCAGTCCCTGCACCAGCGCGAGCCCATGCCTGGACGGTACCGTGACGGTGCATCCATTTCCCACCGACAGCTCCTCTGCGAATTGGAGCCATCTTCCTAGAAGTCACTGGTCCGGAAAAACCGGCAGATCAGTCTGCATTCGGCCGAAGATTCATCCGCAAGTGAATTAAGCGAAATCGCATGCCGCACGCTAGCGGGCCGGCGCGCTGAAGACGGCCTTCAGTGCGGCGCCGAAAGATAAGGGCGAGGATCTGCATCCGCCAGTAAAACGCCCACGCCCACGCCCACGCGCCGCGCCGCGCCGGAGGCAGCGCGCACGCGCGCGCGGTGGTGTGAAGGGCCCGAGGCTGGATTGCTGCCCAACCCCGCCCGGCGGGGAGCCGACGGCCGCGCCCCGCCTACTGCCCCGTGATACCCCGGTCCTTGATGAGTCGGCCCAGGGTCTGGGTCTCGCGCCGCAGATAGCTGGCGAATTCCCCTTGTGTACTCATCACCGGCTCCGCGTTGAGGTCGTTCAGTCGCGAGAGAACGTCGGGAGCCTTCAGCGCCCTGGCGAACTCCGCATGGATCCGGGCAACGATGGCCGCGGGCGTGCCGCTCGGGACGAACAAGCCCGTCCATTGCTGCGGCTTGAAGTCGGGAAAGCCGGCTTCGGCGAACGTGGGGACGTTCGGCAACTGCGCCAGGCGCTTGTCGCTGGTGACCGCCAACGCCTTGACCTTGCCCGCCCCCGCCTGCGGGACGGCCAGGGTGCTCGAGATCAGCAGCGCCTGGATGTGGCCGCCCATGAGGTCGGTCATGGCCGGTCCGCCTCCCTTGTACGCGACGTGCGGAAGATCGGTGCTGGTCAGGTCCTTGAAGACTTCAAAGTAGAGGTGGTTGCTCGTGCCGATGCCGGGGCTGCCATAGCTCGCCTTCGCACCGCCCGCCTTGGCATGCGACACGAACTCCTTCACGGTCGTGGCTGGCACCGTGTTGGGCACCAGCAGGACGAGCGGGATGCGCGCCAGCATGCTGACCGGCGTCAGGTCCCTGAACGTGTCGTACGGCAGGTTCTGCACGAGGTGAGGGTTGGCCGGCACGCTGTCCGCGCTGAGCAGGATCGTGTACCCGTCGGCCGGCGCCTTGGCCAGCAGCCCCTCGGCGAGAGTGCCGCCCGCGCCGGGGCGGTTCTCGATCACGACGGGCTGGCCCAGGCCTTCCTGCAACCTTGGCTGCAGCGCGCGCGCGATGAGATCCGTCAAGCCGCCCGGGGCGAAACTCACGAGAATGCGAATCGGCTTCGCCGGCCACTCTTGCGCCGAGGCCGCAGTTGCTGCGACAGCAAGGAAGGAGCCGCAGACTGCGGCCGCGACGCGGCTGAGGAAAGCCCGCTTGTGCATGATGTCTCCTTAATTTGTGCGGTGCCGATCGCCGGCACCCGATGTCCGGACAATGGACAGTCGTCTCTATTTTCGCCAACATCGGGCCTCTGTCAATCAGTGCGCCCCCGAACCCGAAAACCCATGGATCAAGACACAGACGAAAGAACCAGCCCCTCGGCAGGCGAAGGCGTGCGGGCGGTGGAGCGAGCCTTGGACATCCTCGCCGCCTTCGGGCCGGCGCAGCACGACCTGTTGGTTGCAGACCTCGTCAAGCGTGTGGGCCTGACCCGTCCGACGTTGTACCGGCTCCTCAACACCTTGGAGAAACGGGGATTCGTGACTTCGTCGGGTGAGCCGCAGCGCTTTCGCCTGGGCCCCGCCGTGGCGCGGCTGGCGCACGCCTGGAGCACCACACTCGATCTGACCGCCCTGGCGCGGCCGGTGATGACGGAGGCATGGACTTTCACTGCCGAAACCGTCGCGCTGTTCGTCGCCCGGGGTGACATGCGCCTGTGCGTGGCCGAGATGCAAAGCCCCCAGCCCATCAGTTTTCGGCGTGGGGTGGGTTACAGCGAGAAGCTGGTGCGGGGTGCCAGCGGCCGCGCGATCCTGGCGTTCACCCCACTGCAACCAGGGCAACTGGACGCCTTCGCAGCCGGCACGAACACCGACCTGGCTTGGCTGCGCGACCAACTGACCATCACCAGGGAACGCGGTTACGCCATGGGCCACAACGAGCTGATCCAGGGGGCCTATGCGGTTGCGGCACCCTTTTTCGACACCAGCGGGACCGTCGCGGGCTCCCTGGGTGTCTTCGGTCCCGATGTGCGCCTGACGGAGGCTCGCGTGCATGACTTCGGCAAGGTGCTGCGGACCATGGCGGACCACCTCACCGTCAGCCTGGGAGGCGTTCCCCTTTCTTGACCTTCCGTTTCGCAGTTCGTACAATGGACACCATCACCGCACAACGGACAAGCCATGAAAGACATGATGAAGACGCTCGTGCGCACGGGCCCGGCAACTGCGACCGGCAATCTGCTGCGCCGCTACTGGATTCCAATCCTGCTTTCGCGTGAAGTCGCCGAGCCAGACGGACCGCAGGTCCGGGTGCAGATCCTCGGCGAGAAGCTGCTTGCGTTCCGGGACAGCGAAGGCCGGGTGGGCCTGATCAGCGAGTTCTGTTCGCATCGTGGCGTGTCGCTCTATTTCGGCCGCAACGAAGCCAATGGCGTGCGCTGCAGCTACCACGGGCTCAAGTTCGACATCCACGGCAAGTGCGTCGACGTGCCCCAGGCGCCCCAGGTCTGCGAAAAGATGTCCATCACCGGCTACCCGTGCATCGAGCGCGCCGGCATCGTCTGGGCCTACATGGGGCCCAAGGACAAGCAGCCGGGCCCGCCCGGCGTCGAGTGGGCCAACCTGCCGGACAGCCATGTCTTCGTGTCCAAGCGGCTGCAGGAATGCAACTACCTGCAGGCCATGGAAGGCGGCATCGACACCAGCCACGTCTCCTTCGTGCACAAGTTCGAGGTCGACAACGATCCCTTCCACCAGGGCACCAAGGCCAACGACTACATCAAGAAGGACGGCAACGTCACCTTCGAGGTCGAGCGTCACGACGGCGGGCTGACGCTGTTCGGCCGGCGCATGGGCGAACCCGACTCCTACTACTGGCGCGTCACCCAGTGGATCTTCCCCTGGTACAACCTGATTCCGCCGTTCGGCGACCACGCCCTCGGCGGCCACGTGTGGGTGCCGATCGACGACCACCACTGCTGGGCGTGGAGCATCAACTTCCGCCCGGACCAGCCGCTGTCGGCCGAGGAGCGCCACCACCTCGAAGAGGGCAAGGGCGTTCACTGCGAGTACGAGCCCGGCACCAATGTGCCCGGCGGGACCTGGCGGCCCAAGGCCAACAAGGGCAACGACTACCTGATCGACCGCCAGGCGCAGAAGGAGGGGCGCTCGTTCAGCGGCGTGTTCGGCTTCGCCGCCCAGGACGCCTCGCTGCAGGAAAGCATGGGGCCGATTCAGGACCACGAGGTCGAAAAGCTGTTGCCTTCGGACCGCGCCATCGTCATGGCACGACGCATGCTTTTCGAAGCAACGGTCGGCCTCGAGCAAGGCCAGGAGCCGCCGGCCACCGAGTCCGCCGCGCAGCGCGTGCGCTCCGCGGGCGTCCTGCTGCCGCGGGAGCAGAGGCCGCAGGAGTGGGCCAAGTCGCACCTGGTCTACGGCGAGAACCAGCCGGTGTACTCGCTGTGAGCGGCCGCCTGGCAGGGAAGGTCGCCCTGCTCACGGGCGGCGGCGGCGGCATCGGGGCTGCCACCGCCGCCCTGTTCTGCGCCGAGGGCGCCCATGTGGTGCTGGTCGACATGGACGCCGGCGCCCTCGAGCGTACGGCGGCCGCCATCGCCGAGCGCACGCCGGAAGCGAAGGTCAGGGTCATGGCGGCCAACGTGGCCGACCCGGCGACTGCCGTCGCTGCGGCAAGCGAGTGCCTGGCAGCTTTCCGTCGCATCGACATCCTGGTGAACAACGCTGCAATGCGCAACTACGCAACCTTCGCGGACGCAAGCCCCGAAGAGTGGCAGGCCGTCGTGAACGTCAACATGATCGGCAACGCGAACTTCTGCCGCGCGGCCCTGCCCGCCTTGCGGCAGTCGGGTAAAGGGGCGATCGTCAACGTGTCGTCCTGCTACGCCGTCAAGGGTCGAAAGGGGATGGCCCTCTATGACGCCACCAAGGCGGCCATCATCGCGATGACCCGCACCCTGGCGTTCGAGGAGGCCGCCCACGGCATCCGGGTGAACGTGGTGTGTCCCGGTTCCACCCTCACGGAGTTTCACGTCAACCGGACGAAAGCCGCCGGCAAGAGCGTCGAGGCGTTGAAGGACCAGCGGCAGGACACCTCCCTGCTCGGGCGCTGGGCCGACCCCGTCGAGATCGCGCACCCCATCCTCTGGATGGCTTGCGACGAGGCCTCGTTCATCACCGGCACCACCCTGGTGGTCGACGGCGGCTTGCACATCAAGTAACCATGATCATCCAGAACCAGGCGGACCTCACCCGCGCCGTGCTCGCCGAAGTGGCACGCACCCCCGATCCGCGGCTGCGGCGCGTGCTGTCCGCAGCCGTTCAGCACCTGCACGACTTCGTGCGGGACACCGAGCTGACCGAGGCCGAATTTCGGCAGATCTGCGCAGTGATCGCCAAGTGCGGCCAGCTGACGACGCCCTCGCACAACGAGGTGGTACTGGCTGCCGGATCGCTCGGCGTTTCGGCGCTGGTTTGCCTGTTGAACAACGGCGGCAGCATGGGCGAGACGACCGCCAACCTGATGGGCCCGTTCTGGCGCCAGGGATCGCCCCTGACGCCCCATGGCGGGTCCATCGTGCGCTCGCCCACCCCCGGCTATCCGGTGTTCGTGAAGGCCTGGGTGCGCGACGAAGCCGATCAACCGGTCGCCCGCGCGGAGGTGGACATCTGGCAGGCGTCCGGGGACGGCTACTACGAGAACCAGGATCCGCAGCAAGCCGACATGAACCTGCGTGGCAAGTTCATGACCGACGCGCACGGTTGCATCGAGTTCCGCACGGTCAAGCCGTCCGGCTACCCGATCCCCGTGGACGGTCCCGTCGGCGCGCTGATTCGCGCCCAGGGCCGGCACAACATGCGGCCGGCGCACATCCATTTCCTGATCCACAAGCCCGGCTACAAGACGCAGTTTTCGCAGCTGTATTCGAGCGACGATCCGCACCTCACAACGGACGTGCAGTTCGGGGTGACGCAGGCGCTGGTCGGAGAGTACGTGCTCCACGAGGACCAACCGGCACCCGACGCGAGCATCGCCGGCCCCTGGTATTCCCTCGAGCATCGCTTCGTGGTCACCCCGGGTGAGGCCGCCCTGCCGCCCCCGCCCATCACCGCCAAGACGCAGGGCCCGCGGCCCCCGCTCGTGGTGCTCGAAAGAACGACCCAAGGAGAACTCTCGTGATCAGCCAGCAAGAGCGGCGACAGGCCGCTGACGCCCTGTTCGAAGCAGGGCGCAACTGCCAGCCCATTGCGCAAGTGAGCAAAACCTGGCCGGCGATGGAAATCGAGGACTCGTACGTGGTCCAGCAAATGTGGGCGGAGAAACGGGTGCAGGCCGGCGCGCGCGTGATCGGCCACAAGATCGGCCTGACTTCCCGCGCGATGCAGCAGGCATCGAAGATGACCGAGCCCGACTACGGCGTGCTGCTCGATGACATGACCTACGCCGACGGCGCGCGCATTCCCGTGGCGCGTTTCTCGGCGCCACGCCTGGAAGTGGAGCTTGCGTTCGTGCTTGGCAAGCAGGTCGGTGGCAAGAACGTGACGATCTACGACGTACTCGACGCCACAGCGTATGTGACGCCGGCGCTGGAGATCATCGACTACAGGACCGAGGTGCCACGCGCGATCGTCGACACCATCGCGGACAACGCCGCCGCGGCCGGAATGGTGACCGGGGGACGTCCAGTTCGCCCGATGGACGTCGACTTGCGCTGGTGCGCTGCCACGCTTTCGAAGAACGGCGTCATCGAGGAGTCAGGGGTCTCCGCGGCCATCATGGGACATCCTGCAATGGGCATCGTCTGGCTGGCGAACCGCCTGGCACGGCACGACATCATGCTCCAGCCCGGCCACATCCTGCTCGCCGGCTCCTTCACGCGACCGGTCAACGTCGCAGCGGGGGACGTGATCCACGCCGACTTCGGGCCGCTCGGTTCCATCGGCGTCTCGTTCTACTGATTCGCCGATCCGGAGCGCTGCGCACGCGCAGGTCGCGTTCAGACGGCCCCCCAGAGCAGGCCCAAGTCCCGTGAGCAATCCCCGAACCTCGTCCGGCCTTCCCAACCAGTTGTTCATCGACGGTCGATTCGTGGATGCAGCAGACGGCGACACACTCGCCAGCATCAACCCGCATGACAACTCGGTGCTCGTGGACGTCGCCATGGCAGGAGCGGTCGACGTCGATCGGGCAGTGGCGGCCGCGCACCGCGCTTTTCCGGCCTGGCGCAACCTGCCTGCCGCCGAACGCGGCCGTATCCTGCTCAAGGCAGCAGACCTGATCGAGAGCCAGGCAGAGGAACTCGCCCGGGTGGAGTCCCTCGACACCGGCCATCCGATCCGCGACTCACGCCTGATCGATGTCCCGCGCACCGCGATGACGTTCCGCTACTTCGCAGGCATGGCCGACAAGGTACAGGGCGACCAGATTCCCGTGGATGCGGGCTTCCTGAACTACACCCTGCGAGAACCATTGGGGGTCGTCGGGCAGGTGGTGCCGTGGAACTTCCCCCTGATGTTCACCGGCTGGAAACTGGCCCCTGCGTTGGCAGCCGGAAATTGCGTCGTCATGAAGCCGGCCGAACTCACGCCGCTGTCCTCCTTGCTGATCGCCGCCCTGCTGGCCGAAGCAGGGATCCCCGCCGGCGTAGTGAACGTCCTGCCCGGCCTGGGAACGGTGGCGGGGCAGGCCATCGCGGAGCATCCTGGGATTGCCAAGATTTCCTTCACTGGCAGCACGGCAACGGGCCGGCGGATTGTCCAGGCGAGCGCGGGCAACCTGAAGAAGGTCCAACTGGAACTCGGCGGCAAAGGAGCCAACATCGTCTTCGAGGACGCCGACCTGACCGCGGCCGTGAATGGAGCAGCGTTCGCCAGCTTCCACAACCAGGGCCAGGCCTGCATCGCGGGCTCGCGCCTGGTGTTGCACGAAAGCATCGCCGACGCGTTCCTGGAGAAGTTCATCGCGCTGGCCCGGAGCATCCGCCTGGGCAACCCGCTTGACCCGGACACCGAGATGGGGCCGCTGACCAGCGCCCTGCATCGTGACCGGGTGCTCGGCTACGTGGAGATCGCCCTGTCCCAAGGTGGTGAATTGCTAAGTGGTGGCCGATCGCCCCGCGGCGAATTGGCCGCTGGTTGCTACGTCGAGCCCACCGTCGTGCGCGCAGCCTCCTGGCGAGACCGCATCGCGCAGGAGGAAGTGTTCGGCCCGTTCGTGACCGTGCTGACCTTCAGGAACGACGAGGAAGCGCTGGAGATCGCAAATGGCACCGAGTACGGGCTCGGTGGCGGCCTGTGGACGCGCGACCTGCAACGGGCGCACCGCTTCGCCCGCGAACTGCACAGCGGAATGGTCTGGGTCAACTGCTACAAGCGAGTGAACCCGGCATCTCCCTTCGGCGGCAATGGCATGTCCGGGTACGGGCGTGAAATGGGCTTCGAAGTCATGCGCGAGTACACCCAGGTGAAAAGCGTATGGATCAACGTTGACGCGAAGATCCCGCCGCACTACCCGCGTTAGGCAGGCGGCCCGGGCGGTCACCATCAAGCAACGAAAAGGAAAGCATGCGAGTTGAACAGCAAGGGGCAGTCGGCGGCGGCGCCGCGAGTTCCACCGCGACGACAGTCGCCGAGCACTACCTTGCAGTCCTGAAGGACCGCGGGGTGGATTTTCTCTATGTTGGCGCGGGCACCGATACCGCGCCGATCGTCGAGGCCTATGCGCGGGCCCAGGCATCGGGCCTGCAGTTCCCGACGCCGGTCTTGGCCGTGCATGAGAACCTCGCCGTCGGCATGGCGCACGGCTACTACATGGTGTCAGGCAAGCCGCAGGCCGTGATGTTGCACGTGAGCGTGGGCACCGCCAACGCGGTCTGCGCCCTGATGAACGCGGCGCGCGCCCGCGCGCCGATGTTCTTCACCTCCGGCCGCACACCGCTTTTCGAATCCGGCTACCCGGGCAGCCGCACCAGCGAAATTCACTGGGCGCAGGAGATGTACGACCAAGCCGGCATGGTGCGCGAGTTCGTGAAATGGGAATACGAGCTGCGCGATGGAATCAACGTCGAGCAGGTGGTCGACCGCGCGCTCAACATCGCAATGGCCGAGCCGAAAGGCCCGGTGTACCTGACGTTGCCGCGGGAGGTGCTCGCCCGTGCGCCGGCCATCGGAGGCTTCGGGCGATTTCCGGCGACACCCACTGCAGCGTTTCCGGACGCCACAGCAGTGCGGCGGCTGGCACACGCCCTGGCGGCCGCCGAGTTTCCCGTCATCGTGCCGGGGCTAAGCGGCAGCGACCCCGGCACGGTCCCGCTCCTGGCCAGCCTGTGCGAGCGGTTCGCCATCGGCATCGCCGAGGCGAAGGTGACGCGCCAAATGAACGCCCCGTCCACGCATCGACTCCACCTCGGGCACGAGCTGGGGCGTGTCTTTCCGAAGGCGGACGCCCTGCTCTTCCTCGAGAACGACGTACCCTGGGTGCACAGGCAGACTCAGCCGACCAAGACGGCATTCATCGCCCACGCGGGCGTCGACCCGCTGTTCGTGAACTATCCCGTGCGGAGCTTTCCCGCCGACTTGTCCATTACCACCTCGGTTCGGGCGCTCCTCGACCTTCTGGCGGTCGAGCTCGAAGCCATGGGAGTCGACCGCGACAGCCGGGTGGCCGCGCGCAGGCAGCGGCTGGCGCAGGAGGCGCGCCAGTGGGACGAGCACGTGCAGTCGACCATCGCCTCCGACGCCGCCCAAGGTGGGCCGATCACGAAGCTGTTCCTGTCGCACTGCCTCGAGCAGGTGCGACCTTCCGACGCCGTGGTGGTCAACGAGTACTCGCTGGTGCGCGAAGCATTGAGCTTCGACGAGCCCGGTACCTTCTTTTCGCTGCCGTCTTCCGGTGGCCTCGGCTGGGGCATCGCGGCGGCGCTGGGCGCGAAGCAGGCGGCGCCGGACAAAATGGTGATCGCCGTCGTCGGCGACGGGGCGTACATCTTCAACAACCCCGCCGCGTGCCACCAGGCTGCGGCGATGCATGGGCTACCGGTGCTCATCGTGGTTTACAACAACGAGGCCTGGGATGCCGTGCAACTGGCTGCCACCGGGATGTACCCGAACCAGAGTGCCGCCAGGGAACGGCAGGAAAGGGGAACCGCACCCATCGCATCGCTGAAGCCCCTGCCGGATTTCGAGCGCTATGCGGAAGCGTCCGGCGGATACGGGGAGCGCGTCACCAGCCGCGAGCAGTTGCTGCCCGCGTTGCGTCGGGCCCTCGACGTGGTTCAACGAGAAAAGCGCGTGGCCCTGCTGAATGTGATGGGCGTCTGACCCCGCACCAGAATCAAAGGAGACAAACCATGCAACAAGCGCGTCGCCAGTTCTGTACGGCCGCGGCCCTCGGACTGCTGGTCGGAACGCAGTCCAGGGCGCAGTCACCGTTCCCTGATCGTCCCATCAAGTTCATCGTGCCCACGTCCCCCGGCAGCGGCCCGGACGTGCTCGCTCGCGGCCTGGCTCAGATCATGGGTGCCAGGCTGAACCAGCCGCTGGTGGTGGAGAACCGTCCGGGCGCGGCGGCCAACATCGGTTTCCAGGCGATGGCGAAGGCGCCGGCCGATGGCTACACCATCGGGATTGTCCCCAACCAGTTTTCCATCAACCCGCACCTCTACAAACTGGGCTTCGACCCGATGAAGGACCTGGAGCCGCTTTGTCTCGTCGCGCGCGGGGCGATGGTGCTCGCGGTGCGGCCCGGGCTGGAAGCCCATGACCTGGCCTCGTTCATCGCGCTGGCGAAGAAGTCCGAGAAACCGCTGACCTTTGCATCCGCAGGCACCGGGTCGCCCCAGCACATGGCCGGCGCCCTGCTGCAGGACATGACGGGCGCCAGGCTGCTGCACGTGCCGTACTCGGGAGTGGCGGGGGCCATGACCGCGGCGATCAGCGGCGAAGTGGACTGCATGTTCATGGCAGTGCAGCAGGCCGTGCCGCATGCCAGGTCCGCCCGCGCGCGGTTGCTCGCCGTCTCGACTAGGCGCGCCAGCCCGGCGCTGCCGAACGTGGCCACCGCCGATGCCTCCGGCCTGCCCGGGTTCGATGTCGGGCTGTGGTTCGGGCTGGTCGCGCCTTCGGGCGTTCCCGCGGCGGTGAAGGCACGCCTGATCGACGAGGCGAGCAGGGCCATCGACGACCCGCAATTCGAAAAGACGCTGCAAACACAGGGACTGGAGCCCTCTTACCTGCCGCAACAGGAGTTCATCAGCCTCGTCAGAACCGACATGGACCGTTGGGGCCCCGTCGTCAGGCGCCTGAACATCAAGGCCGAATGATCTCGGGCGCCGCAGCAAGACGGGACACTCCTGCGGCACGCCCCTTGCGCGAGACATGATGCACGACACCATTGCTTTCGGCGGCAGCGCGCCAGCCAGCCGCCGCAAGGTCCACGACATCGCTGATCCTTTCCGCAAGGCGACAAGGCGTGGAGCCGTTCTATCAACATGGCGTGTGTCGATGGCACGCTTCGAATCCCGCCCGTCCAAGCGGGGCGTGTGGGAGTACCTCTTCTACATCGACGTCGTGGGGCATCGGATGGACCCCGCAGTCGCTGCTGCCCTGGGCGCCCCCGCAGGGGGCGCAGGTCAAGATGCTGGGCGCCTACCCTTCATGGGAAGACGGGGCGCCGCAGTTGTCGCGCGGCGGACGCCCCCTTTACACGTTGTGAGCAATGCCTCAGGAGCCAAGCACCATGAACATCTTCGACCGCAGGGCAGCCCTTGTCCTGGCCGCAGCAGCCTTGTCCACCGGCGCCTTCGCGCAGGCGCAGGAATGGGGGCCCAACCGGCCCGTGCGCATCATCGTCCCCATCGTGGGCAGCACCAATGACGTGGTGGCCCGACTGGTGGCACCCAAGCTGCAGGAGGCGATCGGCCAACCGGTGATCGTGGAGAACAAGCCCGGTGCAGGCGGCAACATCGGCGCCGACATTGTGGCCAAGGCCGCACCCGACGGGCACACCCTGCTGATCGGCTACAACGGGCCGATGGCGATCAATGCCACGCTGTTCGACAAGATGCCCTACGACCCGGTCAAGGACCTGGCGCCCATCACCCTGGCGGTAAAGTCACCGCAGTACCTGGTGGTCAACGCCAACTCCGGGATCACCAGCGTGGAGGACCTGATCGCCAAAGCCAAGGCGGCGCCCGCCAAGTTCTCGTACGCCTCGGTGGCCGTGGGCAGCGCCTCGCACCTCACCATGGAGATGCTGAAGCTGGCGGCGAAGGTCCACATCACGCACATCCCTTACCGCGGCGCGGGTCCCGCCGTGATGGACCTCGCCGCCGGCAATGTGCATGCCGCGTTCCTGGTGCCAGGCAACGTGCAGCAGTTCGTCAAGGAAGGCAAGCTCAAGCTGCTGGCCTCCAGCGGCACGAGGCGCTTTGCCAGCACGCCGGACGTACCGACCCTGATCGAACTGGGATACAAGAACTTTGAAGCGACCTCGTGGATCGGCTTTCTCACCACCGCGGGGACACCGCGGCCCATCATCGACCGCTTCCACCGCGAGATCGTGAAGATCCTTAACTCCCCGGAAATCACCCGCAGGCTGCAGGAGATGGAGTTCGAGGTGGTCGCCACCACCCCCGAGCAGTTCGGCAGCTGGATCAAGGCGGAGATCCCGCGCTGGGGTGTGGTGATCAAGGCGACTGGGGCGAAGGCGGACTGACGTCGTGGCAACTGCAACCCATCGAACCACAAACCTGCTGGCATGAGCCGGACACCATCCTCCATGTTCCATCGTGTACTTCACCTCCTTGCTGCGGCGCTCCTCGCCGCCGCCGGCGCCGGCGCCGCCGCCCAGACCTACCCGGACCGCCCCGTCACCCTGGTGGTGCCATTCGCGGCCGGCAGTGGCACCGATGCCGTGGCCCGCGTCGTTGCACAGAAGCTGGGAGAGCGGCTCAAGCAGCCGGTCGTCATCGACAACCGTGCCGGCGCCAACGCGCAGATCGGGGTGGAGCATGCCGCGAAGGCAGCGCCGGACGGCTACACCCTGCTCATGACGACCGCGACCTCGCACTCCGTCAATCCCGCGCTGTACAAGAGCTTGCGCTACCACCCGATCAACGACTTCACCCCGATCGGGCGCACGGGCATCCTTCCCTTCGTGGTGACGGTGAGACCGTCGCTCCCGGTGAAGACCATCCGTGAGCTGATCGAGTACGCACGCGCCAACCCCGGCAAAGTCTCGTTCGCGACTTCCAACAGCACCTCTATGCTCGCCTCCGAGGCGCTCGCCAAGATGGCTCAAGCCGAGATGATCAGTGTCACCTACAAGTCGGCGCCGCAGGCGCTGACGGACATGCTCGCAGGCCACCTCGACATGTACGTTGTCGATTTCGGGGTGGGCTTGCCGTCGATCCGCAGCGGCAAACTGCGGCCGCTGGCAATGACGAATGCGCAGCGTTCCCCGCTCTTGCCGGACGTGCCCGTGCTCGCCGATACCCTGCCGGGCTTCGACCTGAATCCGTGGAACGGAATCTTCGGACCTGCCGGCCTGCCCAAACCGATCGTGGACAAGCTGGCCGCCGAGCTGTACGCGGTGCTCGCGGACAGCGACACGCACGCAAGATTCGCGGCGGTCGGCTTCGACGTCAGCCCGACCAGGACATCCGAGGAGTTCCGCAAGTACGTTGCCGACCAACTCGCCTCCTACGCCCAGATGGCCCGGATCGCGCGCGTGCAGCCGCAATGATCGCGTCGAAGGCAGGCAGCTGACTGTCGCCGCCGCGGCGCACGCTGCTGCAACGTCGCGCCTGTATGTGCCGGACCGCCGGCCGCGCCCTTCAGCTGCCGGGCGCCACTTCTTTCTGCGCCCCTGCGCTTGCGAGATGCTCCACCAGGAGCCTGGCTGGCTGGGAGAGGGAACTCTCGTCGCGGTAGCAGACCACGATCCGCCGATGTGCCCAGGGGTTGCTCAAGGGAATTACGCGCACCCCCAAGGCCTGGGCGGCGGGCTCCGCGATCTGGCGTGGCATCACGCTCACCGCCAGGTTTGCGCCCACCACCTTGAGGGCGGCCTCGAAGCTGTTGACGAGGACCCGGTACACCAGCGGCTTTCCCTCCAGTGCCGAAGCGCGCTGGAGAACGGCCTTGACGGCGCTGGTCATGGGCATTCCGACGTGGTCGAAATCCAGGGCCTGTTCGAAAGACACCTCCGCCAGGTGTGCCAGGGGGTGCACTGCCGGCGTGACGATAGCCAGCCGATCCATACGGTACAGGCGGGCCTGGAGTTGATGCATCTCGACGGCATCCCAGCAGATGCCAACAGAGGCATTGCCTTCGCGGACGCCGATCGCGACCGCGGTGCTGCTGCGCTCCTCGATGTCCAGCTGGATGCCCGCGTGGCCCGGGACCTGCAGGAACCGTGACACCTCGGTCGCGAGAGTTCCGGCAAGTGCCGAAGCCGAGACCAGCATGCGGACCTTCCCCCGGATGCCTGACGCGTACGCCGCCATGTCACGCTCGATCCCGGCCACGCTCGCGAACATGCTGCGGGCGTGTTCGAGCAGGGTTTCGCCTGCTGCCGTAGGGACGACCCCATGCCGCCAGCGCTCCAGCAATGGCGTGCCGAGGGAATCCTCAAGCTGGGCTATTCGCTTGCTGATGGCCGACCCGACGATGTTGGCCTGGGCAGCCGCCTTCGTGATGCTTCGCGTGTCGCACACGGTAACGAACAGCTGGAGGGTGGTGAGATCGAGATTCTTCATGAAGGGACGGCTCGGTGGCCCAGGTATTCTGTAGCGGAAGAGGTGTCGTTCCGAGTTTGCGCTTCTGGGACGCGACCGCCCTTCCTAGAATCGGCGCTTCGTTCAGGAGACTTCCATGGCACGCATCCGACACATCGCGATCCTCACCGACGACCAGCCGAAGCTGGCGAATTTCTACAAGACCGCCTTCGAAATGAAGGAAGTCCACCGGCATCCGGTTCTTGGTCCCGGCGCGGGCGCTGGCGAGGCGATCTATCTGTCCGACGGCGAACTCAACCTCGCCATCCTCCCCACGCGCGGACGCCCCGAAGGCCTCCATCATTTCGGCTTCCAGGTGGACGACATGCAACGGGTTGCCGCGACTGCGGGGGACCTGGGCGGCAGCAGGAGCGCGGAAGCGCTGCCCAAGGACGGACGCTTCACCGAACTGTTCGTGCTCGACCCGGTGGGCAACCGCATCGACCTCACCGAAGAGGGCTGGAAGGTTTGAACATGCCCACCCTCCGACGCAGGACCCTCCTTTGCGGCGCGCTCGCCTCGGCACTGCCTTGTGCGTGGGCCCAGGGGTATCCCGACCGGACCATTCGGCTGGTGGTCCCGTTCGCCGCCGGGGGCGGCTTCGACGCAATCGTCCGCCCTTTCGCCGAAAAGCTATCCGCCGTGCTTGGCCAAGCTGTCATCGTGGACAACCGACCGGGCGCGGGCGGTGCAATCGGCACGGACTTCGTCACGCGGGCAGTGCCGGACGGGTACACCCTGTTGTTTGCGAACTCCTCGATCGTGACACAGCCCCTTCTCCAGAAGAAGACCACCTATGACCCGGCCACGGATCTGGTGGCGGTGAGTCGGGTTGGCGCGGTAAGCACAGGGCTGGCTGTCAACCCCAAGCTCCCCGCGAACAACCTGGCGGAGCTCATCGAGCTCTCGAAGCGCAGGCCTCTCAACTTCGGCACTCCCGGAACCGGCACGGCGCCTCACCTGGTCGGTGAACTCCTCAACCTGAACGGGACGATGAGGCTTGTGCATGTGCCGTACAAGGGCACCGGCCCGGCCATGGCCGATGCCGTCTCAGGGCAGATTGACATGGTGATGGCGCCGGTGTCCGCCACGGCGCAGCTGGTCCGCTCCGGCAAGCTGCGAGGCATTGCCGTCCTCAGCCCAGCACGCTCGTCGCTGATGCCCGAGCTCCCAACCTTCCTCGAGAGCGGGTTGCCCGACGTGCAAGGGGAGACCTGGTACGGCGTCTTCGCCCCGGCGCGCGTTCCCGCGGCGGTCATCCGGCGTCTGAACGAAGCCGCGGGGCAAGTGCTTGCGCAACCAGAATTCATGGTGGCACTGCGCAAGGCCGGCTACGAACCACAGTTCAGCACGTCCGCCGCGCTGGCCGAGACGGTCCGCGCGGACCAGCAGCGCTGGGCTCGGGTGGTTCGGGAAGCGAAGCTGCAGATCGAGTAGCCTAGTGCAACTGAATCGCCCCGGGCTCCTTGGAGGCCAGTTGGTTTAAGTCAGACCTCCACCAAGGTGGCCTGACTGGCGAGTTGCCGGTAGTAGTTTGCCTCAGCCTGCGCCGGCGGATGTAGCCGATGGGTTCGAGCAAGCGATGGTGGTTAAACCAGGACACCCATTCCAGCGTGGCCAGTTCCACCGATTCCTTGGTTTTCCACGGCGCCCGGCGGTGGATCAATTCGGCTTTGTAGAGGCCGTTGATGGTCTCGGCCAGAGCGTTATCGTAGGAGTCGCCCTTGCTGCCCACCGACGGCTCGATACCCGCCTCTGCCAGTCGCTCGGTGTAACGGATGCTGACGTATTGCGAGCCGCGATCCGAGTGGCAAACGAGGCTACCGTCTCGCTCGGGCTGCCGGGCGTACAGGGCTTGTTCCAGGGCATCCAGCACGAAGTCTGTTCGCATCGAACTGCTCACGCGCCAGCCGACGATGCGGCGAGCGAACACGTCGACGACGAACGCCACGTACAGCCAGCCCTGCCAGGTCGAAACGTAAGTGAAGTCGCTGACCCACAGCTGGTTCGGCCGCTTGGCCCGGAACTGCCGATTGACCCGATCCAGCGGGCACGGCGCCTTGCTGTCGCTGACGGTGGTCCTCACGACCTTGCCGCGCATCACGCCGCGCAGTCCCAGACGCCGCATCAGCCGCTCCACCGTGCAGCGGGCCACGACGGTTCCCTCGCGTGCCAGCTGCTTCCAGACCTTGTCGGCGCCATAGACTTGCATGTTGGCCTGCCAGACACGTTGAATCTGCGGCGCCAGGGCCTCATCGCGGTGGGCTCGGGCACAGCGTTTGTTCGGCTCGCGCAGCAGCGCTGCGTGGCGCCAGTA
>NZ_JAQGLS010000029.1 GCF_028292805.1 Ramlibacter sp. | reverse complement strand
AGTTCCGCGCCGTCGTGGCTTCCGCCGTGCAGGAGACGGCGGCCGCGCGCGGCCGCCCCCCCGGACGCGCCGCCGTGGCCAGCCCGGCGCTCGCAACGCCTTCGGGCAGCGCCGCGCTGCAGCGGCTGGTGGGCGACTCGGCGCCGATGCGGCAGGTCAAGGAACGCATCGCCAAGGTGGCGCGCAGCATGGCGCCGGTGCTGGTGCGCGGCGAGTCCGGCACCGGCAAGGAGCTGGCGGCGCGGGCCCTGCATGCCTGCAGCCACCGCGCCGACGGCGCCTTCATCGCCGTCAACTGCAGCGCGATCCCGGAAACCCTGCTGGAAGCCGAGTTCTTTGGCGCCCGCAAGGGCTCGTACACCGGCGCCACCGCCGACCGCGAAGGCTATTTCCAGGCCGCGCGCGGCGGCACGCTGTTCCTGGACGAGATCGGCGACCTGCCTTTGCCCATGCAGTCCAAGCTGCTGCGGGCGATCCAGGAGCGCCAGGTGCGCGCGCTCGGCTCCACCCAGGAAGACGCGGTGGACGTTCGCATCGTCAGCGCCACCCACCGCGACCTGGCCGCCGACGTGCAGGCCGGACGGTTCCGGCAGGACTTGTTCTACCGCCTGAACGTGATCGAGATCCTGCTGCCGCCGCTGCGCGAGCGGCGCGAAGACCTGGCGGCGTTGTGCGAGGCACTGCTGGCGCGCATCGCCCACGAGTCGGGGATGGCGGCGCCGCACCTGTCGCCGCAGGTGGTGCAGCAGCTGCAGGAGCATCCGCTGCCGGGCAACGTGCGCGAACTGGAGAACCTGCTGCACCGCGCGCTGGCCCTGTCCGACGGCACCCAGCTGCAGGTGGATTTCGCGCCCTCTTCGGTTGCCGTCACGGCAGCGGAGCCGGCCGGCGTGGCGGCGGCGCCGACCGACCTGCAAGCCTGGCTGGACCAGCAGGAGCGCGACATCCTGGTCAAGGCGCTGCGCGACACCGGCTTCAACCGCACGGCGGCGGCGCAAAAGCTGGGCCTGAGCCTGCGCCAGATCCGCTACCGCATCGCGCGGCTGGCCATCGCCACGCCCGGCAGCGACGACTCCGATGAGCCCGAAGCCGGCTGAAGCCCCGGCGCCGCAGGACGCTCTGTGGCGCCACGGCTGGTACCGGTTCGCCCGCCGCTGCGATTCGCCCAACTTCGGCCCGCGCCCGGCCGGCGCGCAAGTCGACCTGGTCGTGGTGCACTCCATCAGCCTGCCGCCCGGTGTCTACGGCGGCGACGAAGTGCGGCAGCTGTTCACCAACGCGCTGGACTGGAACGCCCACCCGTACTTCAAGACCATCGCGGGCATGCAGGTGTCGGCCCACTTCTTCGTGCGCCGCGACGGCGCGCTGTGGCAGTTCGTCAGCTGCGACCAGCGCGCCTGGCATGCCGGCGCCTCCAGCTACCGCGGCCGGGACAACTGCAACGACGACTCGGTCGGGATCGAACTGGAAGGCCTGGAAGGCGAGGCCTTCGAGCCGGCGCAGTACGAGGCGCTGGGCGCGCTGTGCGCCAGCCTGGCGCAACGCTATCCGGTGCGCCACGTCGCCGGCCACGAGCACATCGCGCCGGGGCGCAAGGCGGATCCGGGGGCGGGGTTCGACTGGGATGAGTTGCGGCGGCAGCTGGGGTGGCCGGATGCCAGCTTCCCCACTTTTTCGTAGTCTGGGTCACCGCAGGGCACCAGCTCTTCGAGCGCCGCCAAGCTGGGTGCGGTCTGGCCTTACCGCCAGCCTGCAAGTTGCTGCCCGGCAACGCATCCGCAGCAGCGCCTTGCGGCTTGCGTGAAGCACGTCACGAACGCGCCCGCGGGCCACAGGCTGCCAACAAGCTGTCCACAGGTTTGTGCACCTGGGACTTGGCTCCAAACGCTACCTATAGCGCTTGTCATGCAGTTTGGCACTAGATATAGTGGTTTGACGCGTGCGGGACGATTACACTTCGTCCCCTCCCGAAGAACAATCCGCAGCCGAGGTAAGCAATGCAAACTGCCCTGAACACTCCCTCCGTTCCTGGCCATGGCGCCATTGGCGCCGCCCCGCAGCCGGGCACTGGCACCGCCGCCAGCAGCCCGCTGGCCCACTACCAGATCATCCGCCGCAACGGCGCCGTCGTCCCGTTCGCGCCCGACAAGATCGCCATCGCCATGATGAAGGCGTTCCTGGCCGTGCACGGCACCCAGGGCGCCGCCTCCGCCAGCGTGCGCGAGCAGGTCGAGCAACTGACGCAGGCCGTGGTGAAGGCGCTGGTGCGCTCGCGCCCGGGCGGCGGCACCTTCCACATCGAGGACGTGCAAGACGCCGCCGAACTCGGCCTGATGCGCAGCGGCCACCATGAAGTGGCGCGTGCCTACGTGCTGTACCGCGAGCGCCGCGCCCAGGAGCGCGCCAAGCAGGTCCAGCACGAGACGCCGGCTACGCCCAAGTTCCACGTGCTCGACGCCGGCCAGCGCGTGCCGCTCGACCTGGACGGCCTGCAGGCGCTGATCGTCTCGGCCTGCGCAGGCCTGGGCAGCGACGTCAAGCCGGACCCGATCGCCGCCGAGACCATGCGCAACCTGTACGACGGCGTGCCGCTGGACGAGGTCTACAAGGCCTCCATCCTGGCCGCCCGCACGCTGATCGAGAAGGAACCCGACTACACCTTCGTCACCGCGCGCCTGCTGCTGCACACGATCTTCAAGGAAGTGGTCGGCCGCGAGGTGGCGCCGGCCGAGCGCGCCGAAGCCTACGCCGACAACTTCCCGCTGTACATCAAAAAGGGCGTCGACAACGAGCTGCTGGACGAAAAGCTGCTGCAGTACGACCTCAAGCGCCTGGGCGCCGCCCTGAAGTCCGACCGCGACCTGAAGTTCGACTACCTGGGCCTGCAGACCCTGTACGACCGCTACTTCCTGCACGTGCGCAAGAGCCGCATCGAGCTGCCACAGGCCTTCTTCATGCGCGTGGCCATGGGCCTGTCGCTCAACGAGATCGACCGCGAAGCCCGTGCCATCGAGTTCTACGAAGTGCTGTCGAGCTTCGACTTCATGTCGTCGACGCCCACACTGTTCAACAGCGGCACGCTGCGCTCGCAGTTGTCCTCCTGCTACCTCACGACGGTGCCGGACGACCTCGACGGCATCTACGAATCGATCAAGGAAAACGCCCTGCTGTCCAAGTTCGCCGGCGGCCTGGGCAACGACTGGACGCGCGTGCGCGCCCTCGGCTCGCACATCAAGGGCACCAACGGCGAGTCCCAGGGCGTGGTGCCGTTCCTGAAGGTGGTCAACGACACGGCCGTGGCCGTCAACCAGGGCGGCAAGCGCAAGGGCGCCGTCTGCGCCTACCTGGAAACCTGGCACCTGGACGCCGAGGAATTCCTGGAGCTGCGCAAGAACACCGGGGACGATCGCCGCCGCACGCACGACATGAACACGGCCAACTGGATTCCCGACCTGTTCATGCGCCGCGTGATGGAAAAGGGCGAGTGGACGCTGTTCTCGCCGTCCAACGTGCCCGACCTGCACGACAAGTTCGGCGCCGACTTCGAAAAGGCCTACGTGGCCTACGAAGAGAAGGCGAAGCGCGGCGAGATCAAGCCGAGCAAGACCATCGCCGCCAACGACCTGTGGCGCAAGATGCTCTCGATGCTGTTCGAGACCGGCCATCCGTGGATCACGTTCAAGGATGCCTGCAACGTGCGCTCGCCCCAGCAGCATGCCGGCGTCGTGCACTCGTCCAACCTGTGCACCGAGATCACGCTCAACACCAGCGACACCGAAACGGCTGTCTGCAACCTGGGTTCGGTGAACCTGCTGCAGCACCTGAAG
>NZ_JAQGLS010000019.1 GCF_028292805.1 Ramlibacter sp. | reverse complement strand
CGAAGGCGCGCGGGTCGCCGTCTGCGACCTCGACCAGGCAGCAGCCGAGAAGGTCGCCGGCGCGATCCGCACCGAAGGCGGGCAGGCCCGGGCCTTGCGCTGCGACATCACCGACCGCGCCAGCGTCGACGCCGCGGTGGCCGAGACCGAACGCGCGCTCGGTCCGATCGACGTGCTGGTCAACAACGCCGGCTGGGACGTCTTCAAGCCGTTCACCAAGACAGAACCGGCGCAGTGGGACCGGCTGATCGCGATCAACCTGACCGGCGCACTGCACATGCACCACGCGGTGCTGCCCGGCATGGCGGCGCGCAGGCGCGGGCGCATCGTCAACATCGCGTCCGATGCGGCGCGCGTCGGCTCGTCGGGCGAGGCGGTCTACGCGGCCTGCAAAGGCGGCCTGGTGGCGTTTTCCAAGACCATCGCCCGCGAGCACGCGCGCCACGGGATCACCGTCAACGTCGTCTGTCCGGGGCCGACCGACACCGCCCTGTTCGCCGACTACAAGCAAGGCGCGGGCAATCCCGAAAAGCTGATGGAAGCCTTCACGCGGGCCATTCCGCTGGGCCGCATCGGCCAGCCCGGCGACCTGCCCGGCGCCGTGCTGTTCTTCGCCAGCGACGACGCGGCCTACGTCACCGGCCAGGTGCTCAGCGTCTCCGGCGGCCTGACGATGGCCGGCTGATCCGGCATCCACTTTCAAGGACCAAGGAGCAAGAACCATGGACTTCCAGGAGATCCTCTACGAGATCCGCAACGGCGTCGCCTGGATCACCATCAACCGCCCGGAGAAGATGAATGCCTTTCGCGGCACCACCTGCGACGAGTTGATCAAGGCGCTGAACAAGGCCGGCTACGACCGCGAGGTCGGCTGCATCGTGCTGGCCGGCGCCGGTGACCGCGCCTTCTGCACCGGCGGCGACCAGTCGGCGCACGACGGCAACTACGACGGCCGCGGCACCATCGGGCTGCCCATGGAGGAGCTGCACACGGCCATCCGCGACGTGCCCAAGCCGGTGATCGCGCGGGTGCAGGGCTTCGCCATCGGCGGCGGCAACGTGCTGTGCACGATCTGCGACCTGACCATCTGCTCGGACAAGGCGATCTTCGGCCAGGTCGGCCCCAAGATGGGCTCGGTGGATCCCGGCTACGGCACCGCCTTGCTGGCCCGCGTGGTGGGCGAGAAAAAGGCGCGCGAGATCTGGTACCTGAACCGCCGCTATTCGGGCGAGCAGGCGGTCGCCATGGGGCTGGCGAACATCTGCGTGCCGCACGAGGAGCTGGACGCGACGGTGCAGCAGTGGGCCGAGGAGATCTGCGAACGCAGCCCCACGGCCATCGCCATCGCCAAGCGCAGCTTCAACATGGACACGGCGCACCAGGCCGGCATCGCCGGCATGGGCATGTACGCGCTCAAGCTGTTCTACGAGACCGAGGAATCGCGCGAAGGGGTGGCCGCGCTGAAGGAAAAGCGCAAGCCGCAGTTTCGCAAGTTCGCCAAGTAGCCGCGCCAGGAGCCCGACCAGCAGAGCCTTCCTTGCGTCAGCCCCGTGCGCCGGAGATCACCCCGCCGCCCAGGCACACCTCGCCGTCGTACAGCACCGCCGATTGCCCCGGCGTCACGGCCCATTGCGGTTCGGTGAAGGCGAGCGCGAAGCGGCCGTCGGCGGGGGACAGCGTGCAGGGCGCATCGGCCTGCCGGTAGCGCGTCTTGGCCGCATAGGCGCCCGGCGCCGGCGCCACGCCCGCGCACCAGCTGGTGTCGTCGGCTTGCAGCGCGGCGGACAGCAGCCATGGATGGTCGTGGCCCTGCACCACCCACAAGGTGTTGTTGTCCATGTCCTTGCGCGCCACGAACCAGGGCGCATGGTCGCCGCCGCCGCGCTGCGCGCCCTTGACCTTGACGCCGCCGATGCCCAGCCCCTGGCGCTGCCCCAAGGTGTAGAAACTCAGGCCCTGGTGCTGGCCGAGCACGCGGCCGCGTTCGTCCTTGATCGGCCCCGGTTCCTTGCTGATGTAGCGGTTCAGAAATTCGCGGAACGGCCGCTCGCCGATAAAGCAGATGCCGGTGGAGTCTTTCTTCTTCGCGTTCGGCAGCTTCAATTCCTCGGCGACGCGCCGCACCTCGGTCTTGCGCAGCTCGCCGACCGGGAACAGGGTTTTCGCCAGCTGCTGCTGGTTCAGCCGGTGCAGGAAGTAGCTCTGGTCCTTGCTCTCGTCCAGGCCCTTGAGCAGCTCGAAGCGACCTGCGCGCTCGCGCACCCGGGCGTAGTGGCCGGTGGCGATCTTCTCGGCGCCCAGTCGCATCGCGTGGTCGAGGAAGGCCTTGAACTTGATCTCGGCGTTGCACAGCACGTCGGGGTTGGGCGTGCGTCCGCCCTGGTATTCGCGCAGGAATTCGGCGAACACCCGGTCCTTGTAGTTGGCGGCGAAGTTGACGTGCTCGATCTCGATGCCCAGCACGTCGGCCACGGCGGCGGCGTCCACGAAGTCGACGTTGGACGAGCAGTACTCGCTGTCGTCGTCGTCTTCCCAGTTCTTCATGAAGATGCCGACCACCTCGTGGCCCTGCTGCTGGAGCAGGGCGGCACTGACGGCGGAATCGACCCCGCCGCTCAAACCGACGACGACGCGGGACTTGCGATGCATGTGTGCGATTATCCCAGCGCACCATTTCCCCCATGCTCGACCGGCCCACCTCCCGGGCGCTGCCCCGCCAGCGCATGTCTCCCGCGGCCCTGGCCGCCACCGGGGCGCTTCACGTCGCCCTGGTCTGGCTGCTGCTGCAGCACACGCCGCTGCAGCAGGTGGTGCGCTCCGTGGTCTGGCAGACGGTGCGGCCGGCGCAGCCGCCGCCGGCGAGCACCGCTTCTGCCAACTCCACGCGCTCCGCCAGCAGCCGCGCCATCAGCCCCGGCGCCGGACGCGGCGCGGCGGCCGACGAGCCGCCACTGTTGGCCACCCGGCCGGAGTCGAGCCTGCCGCTGGAAACCACGCTGCAACTGCCGGACACCTTGCAGCCGGCGCGGCCGAAGGCGCGCCGGCAGCGCCGCCAGCAAGCCCGCCAGGAGGCGGCGCAGACCGCCGCGCCGCAGCCTGCCTTGCGTTCGGAAAGCCAGCTGAGCCCGCCGGCGCCGCCGCAAGCCGCG
>NZ_JAQGLS010000314.1 GCF_028292805.1 Ramlibacter sp. | reverse complement strand
GATCATCCGCAAGACCACCCTGGAGAAGTTCGGGCCGGTGCGCAGCGTCAAGCCGGGCCTGGTGTTCGAGCTCGGCTTCGAGGGCATCAACCGCAGTGGCCGGCACAAGAGCGGCATCGCCGTGCGCTTCCCGCGCATGCTGCGCATCCGCCACGACAAGCCGCTGCACGAGGCGAACTCGCTGGAGGACCTGGAAGTGTTGCTGAGGCTTTGAACTGCAGGGCTCGATCTGCCGCAGCCCAGCCGCACCGGGATTGCCGCCGGGGCGCTTGCCACCCGTCCAACGCCCAGGTGGTAAAGTTGACTGAAATGCTCATGAAAGCCGACGCCTCCAGCCAGCCTTCGCCCGGTGCGCCCGACGAGGGCACGCCGGTGTCGGTCCGCATCCGCGAGCGGATCCAGGCCGCGCGCAAGCGCTTCCACGCCAACGACAACATCGCCGAGTTCATCGAGCCGGGCGAGCTCGAGTCGATGCTCGATGAAGTCGAAAAGAAGATGCAGGGCGTTCTGGACAGCATGGTGATCGACACCGCCAGCGACCACAACACCGGCAACACCGCCCGCCGCGTGGCCAAGATGTACGTCAACGAGGTGTTCCGCGGCCGCTACGTCAAGCCGCCGCCGATCACCGAGTTCCCCAATGCCGAGCACCTCAACGAGCTGATGATCGTCGGCCCGATCACCGTGCGCTCGGCCTGCAGCCACCACTTCTGCCCGGTCATCGGCAAGCTGTGGGTCGGCGTCATGCCCAACGAACACACCAACGTGATCGGCCTGTCCAAGTACGCTCGGCTGGCCGAATGGGTGATGGGGCGGCCGCAGATCCAGGAGGAGGCCGTGGTGCAGCTGGCGGACCTGATCATGGAAAAGACCCAGCCGGACGGCCTCGCGCTCGTGATGGAGGCCAGCCACTACTGCATGGCCTGGCGCGGCGTGAAGGACCTGGACAGCAAGATGATCAACTCCGTGATGCGAGGCGTGTTCCTCAAGGACCCCGCCCTGCGCCGCGAATTCCTGGCGCTGTTGCCGCGCTGAACGGAGGCCCCATGCTGGTTCGCTTGTTGTATTGCAGCCGCGCGGTGGACACCGGTGCCCAGGCCATCGAGGCCATCCTGGCGCAGGCGCGCCAGCACAACCCCGTCAGCGGCATCACCGGCATCCTCTGCTACGGCGACGGCATCTTCCTGCAGTGCATCGAAGGCGGCCGCATGCAGGTCAGCGAGCTGTTCGGCACCATCCAGAAAGACGAGCGCCACAAGGACGTTGCGCTGCTGCACTTCGAGGAAATCGCCGAGCGCCGGTTCGGCGGCTGGAGCATGGGCCAGGTCAACATCTCCAAGCTGAACCACGCGGCGCTGCTGAAGTACTCGGAAAAGCCGGAGCTGGACCCGTACTCGGTGTCCGGCCGCATGTCGTTTGCGCTGCTGGAAGACCTCGCGGCCACCGCCGCCATCTGCGGCCGCGGCTAGCTGCCGGCGCGCTGCGCATGGCCCTCCTGGTCGGCTGCGATTTCTCCAGCACCCCCACCCGCCGCAAGCCGATCGTGCTTGCCTTCGGCACCGCTGCCGGTGGCCGCGTGCAGCTCGCGCGGCTGGAAAAGATCGAGTCGCTCCAGGCCTTCGCCCACTGGCTGCAACAACCGCAGGAATGGATCGCCGGCTTCGACTTTCCGTTCGGGCTGCCGCGTGAGCTGGTCGAGACGCTAGCCTGGCCGACCGAGTGGCGCGCCTGCATGCGCCACTACGCGGCGCTGACCCGCCCGCAGATCCGCGCCACCTTCGCCGCCTATTGCGACGCGCGTCCCGTGGGTTCCAAGTTCGCGCACCGCCGCTTTGACAAGCTGGCGGGCTCCAGCCCGTCGATGAAGTGGGTGAACCCGCCAGTGGCCTACATGCTGCACGCGGCGTTGCCGCTGCTGCTGGAGGCCGGCGTGCACATGCCGGGACTGCACGACGGCGACCCCCGGCGGGTCGCGCTGGAAGCCTATCCCGGCTTGCTGGCCCGCGAGCTGATCGCCCGGCGCAGCTACAAAAGCGACGACAAAGCCAGGCAGACGCCGCAGCGGCTGATCGCCCGCAAAGACATCGTCACCGCGCTGGAACAAGGGCGCACGCGACTTGGACTGCGGCTGAAGCTGACCCATGCCCAGCACGACGCGCTGGTGGCTGACGCCAGCGGCGACAGCCTCGATGCCGTGCTGTGCCTGGTGCAGGCCGCATGGGCCGCGCAACACGGCGCGCCGCTGTACGGCCTGCCGGCCGACCTCGATCCGCTCGAGGGCTGGATCGTCAGCGCCTGAGCACGGCCATGGCATACCGGACGCTGGCGGATGCGGTCGTGTTGTTCCACCTGCTGTTCGTGGTGTTCGCGGTGGCGGGCGGACTGCTGGCCTTGCGCTGGCGCTGGCTGCCGCTGGTGCACCTGCCGGCGCTGGGCTGGGCCGCGTGGGTCGAGTTCAGCGGCCGCATCTGCCCGCTGACGCCGCTGGAGAACGCGCTGCGCACGGCCGGCGGCGCGGCTGGCTACGAGGGCGGTTTCGTCGAGAACTACCTGCTGCCGGTGTTGTATCCCGCCGCGCTGACACGCGAGCTGCAGTGGACGCTCGGTATCGGGCTGCTGGCGTTCAATGCCGCGGTCTACGCGGCCTTGCTCTGGCGCCACCTGCGCCGCCGCTAACCGGCTACGCTGGCGGACCAATCGACAGGAGCGATGAGATGGCTGAAACCGCCCACCCCCTGGGGCCCTGGAACGACGTCCGCAAGGGCCAGGCGCCGCAGCCGCATCCGCGCGACGTCTTTCGCGAGCGCTTTCTGGCGCAGTTCCGCGACCCTGCCTTCGGCGCCGAGGCGCCGGCGCTGGGCCGGCTCGAAGCCATCGCCTGGGACGCTTTCCAGCAAGGCCGCAAGGCCCCGCACACGCGCAAGGCCGGGCCTGAGTTCAAGGACCCCGACTACGACCTGTCCGTCGAGTGGTACGAGACGCGGCAGCGCCTGCGGCAAGCGCAGGCACGCTGGGCAGATGCGGCAACCCCTTCACGCGTGCTGGTGGTTGCCGGCGGCTCGCGCAACGACGGCACCTGTCCGGGCGAGGTGTCCAAGACCTGGCGCCTGGCCGGCCTGGCGCAGCGGCAGCTGGAGGCCGCCGGCGTCGAGGTCGACCTGCTGGACCTGAGTCTGCTGGTGTCGGACTACCGGCGCCACATCCACCCGTGCAAGGCCTGCGTCTCGACGGCCATGCCCTTGTGCCACTGGCCGTGCAGCTGCTACCCGAACCATGCCCTGGGCCAGGTGGGCGACTGGATGGCCGAGATCTACGAGCGCTGGACGGCGGCGCATGGCGTGCTGCTGCTGACGCCCGTGCACTGGTACCAGGTGGCCAGCCCGCTCAAGCTGATGATGGATCGGCTGGTCTGCGCCGACGGCGGCAATCCCGACCCCACCAGCACCGGCGGCAAGAAGCCGGAACTGGCCAAGAAGCTGGAGCTGGAAGGCTGGCCGTATCCGAAGCACCTGGCCGATCGCGTCTACGGCGTGGTGGTGCACGGCGATGTTGCCGGCATCGAGGGCAGCCGGCGCGCGCTGTGCGACTGGCTGGACTGGATGGGTCTGGTCGATGCCGGGCCGCAGGCGCGCCTGGACCGCTTCATCGGCTACTACGAACCCTATGCAACCAGCCACGCCACCCTGGACGGCGACGAGGCGGTGCAGCAGGAAGCTCGCAACGCGGCGCGGGCAGTGGCCAACGCGGTGGCCGAACTGCGCGCCGGCACCTTGAGCGCGCCCGACCGCAATCTGGAGCGCCCGCGCCCCAAGTAAGCCGCGCAGGGACGCGCGGTCGGACGGGCCATGCGCCGCAAAACCGCGTTGGATCAAGGGCTCAGCCGGCCGAAGGCCAGCAGCGCTTCGGTGTCGGTGCGGTACAGCTTCAGCAGCGGCCCGGCGCCCAGGGCGCCGGCCTTGTCCAGCACCTGTTGCACCGGCAGCTTGATGCCGCTGATGTGGAGCGTGATGCCGCGCTCGACCAGCAGCTTGCGCAGTTGCGCGAACACCTCGACGCCGGTGGCGTCGACGCGGTTGATCGGCTGCGCGAACAGGCAGACGTGGCGCACATCGGGGTGTTCGGCCAGGTGCTCGATCACTGCCCGCTCCAGCGCGCTGGCCGAGGCGAAATCGAGTTCCGCGTCCATGCGCAGGCCATACAGCTGCGAGGCCAGTGGCGGCAGCTGCCACAGGTGGCGGTCGCGCAGGCTGCCGTCCGGGTGCAGGCCCACCTCGATGATGCGCGGGTGCAGCCGCAGGTAGAGGAAGTGCGCCAATCCCAGCAGCACGCCGGTGAGCACGCCCCAGTAGATCCGCGGCGCGGTCAGCAGCGTCACCGCGAAGGTGGCGAAGGCGGTGATCGCCTCCACCCGATGGATGCGCCACAGCGCCAGCAGCAGGCGCGGCTTGAACAGGCTGGAGACGGCGGCGATGACAACGGCGGCCAGCACGGCGCGCGGCACGTGCGACAGCGCGGGCGTGAGGAACAGCAGCACCAGCAGCACGAAACCGGTGGCGATCACCGTGGTCCAGCCGGTGCGCGCGCCGGCATACAGCGTGATGGCCGAACGAGAGAACGAAGTGCTGGTGGCGAAACTGCCGCAGAAGGCGGACGCGATCTTGCCCATGCCCTGGCCCACCAGGTCCTGGTTGGCATTCCAGCGCTTGCCGTCACGTTGGCTCTCGATTTTGGCGCTGGAGGCCATCTCCAGCGAACTCACCAGGGCCAGCACCAGCGCCGGTGCCACCAGCGCGCCCAGCCGCTCCCAGCCCGGCCAGCCGGGCCAGTAGGGCGACGGCAGGCCTTGCGGCAGCGCCCCGACCACCGCGCCCCGCGCCGAGTAGCCGGTCACCGCGCTCAGCATGCCCGCCGCCGCCAGCACGATCAGCATCACCGGCAGCTTGGGCGCAAAGCGGCGCGCGAGCAGGAACAGCACCAGACTGACCAGGCCGTAACCGAGCGCTTGCAGATCCAGCGTGGGCGGGCCATCCAGCAGGCTGGAGAGCGGGGCGTCGAGCCCGATCAGCGCCGGCGCCTGCGAGGCCATGATCAGCAGCGAGGCGGCCAGCGTGAAGCCGGCCAGCACCGGGGAGCTGACCAGGTTGAGCACCCACGCTGATTGCAACGCGCCCACCGCCAACTGCACGGCGCCAGCCAGCAGCGCCAGCCAGACCGCGAGCATCACCCAGTCGGCGCTGCCAGGCTGCGCCAGGCCGGCCAGCGAGGCGCCCACCAGCACGGCGCTCAGCGCGGAAGGGCCGACCGACAGCCGCGTGGAGCCGCTGAACAGCACCGCCACCAGCATCGGCAGGAAGGTGGCGTAGAGCCCGGTCACCAGCGGCATGCCGGCCAGCCCCGCATAGGCCACCGACTGCGGGATCATCACCACTGCGACGGTCAGGGCGGCAATGGTTTCGCCGCGCAGCAGGTCGCGGCTGGGGCGAGGCCACCGCAGAAAGGGCAGCCAGCGGGCAAGCTTGGGCATTGCGCCGACTTTAAGGCAATGCAGAACAAGGGGTGGGTCTCGATGGCTTGGTCGCGCGGCGACTGGAGGATCGCCTGGAATCGCAGGCAAGGCGGTCCATCTTGTGAGGAGGATCCGGCTTGCCGGCCTCCTCACTCTGATCGAGCCACTGAACGAAAGTCGCTTGCGACTTTTTCAGTGTGTCCTTACCGCCGCGGCATGTCCTTGGCGCAGTAGCCCAGGCTCACCGTCGCATCTTCGGGAATCGGCGGCATGGTGGCGTTCCAGCTTTCCCGGGCATCGCGCAGATCGGCCAGCCGCGCCGGCTCGCGGCCAGCCAGGTTGGCGCGCTCGCGCTCGTCGGCCGGGAGGTTGAACAGGTAGTCGTGACCATCCACCCGCAGGTACTTCCAGTCGCCGTCGCGCAAGGCGCGCTGGCCGCGGTGGTTCATGCGCCAGTGCAGCGGCCGCGCGAATGTGCGTTGTGCATCGCGCAGCACCGGCAGCAGCGAGACGCCGTCGAGCGGGTAGGCCGGATCGGCATCGACGCCGGCCGCGTCCAGTACGGTGGCGGACCAGTCCATGGTCATGCAGTGCTGCGCGCTCACCTGGCCGCGAGCGATCTGCGCCGGCCAGTGGGCAATCCAGGGCACGCGGATGCCGCCTTCGGTCAGGTCCATCTTGCCGCCCACCAGCGGCCAGCTGTCGGAAAAGCGTTCGCCGCCGTTGTCGCTGGTGAAGACCACCAGCGTGTCGCGCTCCATGCCGTGCTTGCGCAAGGCAGCCATGAGCTGGCCGATGCCTTCGTCCATGTGGTGGATCATGCGGCGGTAGCTGTGAATGTTGCCGCCATGCAGGTGGAACAGGTTGTCTTTCACCTCCTGCGCCAGCGCCGCGTCGTCGCGGGTCTCCCAGGGCCAGTGGGGGGCGGTGTAGTGCAGGCTCAGAAAGAACGGCTGGCCCGGCTGCTGCGCCATGCGGTCTATGTAGTCGACGGCGCGATTCGACAGCAGGTCGGTCAGGTAGCCGTCTTCGCGGCGCTCCTCCTCGCCGAGCCACAGGTCGTGCTGGCCGTTGGAGCTGCAGTGGGTGAAGTAGTCGACGCCGCCCGACATCGGGCCGAAGAACTCGTCGTAGCCCGAGCGCAGCGGCCCGAAGGCCGGCGGATAACCCAGGTGCCACTTGCCGATCAAGGCGGTGCGGTAGCCGGCTTGCTGCAACAGCGAGGGCACGGTGGGATGCTGCGGCGGCAGGCCCAGCGTGGTGCTGCCGCGGCTCTTGCTGTTATCGGCTCTTCGGCGGCGCCGCGCAGCCGGTACTGGTAGCGCGCCGTCATCAGCGCGAAGCGCGTGGGCGAACAGACCGGCGAATTCGAATAGCCTTGCGTGAAGCGGATGCCATTGGCGGCCAGGCCGTCCAGCACCGGCGAGACCGCGCCGAATTGCGCCTCGCGGCCGCCGTAGCAGCCCAGGTCGGCGAAGCCGAGGTCGTCGGCCACGATGAAGATGACGTTGGGGCGGCGGGCCATCATTCCACCTTCATGCCGGTGGCGCGGATCACCTTGCCGTAGCGATCGGACAGGTCGGCCAGCCGCTTGGCGGCGGCGGCACCGGTCAAGCCCTCGTAGAACAAGTCGGGGTTGCCCAGCCGCTGGCGCACCTGCGCCCGCGCCAGGGCGTCGGCGATGCCCTGCTGCAGCACCTGCACCACCGGCTCGGGCGTGCCGGCGGGGACCATGGCGAGATACAGCACTTCCTGTTCCAGCTGCGGCAGGCCGGCTTCGGCCACCGTCGGGATCTCGGGCGCCAGCGCGGAGCGCTTGCGGCTGGTGACGGCCAGCGCGGTGATCTTGCCGGCCTTGACGTGCGGCAGCATGCCGGGCGTGGCCAGCACGCCGCCGTCGACCTCGCCGGACAGCACCGCGGTGACGGCCGGCGTGTTGCCCTTGTACGGAACGTGCGTGATCTTGACGCCGGCGGCATCGGCCATCATCTCGGCGGCCAGGTGGCCCGGGCTGCCGCTGCCGGCGGAGCTGAAGTTCACGCCCTTGCCCTTGCCGGCCGCGACCAGGTCCTTCAAGTTCCTGAAGCCGGTCTCCGGGTGCACCCCGATCAGCATGCCCGACGAGGCCATCACCCTCAGCGGCCGCAGGTCGGCCGGCTTGAACGGCATGCCCTGGTAGATGTGCGGATTGACGGTGAAGGTGGTGTCGATCCCGAACAGCACCGTGTAGCCGTCGGCGGGCGCCCTGACCACGGCGTCGGCGCCGATGTTGCCGCTGGCACCGGCCCGGTTCTCCACCAGCACCGGCTGCTTCAGATCCCGTTGCAACGCCTCGGCCACCGAGCGGGCGATCAGGTCGGACTGGCCGCCGGCCGGGAAGTTGTTGATGATGCGGATCGGCTTGCCCGGAAAGGCTGGCGCCTGGGCCAGCGCCGGTGCGCCGGCCAGCGCCAGCAGCGCGGCCAGCGCGAGCCGGCGGCCCGGCAGGGAAGTGGGAAAAGTCATGGGCGTTTCCTGAAAAGTCATTCGAGCGTGATGCCGGTGGCCTTGATCGGCTTTTCCCAGCGTGCGAGATCGGCGCGCTGGGTCGCCGCCAGTTCGGCCGAGGTGGAGCCGACGGTTTCGTAGCCGAGCTTGAGCATGGCGGCCTGCAGCTGCGGCTTGCGCAGGGCCGCCACCATCGCCCGCTCCAGCCGCGCCAATGTTTCCGGCGGCAGGCCGGCCGGCGCGTACATCGCGAACCAGGCGGTGGCGTCCATGTCCACGCCCGACTCCTTGAGCGTCGGCACCTCGGGCCCCTGCGGGTCGCGCAGGTAGCCGGTCACGGCGAGGATGCGCACCTTGCCGCCGCGGTGCAGTTCGGCGGTTTCGGACACGACGTCGAACTTGTAGCCGATGTGACCGCCCAGTAGCGCGGTGTTGGCCGGCGCGCCGCCCTGGAACGGCACGTGGGTGAAGGGCACGCCGACGCTCTGCTCCATCAGCACGCCCATGAAGTGCGGCAGCGTGCCAAGGCCCGGCGAGCCGTAGGTCGCGCCCTTGGGGTCGGCCTTGGCCTTGGCCAGCATCTCCTGCACGTTCTTCGCATTGCTGGCCGGGCCGGACACCACGCCGAACTGGAAGCGGGCGATCAGCGAGACCGGCGTGAAGTCGCGGACCGGGTCGTATTCCAGCTTGCGGTAGACGTGCGGGAACAGCACCATCGGCCCGCTGGGCAGCACGACCACGGTCTGGCCATCGGGCCTGGCGTTCTTCGCGGCGGCCAGGGCGATGCGGCCGCCGGCGCCGGGGCAGTTTTCCACCGTCACCGGCACGAAGTCGTGGCGCAGGGCGTCGCCTACCATCCGGGCGATCACGTCGGCCGAGCCGCCGGCCGGAAAGCCCACCAGGATCTTCAGCGGCGGCTTGTCCTGAGCGCCCGCGGGGGCGGCGGTGAGTGCGACCAGCCCGAAGGCGAGGGCGGCAAGCAGGCAATGGCGGCGTCGCATGGGTGTCTCCAGTGCGGGCGAGGGCCCGTTGCAGGACGCTGGTTGCCGCACAATTGATTGATCGAATCGAGCATCCTCCTCGCAAACCCCATGCCCTCGCCGCGCCTGGCGCAGCCCGCCCTGGCCTGGATGGCCGCCCGCGGCTGGCAGGCGTTCGCCTTCCAGCAAGAGGTGTGGCAGGCGGTGGCCGAAGGCCGCAGCGGCATGCTGCATGCCACCACCGGCTCGGGCAAGACTTACGCGGTCTGGCTCGGCATGCTGGACGCCTTGCTGGCGCGGCACCCGCCGGTCCGCGCCGCCGAGCCTTTGCGGGTGGTCTGGCTGACGCCGATGCGGGCGCTGGCATCGGACACCGCCAAGGCGCTGGCGGAACCGCTGCGCGACCTCGCGCCCACCTGGACGATCGGCCTGCGCACCGGCGACACGCCCAGCGCCGAACGGGCGCGGCAGGACCGCCGCCTGCCGACGGTGCTGGTGACCACGCCTGAATCGCTGACCTTGATGCTCACGCGCGAAGCGATGCAGGACGAGCTGGCGGGCGTCGCCTATGTGGTGGTGGATGAATGGCACGAGCTGATCGGCAGCAAGCGCGGCGTGCAGGCGCAGCTGGCGCTGGCGCGGCTGCGGCAGTTGCATCCGCGGCTGGTCAGCTGGGGCCTGAGCGCCACGCTGGGCAACCTGGACGAGGCGATGGCGGTGCTGTGCGGGCAGGACCCGCAGCCGCCGCCGCGGCTGGTGCGCGGCAAGATCGACAAGACGCTGCTGATCGACACGCTGATCCCGCCCGACCCCGGCAAGTACTCGTGGGCCGGTCACCTGGGGGCGCGCATGCAGATGCCGGTGGTCCAGGAGATCGAACGCTCCGGCACCACGCTGGTCTTCACCAACGTGCGATCGCAGGCCGAAGTCTGGTACCAGCTGCTGCTTCAGGCACGGCCGGAATGGGCCGGCCACATCGCGCTGCACCACGGCTCGCTGGACCGGGCCACCCGCGAGTGGGTCGAGCAGGGCCTGAAGGAAGGCAGCCTGCGCGCGGTGGTGGCCACCTCGTCGCTCGACCTCGGCGTGGACTTCCTGCCGGTGGAGCGGGTGCTGCAGATCGGCTCGGCCAAGGGCGTGGCGCGGATGATGCAGCGCGCCGGCCGCAGCGGCCACGCCCCGGGCCGCGCCAGCCGTGTCACGCTGGTGCCCACCAACACCATGGAGATCATCGAGGCGGCGGCGGCGCGCTGGGCGGCCCGGGGCGGCCGCGTGGAACAGCGCACGCCGCCGGACAAGCCGCTCGATGTGCTGGTTCAGCACATCGTCACCGTGGCCCTGGGCGGCGGCTTCCAGGCCGATGCGCTGTACGCGGAAGTGGCGTCGGCGTGGTCGTACCGCATGCTGACGCGGGCCGAGTTCGACTGGGCGCTGGCCTTCTGCGAGCGCGGCGGCGAGAGCCTGGGCGCCTATCCGGAATACCACCGCATCGTGCGCGGCGAGGACGGCATCTACCGCGTCAAGGACGCCGGCGTCGCCAGGCGCCACCGGCTGGGCGTCGGCACCATCGTCAGCGACGCCTCGATGCAGGTGAAGTACCTGACTGGCGGTGTGCTGGGCACGATGGAGGAGGGCTTCATCGCGCGGCTGCGCAAGGGCGACTGCTTTTACTTCGCCGGCCGCCTGCTGGAGTTCATCCGCGTCAAGGACATGGCGGCCTACGTGCGCAAGGCCACCCGCAACACGGGCACGGTGCCGACCTGGATGGGCAGCAAGATGGCGCTGTCGACCGAGCTGAGCGACGCGGTGCTGGTGATGATGCAGGCCGCCGCGCAGGGCGAGTTCGTCGAGCCGGAGCTGGAGGCCGCGCGGCCCATGCTGCTGACCCAGCAGCGGCTGTCGAAGATCCCGACCCCGCGGACCTTGCTGGTGGAGGCTTTCCAGTCGCGCGAAGGCCAGCACCTGTACATCTACCCCTTCGCCGGGCGCAACGTGCATCTGGGACTGGCCAGCCTGCTGGCCTGGCGGCTGGCGCGTGATCGGCCCAACACCTTCAGCATCTCGATCAACGACTACGGCCTGGAGCTGGTCAGCGCCGCGCCGTTCGAGCTGGAGCCGGTCACCAGCGGCGCGCTGTTCGGCGCTGCCGACCTGCTGCACGACGTGCTGGCGTCTCTCAACTCCACCGAGCTGGCGCAACGGCGCTTTCGGGAGATCGCCCGCGTCGCCGGGCTGATCTCCACCGGCTATCCAGGCCAGCCCAAAAGCACACGGCAGCTGCAAGCCTCCAGCGCGCTGTTCTTCGAGGTGTTCCGCAAGTACGACGCCGGCAACCTGCTGCTGAACCAGGCCGAACGCGAAGTGCTCAGCCAGGAGCTGGAAATCGCGCGGCTCGGCACCACGCTGGAGCGAATGCGCGACAAGCAGCTGGATTTCGTGCAACTGCGCCATCCCAGTCCGATGAGCGTGCCGCTCATGGTGGAGCGCTTTCGCGAAAAGCTGTCGACCGAAAAGCTGTCGCAGCGCCTCGATCGCATCCTGCGCGAGATGGAAGGTGACGCCGCTGTCTAGGCCGCGCTCTGTGTTTATCCTACGTCCCCGTACGAACCGGCCCGACCAGCCGCGGGCCGGCTGAACTTCTACACTAGCTTGGCGGGGCAGAACACCCCGTGCCACACCGACAGCGAAAAAGAGGACGACGACATGCAAGGACTTTTCAGAAAGGGCGCGATCGGCGCTGTCTCGCTGGCGGCGTTGCTGGCCCTGGGCGGCTGCGGCGACCGCGTCGAAAACACCGAGATGCCGCTGCCGGCGCAAGCCAACGTCGAAATCAACCGTCAGGGCATGGACGGCGCCAAGGACCAAGACTCGGCCCAGGGCGTGGCCAACGACACCGCCGCTGCCGGCGCGACTCCCACCGCGGCGCGGGCGCTCGACCCGGACGAGCAGATCGCGGCGGACGTCAAGGCCACGCTGGCTTCGCACCCGAACTTCGGCGCCATCAAGATCGACGTGCATAGCGACGGCGGCAAGGTCACGCTGCGCGGCCAGGCGCCGGACCCGGCCGCCAGGGACAAGGCCGCGGAGATCGCCGGCGCCGTGCCGAATGTGCGGTCGGTGGACAACCAGCTCACGCTCGGCTGAACTCCCTGCTCCAACAGAAAAGGGCCGCATCAGCGGCCCTTTTTGTTTCCCATCGCATGAAAGACCGCTTTGGCGGTCTTTCAGTGAACGCCTTTACGGACGCACGACGAGGTTGTTGCGCACTTCGCGCACGCCACGGGTGGAGCGGGCGATGTTTTCAGCCTGCTGCTTTTCGGCGGAGGACTTGGCAAAGCCGGACAGGGCCACGGCGCCGTTGAGCGTGTCCACGTTGATCGACAGGCCGCCGGTGGTGCGGTCTTCGATCAGCTTGGCTTTCACGGCCGCGGTGATCGTCCGGTCGTCGACGTAGGTGCCGGCGTCGGTCTGGCCGCGCATGACGGCGCAGCCGGTGGAGACCAGGGTCAGGCCGGTGAGGACGGCGAATGCAAGAGCGCGAGCGTGTTTCATGTGGAGACTCCTTCCCGATGGGGGTGGTTTTCGTTGCAACGGTGCGTTTGCTTGCCAAAAGCCTGCCGGGTGGCCGCACCACACCTCCCGGCTTGCGTATTCAGTCAGGACGGTCGTTGTCCTTGCGGTAATCCGAGGCGGACATCGCTGCCATCAAGAGGCCAGGCAGGTGCGACGACTTCAGCAGCGCGATCAGCAGTGTGGTCACCGAAAGCACTTTCCAGGGCCGCGCGAGCGTCAGCGCCGCGCCCACCCCGACCGAGATTGCGAGCAACTGCACCGGCTTGCGCCGCGCGTAGTTGCGCATCACGGGCGAGACCAGTTCCACCGCCATATGCGCCGGATGGTGACGCCACCAGGTGCCCACCGCGTAGCGCATGTGCCCGAACCAGCCTGCGCCCGGCGGCTCCCGATCCTGGCTCGCGTAGTCGCCGGCTTCGTAGCCGATGTCCTCGCGCGCCGGTTCCTCGCGCGGGTCGTGCCGCCGCTCGCGCCGCGCGAGGTGCGCGACGATGGCCTGCCGGCTGCGGGCCAGCTTGTCCGAAGCATCAGACATGCATCCTCCGCGTCGTCTTGGTGGTTGTCGTGGTCGGCTTCATGAGCGCGCGCCGATGGCGCGCAGCGCCTGCGCGTCGGCGTCGAGCTGCGCCTTCAGCTCGGTGAACATCTGCGGCGGCAGGCGCTTGCGCGCCACCAGGAAGCCGGCCACCGAGAACGCCAGCGCGACGCCGGGCACGACCACCAGGGCCCAGTGGAAGCCCTGGACGGCGCCAAGCATGACGGCGACGCCGGCCAGGATCAGGAACAGCAGGAACGCGACCAGTGTCACGCCCCAGGCGATCGCCCGCTTGGCCACCTCGGTCCCGGCGGTGGAGGTTTCCTCGCGCAACAGCGCGCCGTAGCCGGAGACATGGTCCAGGACCAGCTCCGGCTTGGAGATCAGCACCGAAAAGATCGGGTGGATCATGGCCTGCGAGTTAGAAGTGCTTGTCGCTGTCGCGGCGGCTGCGCATGGCCAGCACCAAGCCGGCGACGGCGGCGCCGATCGCGGCGGCGATCAGGGCCGACTTCAGGGGATGGTCGGTGACGTAGCGGGTGCTGGCGCTGGCGTACTCGCCCATGTAGCGCTGGGCCGCGGCGGCGCGTTCCGACACTGCGCTGGCGCCGCGGCTGGCCGCGTCGTGCACGCCGGTGCGCAAGCTGTTGACACGGTTGCTGGCGCGCTCCATCGCCTCGTTGGCCATCCTGCGGGTGTTCTCTAGCGTCTGGTGGTCGGAATTCATGTCGGAGTCCTCTCTTGTTGGGGATACGAATGCCCCTGCGGGCGGCTGCTGGCGACCGGGTCAGACTTGCAGGAGAGCAAGGCTCCACCGCAAAAAGGCCTTCGCGCCGGGTGGAGCCAAGGCCAATCCGTGCCTGTGGCGAGCTTAGGGCCATCCGCTGAGCCAAGGCTCAGTACCCGGCGTGACCGGGTGTCGGCGACAAGGGGGCTCGGGTGTAGGACAAGACCTACGGGTGCGAGGTCAGGTCAGCGCGGCGATGGCCAGCGGGGCCTTGGGCAGGACCGCCGTGACACGCGTGCCGGCACCCAGCTGCGACGCAACGGCGAAGCGGCCACCCGCCGCTTCGACCCGGTGCCGCATGCCGGCCAGGCCGTGCGTGGACGGACGCACGGCTTGCGGGTCGAACCCTTTGCCGTCATCTTTGATCTCCACCTCGACATGGTTGCTGTAGCTGTGCACGCTGATGTCGATCTGCGTGGCTTCCGCGTACTTGCCCACGTTGGTCAGCGACTCCTGCACCAGCCGGTACACCGTCAGCTGGCCGGAGTCATCCAGGGCGACGTCTTCCAGGCTGGTGGCGATCTCGATGCCGGAGCGTTCGGAGAATTCGCGCGCCAGGATCTCCAGGGCGGCGGTCAGACCGAGGTTGGCCAGCGACGACGGCCGCAGGTCTTCGATGATCCGGCGCTTCAGTGCGATCCCGCTGTTGAGCGTCTCGGTCAGGTGCTGCAGGCGCTGCCCGATCTCCGGGGGCTGGCCGGCCAGCTTGGACTTCAGGCGCGCCACGTCCAGCTTGGCGGCCGTGAGCAGGGCGCCGAGTTCGTCGTGCAGCTCTCGCGCCAGGTGGCCGCGCTCTTCCTCGCGCACCTGCTGCAGGTGGGTGGCCAGCTGCGCCAGCGAGGCCGTGCGTTCGCGAACCTGGCTTTCCAGCAGGTCGCGTTCCTGCTGCAGGGCGCGCTGCTGCTGCTCGCCGGCGAGCTTGAGCCGGGTGCTCTGGCGCAGGTAGAGGTAGAAGGCGGTCAGCGCGGCCAGGGCAACCACGCCAATGCCCACGCGCGACAGGATCAAAGTCTGCTCGACCTGCTGTTGGGCGGCGACCATGCCGGTCGTGGCGCTTTGGATGAGCTTGCCAGCCTGGTCGCGGATGGCGTCCATGTGCTCCTTGCCGACGTCCGTCATCAGCACGAACTTCCAGGCGTCTTCGTTGCCCTGCTTGCGCATGCGCACCGACAGGTCCATCTCGGCCAGCTTGCGCTGGACGTTGCGCGTCAGTTGCGCCAGGGTGGCCGACTCCGTCGCTTCCTCGGGATAGCTGGCGCGCAGCGACTCCAGGTTCTGGCTGATCTCGACCACGGCCGCGTTGTAAGGCTCCAGGTAACGGGGGTCGCCGGTCAGAAGATAGCCACGGGAGCCGGTTTCGGCGTCCAGCACGTGCTGCAGCAGACGGTTGACGGCATTGCGCGTGCGCGAATAGTCGTCGATCTGCTCGAGTGCCTGGGTCGAGCGGTTGTAGCCGGTTTCATTGATGGCGATGAGCACGAGCGCGGCCATGACGGCAAGGATCAGGCTGATTGCGACTCTTGGTAACGCGAAAGAAGCCCGCGATTTCACCCTAAAGCCTCACTGATGTGAATAAAATCCTCTGGCGTCATGACTCAAGGGTAGGCCATTTCCAACCGGAAGTGGGGCACAATGAAACAAGCTTGGCGCGGAAGGTGAAGCATGATCAAAGTCGGCGTTGTGGATGACCACGCTATCGTTCGCTCGGGACTCAAGCAGTTTTTCTCCGAGCAAGTCGACCTGCGAGTCGTCGGCGAGGCGGCGAGCGGTCGCGAAGCAATCGACCTCGTCCGTGTCACGGAAATGGACGTCCTGGTGATGGACCTGTCCATGCCCGGCCAAAGCGGCATCGACGCACTGGGGATGATCCGCGCCAAGGCGCCGGATGTCGGCATCCTGATCCTCTCCGGGTACCCGGAAGAGCATTACGCGATGAATCTCATTCGCCAGGGCGCATCGGGTTACCTGAACAAGGAATGCGAGCCGATGGAGATCGTCAACGCGATCCGCACCATTGCGCTGGGCCGCCGCTACATCTCCCCGGCCGTGGCTGAACTGCTGGCGCAGCAGCTCAACCGCAAGGAAGGCGGCGCGCCGCATGAGCAACTGTCCGAGCGCGAGTTCCAGGTGTTCCTCAAGCTGGCCAAGGGCGAGACCGCCGGCGACATCGCCAAGGCCTTGTCGCTGTCGGTCAAGACGGTCAGCACGTACCGCACCCGCCTGATGGAGAAGATGAATCTCTCCTCCAACAGCGACCTGACGTACTACGCGCTCAAGAACAAGCTGATCGACTGACCCTGCGGCTTCACGAAGCGGCCTGGGGCCGCTGGGCGAGGGCCAGGCAGAAGTCCACCAGGGCGTCGATCTCGTTCGACTTGTCGAAGACGGCATCGGCGCCCAGCTGGTTGCAACGCTCGCGCATGTCCGCGGTGGCGTAGTTGCTCAAGACCACCACCCGCTGGTGGCGTCCGCGGTTGCGGCAGGCTTCCAGCACGCCCAGGCCGCTCCCTTGCTTGAGGAAAAGGTCGACGATCGCCAGATCCCAGTCGCCGCTGCGCGCCCCGAACCAGGCCCGCGCCTGGTCCTCGGTTTCCGCCCACCCCAGGGAAACCACAGACGCGAGCTCCTCGAGGGTCCCGATCAGGTTGTCTCGAATGGTGGCGTTGTCTTCGACGATGTAGGTTCGCAATTCCACTTGGCCTGCTGTCGGCGCGTCGTGCGCGGGACGTTCCCCGCAGCCCGGGCTGGCGGCATTGTGCCAGCGGTTTCCGGTGCGGCTGTGGGATCTGTCCTACCTGCCGCCCAATGTAGGTGGGTGCTGACACGCAGCCCGGCCGTAAGCCGACGGACAAATAGATGCAACTTTGCGATATTGGTCTCATGGCGCGGGTTCCCGCACCGTCAAGGGCAATCCCATGAAGCTGTTCCTGCAAACCTCGATGATCTTTTTCGGCACCCTGCTGGCGGCCGGCCTGGTCGCACTTGGTGCCCCCGCCCATGCGGAAGTGCAGATGGTCGGCGCCGCTCCCAGCTACGACCTGGTGCTGGTCAGCTTCGGCCTGGAGCACTCGGCCCGCTGACGCCCGGCCTGCCGGCGCAGACCGGGCAGGCAGGATCCCGACGGACCCGCATCTGGGTCCATTGCATCGTTCTCGCGTCCAGCAGCTGCAGCCGTCCGGCCAGCGAGCTGCCCACCCCCAGCAGCAGACGCAGGGCCTCCGCCGCCTGCATCGTGCCGATGATGCCCACCAGCGGCGCGAACACGCCCATGGTGGCGCACTGCACCTCCTCCACGTCCGCCTGCGGCGGAAACACGCAGGCATAGCAAGGACAGTCGGCCCCCCGCGGGTCGTACACGCTCACCTGGCCGTCAAAGCGGATCGCCGCGCCCGCCACCAGCGGCTTGCCATGGGCAAAGCAGGTGCGGTTGATCAGCTGACGGGTGGCAAAGTTGTCGCTGCAATCGAGCACGACATCGGCCGACGGCACCAGCTCGTCCAGCGCCCGGGCATCGGCGCGCAGCACCAGCGGGCGCACCAGCACCTCGGGATTGATGGCGCGCACCGCCTGCAGCGCCGACGCGGCCTTGGGCTGGCCGATGCGCTCGGTGGTGTGGGCGATCTGGCGCTGCAGGTTGGTCAGGTCGACGGCGTCGTCATCCACCAGGGTGATGCGGCCGACGCCCGCCGTGGCGAGGTACAGCACCGCGGGCGAGCCCAGGCCGCCGGCCCCGATCACCAGGACATGGGCATCCAGCAGGCGCTGCTGGCCCTCCACGCCCACTTCGTCCAGCAGGATGTGGCGCGAGTAGCGCAGGAGCTGGTCGTCGGTCATCCCTGGATTCTCACTGCAAAAAGTCGCAGGCGAGTTTTTGCAGCAGCCGCTATCGGTGGACGACCGCCCTGCATGTCATTGCGGTGGTCCAGTGAAAAGCGGCCCCGGGGGGCCGCTTTTCATCGAGAGAAAGGATCAGTTTTCCTTTTTCTCTTCCTTGTTCTCCACGACCTGGGTCTTGGAGATCAGCACCGGCCGGCCCTTGAGCTGGTTCAGCGCCTGGACCAGCTGGAAGTCCTTGTCGCTGCCGAACTCGGGCGCCGTCTTGCGCTCGGCCGGGGTTTTCCTGGCTTCGTCCTCGGCCCGCTTGCGGGCGTCCTCGCGCGCCTTCTCGCGCCCCGGATCCTTGGCTTCGATCGCGCCCGAACCGCTGTTCAGATGCTTGTCGAGGTCGGCTTCGCGGGTGCGCAGCACGGAGAACACGTTGCCCTCTTCGGTCTCGTCCACCATCACGTCCGGCACGATGCCCTTGGCCTGGATCGACTTGCCGCTGGGCGTGTAATAACGCGCGGTGGTCAGCTTCAGCCCGGTGTCCGGGCCGAGCGGGCGCACCGTCTGCACCGAGCCCTTGCCGAAGGTCTGGCTGCCCAGGATGATGGCGCGCTTGTGGTCCTGCAGCGCGCCGGCGACGATTTCGCTGGCCGAGGCCGAGCCTTCGTTGACCAGCACCACCAGCGGCACGTTCTTGAGCTGCGGCGGCAGCTTGCGTAGCGGATCGGCGCCGGCGCGGCGTTGGTAGAACTCGGGCGAGGCCTTGTAAGCGAACTTGGATTCCGGCAGCTGGCCGTTGGTGGACACAACCGTCACGTTCTCGGGCAGGAAGGCCGCGGAGATCGCGACCGCCGCATCGAGCAGGCCGCCCGGGTCGTTGCGCAGGTCCAGCACCATGCCTTTCATGTTCGGCTCGGCCTTGTACAGCTCCTCCACCTTGCGCACGAAGTCGTCCACAGTGCGTTCCTGGAACTGCGACAGGCGGATCCAGCCGTAGCCCGGCTCGATGACCTTGCCCTTGACGGAGACGGTCTTGATCTCCTCGCGGGTGATGGTCACCGGAAAGCTGCGGTTCTCGTCCTTGCGGTAGATCGTCAGGCTGACCTTGGTGTTCGGCTCGCCGCGCATGCGCTTGACAGCTTCCGACAGCGTCAGGCCCTTGACGGCCGTCTCGTCGATCTTGGTGATCATGTCGCCGGACTTCAGGCCGGCGCGAAAGGCGGGCGAGCCCTCGATCGGCGAGACCACCTTGACCAGGCCGTCCTCCTGCGAGATCTCGATGCCGACGCCGACGAAGCGGCCGGACGTTCCCTCGCGGAATTCCTTGAAGGACTTCTTGTCGAAATACTGGGAGTGGGGATCGAGGCTGGCCACCATGCCGGAGATGGCATCGGAAATCAGCTTCTTTTCGTCCACCGGTTCCACATAGTCGGTCTTGACCATGCTGAAGACGGCTGCCAGTTGCTGGAGCTCCTCCAGCGGCAACGGGGCCAGCGAGCCGCGCGCGACGGTCTGCAAGGACACCGTGGTCAGTGCGCCGGCGAGGGCACCAACGGAAATCCAGCCGGCAATCTTCAGTTTGTGGCTCATGGGCTCAGCAAGTCCTCTCGACTTCAATATACACCTGCGAAAGTTGTCCGATCCATCCGGCAATCGGGCGGTTCCTTTCGGAACACCGGCGCGTGTGAAAAAAACGCGTATTTACGCAGGAACCGTCCTACAAGCCTGTTTGCGCCCGCCGCACCATCAGGGCGCGCTGCTGCCTTGGGCCACCATCGCCGCGGCCGCCTTGGCGGCTGCCTCGGCGTCACCCAGGTAGTGGTGACGCAGCGGTTTCAGCTGCGCGTCCAGCTCGTACACCAGCGGGACGCCGTTGGGAATGTTCAGCCCCACGATGTCCTGGTCCGAGACCTGGTCGAGGTACTTCACCAGCGCCCGGATCGAGTTGCCGTGGGCCACGACCAGCACTCGCTTGCCTGCTCTGATCGCGGGTGCGATTGATTCGTTCCAGAACGGCAGAACTCTTTGCACGGTGTCCTTGAGGCACTCCGTCAAGGGCACCTGCCCGTCCGCCAGCCCGGCGTAGCGGATGTCGGTTCGTTCGCTGCGCGGATCGTCGGCTGGCAGCGGCGGCGGCGGCGTGTCGTAGCTGCGGCGCCAGACCAGCACCTGGGCGTCGCCGAACTTGCGCGCGGTTTCCGCCTTGTTGAGCCCCTGCAGCGCGCCGTAGTGGCGCTCGTTCAGGCGCCACGAGTGCGCCACCGGCAGCCAGGTGCGGTCCATCTCGTCGAGGCAGTGCCACAGCGTGCGGGTCGCCCGCTTGAGCACGCTGGTGTAGCAAAGGTCGAAGTCGAGGCCTTGCGCCAAGAGCAGCTGGCCGGAGGTTTTTGCCTGGGCGATGCCGGTCGCGGTCAGGTCCACGTCGGTCCAGCCGGTGAAGCGGTTTTCCAGGTTCCAGGTGGATTCGCCGTGGCGGATCAGGACGAGCTTGTGCATGGGAATGGCGGCCAAAGGAGTGGAGGTCAACCCGGCATTCTAGAATCGGGGGCTGCACCGGGCGGACCCGGTGCCGAAGAAAGGTTTGAATGAAGTTTCTACTGGACAACTGGGCCCTGATCCTGGTGGCCGTCGTTTCCGCCGGCATGCTGATGTGGCCGGCCCTTGGCCGTGGCGTGCGCGCCGGTGGGGTATCCGCCAATGGGGCGGTGCAGCTGATCAACCGGGAAAAGGGCGTCGTCATCGACGTGAGCGAGGCGGAGGAATTCGCCGTGCAACACATCGGTGGCTCCAGGAACATCCCGGTGAACCAGCTGCAGCAGCGGTTGCCCGAACTGGTCAAGAACAAGGCGCTTCCGGTGATCCTGGTGTGCGCCAGTGGCGCGCGGGCGCAGCGCTCGCTGGCCGTCGCCAAAAGCCTGGGCTACGCCAGGGCCGTCGCACTCAGCGGCGGGCTCAAAGGCTGGAAAGAGGCTAACCTGCCGTTGGAAAAAGCCTGAACACCCCCAACTGGGAAGTTATGCAATCCGTCAAGATGTACACCACGGCCGTTTGCCCTTATTGCATCCGCGCCAAGCAGATCCTCAAGTCCAAGGGCGTCGAAGCCATCGAAGAAGTCCGCATCGACATGCTGCCCGACGAGCGCATGAAGATGATGGAGATCACCGGCCGCCGCACGGTGCCGCAGATCTTCATCGGGGACACGCATGTGGGCGGCCATGACGACCTGGTGGCGCTGGACGGGCGGGGCGGCCTGATGCCGCTGCTCAACGGCACGCCGTCCTGAGCGGGCGGGGCCGGCCTGAGATAATCCCCGCCTGCGCCGCAGCAGCGCCCGCCGCCAGCAGTCCGGTGGGCCTTTTCATTCGCACTTAAGGGCACAAGCCATGGCCGACAACAACGAACCCGTGTTCCAGATCCAGCGCGTCTACATGAAGGAAGCGTCGCTCGAGCAGCCCAATTCCCCGGCCATCCTGCTGGAGCAGGAGCAGCCCAGCGTCGACATCCAGCTGGGCGTGGAGGCGCAGCAGGCCGCCGACGGCATGTACGAAGTGGCCGTCTCGGCCACCGTCACCACCAAGATCAAGGACAAGACGGTCTTCCTGGTCGAAGTCAAGCAGGCCGGCATCTTCGAGATCCGCAACGTACCGCAAGACCAGCTGCAGGCGATCATGGGCATCGCCTGCCCGCAGATCGTCTACCCCTACCTGCGCGCCAACGTGTCCGACCTCGTCACTCGCGCCGGCTTCCCGCCGGTGCACCTGGCCGAGATCAACTTCCAGGCCATGTACGAGCAGCAGCAGCAGCAGCAGCAGGCCGGCCAGCCGGACGGCGAACCCGCCCGCATCGTCACGTCAGTCTGACCGCGGCCGGCGCAGCCCGCCATGGACATCCTCGTGCTCGGGGCCGGCGCCTGGGGCAGCGCGCTGGCCATCAGCGCGGGCGCGCGCCACCGCGTGACGCTGTGGGCGCGCGACGCCAGCCAGGCCGCGGCCATGGCGGCCACGCGCGAAAATACGCAATACCTTCGCGGCTTCCCGTTCTGTGACGCCGTTGCGCTGTCGGCGCTGCCGGCGCCCGCGCTGGCGCAGCTGGCGGCGCGCCACGACCTGGTGATCGTCGCCACGCCGATGGCGGGCCTGCGCGAGATGCTGCTGCTGCTGCGCGATTGCAGCCGGCCCGTGGCCTGGCTGTGCAAGGGCTTCGAGGCGCCCGTGTCGCAGGGCCACCATGGCCTGCTCGGACACGAGGTGCGGGCCGAGGTCGCGCCCGCGCTGGCGGCCGGTGCCCTCAGTGGGCCGAGCTTCGCGCAGGAAGTGGCACGCGGCCAACCCACCGCGCTGGTGGCCGCCAGCGAGTCGCCACTGGTGCGCGATGCCCTGGTGGCCGCCTTCCACGGGCCCGCCATCCGGGTCTACGCCAATGACGATCTGGCTGGCGTGGAAATCGGCGGCGCCGTCAAGAACGTGCTGGCGATCGCCACCGGCTTGTGCGACGGCCTGGCGCTGGGCCTGAACGCGCGGGCCGCGCTGGTCACGCGCGGCTTGGCGGAGATGACGCGACTGGGCGTGGCGCTCGGGGCCCGGGCCGACACCTTCATGGGCCTGTCCGGGCTGGGCGACCTGGTGCTCACGTGCACCGGCGACCTGAGCCGCAACCGGCGCGTCGGCCTGTTGCTGGCCGAGGGCCTGAGCCTGCAGCAGGCGGTGCAGTCGCTCGGGCACGTCGCCGAAGGCGTCTACTCGGCGCGCACGGTGCTCCAGCGGGCCCGTCGGCTCGGGGTCGACATGCCGATCACCGCCGCAGTGGTCGACCTGCTCGATGGCCGGCTCGAGCCCGCGCAGGCGGTTGCCGAGCTGATGGGCAGGGAGCCGGCGGCGGAAAGTTCCTAGCGATGTTCGCGCACAAGGTTGGCCCCATTGCGCCTGCCGCATTGCTTGGCTGCGAACTGCATCCAGACCGGGCGTGAGGTGTGCGGCTTTGCGCGACCGCCCCGGCCGCGAAGCTCCACGTTGCAGAGTGCGCCAGCAGCGCTTGCACACCGTGCGAAGGGGCGGCGGATTGAGCGGGTGGACCTTTAGCCGCGCGGGTCGATCCGTTCCAGCGGCTCGCGCAGCTGGTCAAGGTTGGCCGGGCGCGTGACGCGGCCGATCTCCTGGCCGTCTTTCATGAAGACCAGCGTCGGCCACAGCTTGACACGAAAGCTGCGCCCCAGTGGCTGGCCCGGGCCGTCCTCGATCTTCAGGTGCCGCACTTGCGGGTGGCCCGACAGCGCCCCGGCGATCAGCGGCTGGGCGGCGCGGCACCACCCGCACCAGGGGGTGCCAAATTCGATGACCGTCGCGCCCGCCAGCGCGTCCACGTCCGCGCGGCTGGGTTCCGTCTGGGCATAGATGGTGTTCATGGCGCCATTGTCGACGCTGCCCATTTCGGTGGCGTCGGCGCTGTGCCACTGCAGCTGTCAGTCCAGCACCAGCTGGGTCTGCCTGACCGGTTGCTCCAGGTCGATGCGGCTTGGTTCCGGGATGGCCCGCTCTTTGACTTTCGCTTGCACCGGCTGCGAACGCGGGCTCCGGCTTGCAGCTATGCTTGCCACATGACTGTTCTGTTCGACTTCTCCCCAGCGGCAGTGGCCGCGCTGGCCGACGGCGACGCTGCGCGCGCGCTGGCTGAAGACGTGGGCGGCGGCGACCTGACGGCCGGCCTGGTCGATCCGGCCCGCCGCGCCCGCGCACGCGTGCTGGCGCGCGAGAGCGCCGTCATCTGCGGCGCGCCCTGGGCCGAAGCGACGCTGCGCCAGGTCGATCCGTCGCTGCAGGTGAAGTGGCTGGTGGCCGACGGCCAGCGCTGCAGCGCTGACCAGGTGGTCCTCGAGATCGAGGGCGCGGCCCGCTCGCTGCTGACGGCCGAGCGCACCATGCTGAACTTTCTGCAGCTGCTCAGCGCCGTCGCCACCGCCACCGCGACCTACGTGGACGCCGTGCGCGGCACCCGCGCACAGATCGTCGATACCCGCAAGACCCTGCCAGGACTGCGGCTGGCGCAGAAGTACGCGGTCAAGGCCGGCGGCGGCACCAACCACCGCATCGGGCTGTACGACGCCGTGCTGATCAAGGAAAACCACATCGCCGCCGCCGGCGGCGTCACGCCCGTGCTGCTGGCGGCGCAGCGCGCTGCCGCCAGCGCCGTCTTCATCGAGATCGAGGTGGAGACACTGGCCCAGCTGGAGGAAGCCCTGGGCGCCGGTGCGAAGATGGTGTTGCTCGACAATATGGACTTGCCCACCCTGCGCGAGGCCGTGCGCATCAACGCCGGCTGCGCGATCCTGGAGATTTCGGGCGGCGTCACGCTGGACCGCGTTCGCGCGCTGGCCGACACCGGGGTGGACCGCATTTCCATCGGGGGCCTGACCAAGGACGTGAAGGCCACCGACTTCTCCATGCGCCTGCGAGACATCTGAAGACGACAATGAGCGCCGTGATCCCGATCAAGCAAGTCGAATACGAGCACCCGCTGCCGGGGAGCACCTGCGACACCCGCTTCGCCTGGGCCCGCGTGCCGGTGGAGCCGACCGCGCACGAGCGCCAGGAGCTCAAGGACCGCATCCGCGGCCTGCTCAAGGAGCGCAACGCGGTGATGGTGTCGCACTACTACGTGCACCCGGACCTGCAGGACCTGGCCGAGGAGACCGGCGGCATCGTCAGCGATTCGCTGGAGATGGCGCGCTTCGGCCGCGACCACCCGGCGCAGACGCTGGTCGTCTCCGGCGTCAAGTTCATGGGCGAGACGGCCAAGATCCTGTCCCCGGAAAAGCGCGTGCTGATGCCGGACCTGGATGCCACCTGCTCCCTCGACCTGGGCTGCCCGGCCGACGAGTTCGACACGTTCTGCAACCAGCACCCGGACCGCACGGTGGTGGTGTACGCCAACACCAGCGCCGCGGTGAAGGCGCGCTCGGACTGGCTGGTCACTTCCAGCTGCGCGCTCGACATCGTGGGTGCGCTCAAGGCCAAGGGCCACAAGATCCTGTGGGCGCCCGACAAGCACCTGGGCAGCTACATCCAGCGCGAGACCGGTGCCGACATGGTGTTCTGGAACGGCGCGTGCATCGTGCACGACGAGTTCAGGGCCTTCGAGCTGGAAGCGCTGAAGAAAGAGCATCCGGCGGCCAAGGTGCTGGTGCATCCGGAGGCGCCGCCGGACGTGGTGGCGCTGGCCGACGCGGTCGGCTCCACCTCCGCCATCCTGAAGGCGGCGCGCGAGATGGACGCCCGCACCTTCATCGTGGCCACCGACAGCGGCATGATGCACAAGCTGCGCACGCTGAACCCCGGCAAGGTGTTCATCGAGGCGCCGACCGCCGGCAACAGCGCCACCTGCAAGAGCTGCGCGCAGTGCCCGTGGATGGCGATGAACGGCCTGGCCGGGCTGGCCCACGTGCTGGAGACCGGCGCCAACGAGGTGTTGATCGATGCGGCGCTGGCCGAGCGGGCCAAGCTGCCGATCGACCGCATGCTGGCCTTCACCGCGGCGATCAAGTCGGGCCAACCCGCCGGGGCGCTGGTGCCGAACATCGGCGCGGCTTAGCCGCTGGCACGGCCAGCGCTATTCTTCGCGCGGCCCCAGCCATGGGGTAATACCCACTTCCCTTGCCACGGCAGAGCTGAAAGAATGCCTGCACGACAACAAGGGAGAGAGCGAATGAAGATCCAGCGGATGCTGGCACTGGCCGGACTGGGCGGCACCCTGCTGCTGAGCGGCTGCGCCATTCACCAGAACGTGCGGGCGGTCGAAGGACTGAGCGAGCGCCAGATCTGCGTGATCGAGAACCCGGCCGTGCGTGCCGGGTTCCTGAATGCCTACCGCCAGGCGCTGGGATCCAAAGGCTACACAGTGCGCCAGCTCCCCGCCGGCGCCGCCACCACCGACTGTCCGGTCACTTCCACCTACACCGCCAATTGGCGCTGGGACATGGCCCTGTACATGGCCTACGCCGAGATCAATGTCTACCGCGCGGGGCAGAAGGTCGGCGAGGCGAAGTACGACGCGATGAGCGGAGGTGCCAACCTGAACAAGTTCATCGCGGGCGACAAGAAGATCCAGGAACTGGTGCATCAGTTGTTCCCGGGCGGGGCCGGAACCTGAGGCTGGCTGCGAGCCGGCCACCTTCTCCGGCAGCCGGCCGCTGGCCGCTGGCTGACTCTGTGGCAGCTGAACCCAGCTGAACCCAGCTGGTCACAGCCAGGACCACAGCGCGTTGAGCGCCAGCTGCTGGTAGAACTCGCCCGCGTTCACCGATGCCATGGCCCCGAGCGCCGCGGCGGCGACGGTCACGGCCAGCCAGGCGGCCAGGCCGAGCCATTGCCATGCGTGGTCGCGGTGCGAGGGGGTCGGGTGGACGGATTCCACGGGCGGCAGTCTCGGGCCTGGCGCCCGTTGGCGCGGTAGGACGGGGCCGCGAGCGCCGGGCGCGCCCAGTCCGGACGCGCGCCGGGTGGGCCAGAGGTCGCTCGCCGGGTCTCAGCCCGGCACCAGCGTCGTCGGCAGCGCCACCGGCGCCAGCTGCGGGTAGTCGCGGCTGAAGTGCAGGCCGCGGCTTTCGTGGCGGGCCCGCGCCGACTTCACGATCAAGTCCGCCACCGTGACCAGGTTGCGCAGCTCCAGCAGGTCGCGGCTGACGTGGAAGGCGCCGTAGAACTCCGCGATCTCCCCCTGCAGCAACTCGATGCGGTGGGCGGCGCGGTCCAGCCGCTTGTTGGTTCGCACGATCCCCACGTAGTCCCACATGAAGCGGCGCAGCTCGTCCCAGTTGTGCGAGATGACGACCGTCTCGTCGGCATCGGTCACCCGGCTGGCGTCCCAGGGCGGCACGGCCGGCGGCGCCGGCTGCGGCGCGGCCAGGATGTCGGCGGCGGCCGCGCGCGCGAACACCATGCATTCCACCAGCGAGTTGCTGGCCAGCCGGTTGGCGCCGTGCAGCCCGGTGCAGGCGGTCTCGCCGATCGCCTGCAGGCCGGGCAGGTCGGTGCGGCCGGCCAGGTCGGTGTGCACGCCGCCACAGGTGTAGTGGGCCGCCGGCACCACCGGGATCGGTTCGCGCGTGATGTCGATGCCCAGTTGCAGGCAGCGCGCATGGATGTTGGGGAAGTGCGCCCGCACGAACTGTGGCGGCTGGTGCGAGATGTCCAGGTGGACGCAGTCCAGGCCATGCTTTTTCATCTCGAAGTCGATGGCGCGTGCCACCACGTCGCGCGGCGCCAGTTCCAGCCGCGGGTCGTGGTTGGGCATGAAGCGGGTGCCGTCCGGCAGCAGCAGCCGGCCGCCTTCGCCGCGCACCGCTTCCGAAATCAGGAAGTTCTTGACGTGCGGGTGGTACAGGCAGGTCGGGTGGAACTGGATGAACTCCATGTTGGTCGCCCGGCAGCCCGCGCGCCAGGCGGCGGCGATGCCGTCGCCGGTGGCCGTGTCCGGGTTGGTCGTGTACAGGTAGACCTTGCCCGCGCCGCCGGTCGCCATGATCGTGTGCGGCGCGCGGAAGGTGATGACTTCGTCGGTCGCCTCGTCCAGCGCGTAGAGGCCCAGGCACCGGTTGGGCGAGTGCCCGAATTTCGCTGCGGGGATCAGGTCGACCAGCATGTGACGCTC
>NZ_JAQGLS010000303.1 GCF_028292805.1 Ramlibacter sp. | reverse complement strand
TGGCGCGGACTGGCCGGCAGCGCTGGCTCCGGCGTGCTGGAAGCGCTGTGGGGCGCGCTGCTGCCGCAGCTGGGCAGCGACCGCTGGCAAGCCGCGCAAGGCATGTTCGCCTGGCTGGGTCCTTGCATCGGTCCCCAGTCCTTCGAGGTGGGCCCCGAAGTGCGCGACGCCTTCCTGGCGCGCGATCCCGCCGCTGCCGAATGCTTTCGCCCGCACGGCGCGGGCAAGTTCCTGGCCAACCTGCCGGCACTGGCCCGGCGCCGCCTGCAGTCGCTGGGCATCACCGCCATCCACGGCAACGACGGCTCGCCCGATTGGTGCACCGTCGGCGCGGCATCACGGTTCTTTTCGCACCGCCGGGACCGCGTCAGCGGCCGGCTCGCCGCCGCCGTCTGGCTCGACTGAGGCCGCCCGGGCGGCTTCCAGTTCTGCCGTCTCGCGCTGCTTGCGCGCCTTGCGCCGCGCCGGTGTCGCCATGAGGTACATCAACAGCGCCACGGGACCCACGCCATAGAGTACAAAGGTGATGATGGCGCCGAGGATGGAGCCGTTGCTGTGGTCGGCTTCCGCCACCGCCATCATCAGCGCAACGTAGAGCCAGCCGATGGCGACGACTAGCAAGGGCGGTCCTCCAGGTTGATGTTGCAGTGCAGCAATGTTGGTGGGATACTGCGGCCGGTCAGCGAAAAAGAATCTGGAGACATGCATGAATTCTGATGGCAACCGGGCCTCCCACGCCCAGGACCTGGGCCAGCAATGGACGCAATTGCTGCAGTCCATGCAGCCTGCCGGCGGTGCCGGCGCCGCCGCCGTGCCGTCGATGCGCTTTTCCGGCGACAAGATGCAGGCCTTGCAGCAGGCCTACATGCGCGAAGCCGCCGAGCTGTGGAACCATGGCCTGCAGCCGGCCAAGGCCGACAAGCGGTTTGCCGGCGAAGCCTGGGCCCGCAACCCGGTCGCCGCCTTTTCCGCGGCCGTCTACCTGCTCAACGCGCGCACGCTGCTCGGGCTGGCCGACGCGGTCGAGGCCGACGAGAAGGTGCGCGCCCGGCTGCGCTTCGCGGTGGAGCAGTTCATGGCGGCATCGGCGCCGAGCAACTTTCTGGCACTGAATGCCGAGGCGCAGCAAAAGGCGGTGGAAACCAAGGGCGAGAGCATCGCGCGCGGCCTGCAGAACCTGCTGGCCGACCTGCAGCAAGGCCATGTTTCGATGACCGACGAGAGCGCCTTCGAGGTCGGCCGCAACGTCGGCACCTCCGAAGGCGCGGTGGTGTTCGAAAACGAGCTGTTCCAGCTGATCGAGTACAAGCCGCTGACCAAACAGGTGCACGAGCGGCCGTTCCTGGTGGTGCCGCCTTGCATCAACAAGTTCTACATCCTCGACCTGCAGCCGGACAACTCGCTGATCCGCTACCTGGTCGAGCAAGGCCACCGCACCTTCGTGGTCAGCTGGCGCAACCCGGACACCTCCATGGAGGAAAAGACCTGGGACGACTACATCGGTGACGGCGCGCTCAAGGCGATCTCGGTGGTGCAGGAAATCGGCGGGGCCAAGCAGATCAACGCGCTGGGCTTTTGCGTCGGCGGCACCATCCTGGGCACGGCCCTGGCCGTGGCGGCTGCCCGTGGCCAGAAGCCGGTGGCGTCGGCCACGCTGCTGACCACCTTTCTCGATTTCAGCGACACCGGCGTGCTCGACCTGTTCATCGACGACGCCTTCGTGCAGTACCGCGAATCGCAGATCGGCAAGCGCGGCATGCTCAAGGGCAAGGAGCTGGCCTCCACCTTCAGCTTCCTGCGGCCGAACGACCTGGTGTGGAATTACGTGGTGGGCAACTACCTCAAAGGCGAGACGCCGCCGCCGTTCGACCTGCTGTACTGGAACAGCGACTCGACCAACCTGCCGGGGCCGATGTACGCCTGGTACCTGCGCAACACCTACCTGGAAAACAACCTGGTCAAGCCGGGAAAGGCCACGGTGCTGGGCCAAAAGATCGACCTGACCAAGGTCGACATTCCGGTCTACATCTACGGCTCGCGCGAAGACCACATCGTGCCCGTCGCCGGCGCCTATGCGTCGATCAGGCACCTGCCAGGCAAAAAACGCTTCGTGATGGGCGCCTCCGGCCACATCGCCGGGGTGATCAACCCGCCGGGCAAGAACAAGCGGTCGTACTGGACCAACGACAAGCTGCCCCCCACCCAGGAGGAATGGCAGGCGGGCTCCAAGGAACATCCCGGCAGCTGGTGGCCCGACTGGGCGACCTGGCTGAAGGGCCACGCGGGCAAGCAGGTGGCTGCGCCCAAGAGCTACGGCAAGGGCACGAAGTACAAGGCGATCGAGCCCGCGCCGGGACGGTACGTGAAAGCAAAAGCCTGAAGGGGCCGCGCCGCGGCGCCAAGGATTTCGTCCCCGCGCAGGCGGGGACCCAGCAACCAGCAACCAGCAGAGCAGGAGCACCAGCATGGAAGACATCGTCATCGTTTCGGCGGCCCGCACCGCCGTCGGCAAGTTCGGCGGCTCGCTCGCCAAGATCCCCGCCACCGAGCTCGGGGCCATCGTGATCAAGGAAGCGCTGGCGCGCGCCAAGATCGATCCGTCGCAGGTCAGCGAAGTGATCATGGGCCAGGTACTGGCCGCCGGCTCCGGCCAGAACCCGGCGCGCCAGGCGCTGCTCAAAGCCGGCCTGCCCAAGGAAGTGCCGGGCCTGACCATCAATGCGGTGTGCGGCTCCGGCCTGAAGGCCGTGATGCTGGCGGCGCAGGCCATCGCCTGGGGCGACGCCGAGATCGTGGTGGCCGGCGGCCAGGAGAACATGAGCGCCGCGCCGCACGTCCTGATGGGTTCGCGCGACGGCCAGCGCATGGGCGACTGGAAGATGCAGGACACCATGATCGTGGACGGCCTGTGGGACGTCTACAACCAGTACCACATGGGCGTGACGGCAGAGAACGTGGCCAAGGAGCACAACATCGATCGTGCCGCGCAGGACGCGCTGGCGCTGGGCAGTCAGCAAAAGGCCGCCGCCGCGCAGGAAGCCGGCAGGTTCAAGGACGAGATCGTGGCCGTCTCCATTCCGCAGAAGAAGGGCGACCCGCTCAGCTTCGACGCCGACGAGTTCCTCAACAGGAAAACCAATGCCGAAGCACTGGCCGGCCTGCGTCCGGCCTTTGACAAGGCCGGCTCCGTCACCGCCGGCAATGCCTCCGGCCTGAACGACGGCGCCGCCGCCGTGGTGGTGATGAGCGCGAAGAAAGCCAAGGAACTCGGTCTGAAGCCGCTGGCGACCATCCGGGCCTTCGGCACGACCGGCCTGGACCCCAAAACCATGGGCATGGGCCCGGTGTCGGCCACGAAAAAGGCGCTGCAGCGCGCCGGCTGGAAGGCATCGGACGTCGACCTGTTCGAGCTGAACGAAGCCTTCGCCGCCCAGGCCTGCGCCGTCAACAAGGCGCTGGACATCGACCCGGCCAAGGTCAACGTCAACGGCGGCGCCATCGCCATCGGGCACCCGATCGGTGCATCGGGCGCGCGCATCCTGGTGACGTTGCTGCACGAGATGCAGCGCCGCGAAGCCAAGAAGGGCGTGGCCGCGCTTTGTATCGGTGGTGGCATGGGAGTTTCCCTCGCCGTCGAACGCGTTTGAGCGCGCAGAATCACGGCAACGCAACGAGACAAGGGGAATCAACATGGCCCAGAAAAAAGTAGCCTACGTGACCGGCGGCATGGGCGGCATCGGCACCGCCATCTGCCAGCGCCTGCACAAGGAGGGGTTCACGGTCATCGCCGGCTGCGGTCCGACGCGCGATTTCGACAAGTGGCTGGGCGAGCAGAAGTCCCAGAACTACGAGTTCCACGCATCGGTGGGCAACGTCGGCGACTGGGACTCCACGGTGGCGGCCTTTAGCAAGGCCAAGGCGCAGCACGGCAGCATCGACGTGCTGGTCAACAACGCCGGCATCACGCGCGACCGCATGTTCCTGAAGATGACGCGGGAAGACTGGGACGCGGTGATCGAGACCAACCTCAACTCGATGTTCAACGTCACCAAGCAGGTGGTGGGCGACATGGTCGAGCGGGGCTGGGGCCGCATCATCAACATCTCGAGCGTGAACGGCGAGAAGGGCCAGGCGGGCCAGACCAACTATTCGGCCGCCAAGGCCGGTATGCACGGCTTCACGATGGCGCTGGCGCAGGAGTTGGCCAACAAGGGCGTGACGGTCAACACCGTGAGCCCGGGCTACATCGGCACCGACATGGTCAAGGCGATCCGCCCGGACGTGCTCGACAAGATCGTGAGCACCATTCCGGTCAAGCGCCTCGGCCAACCGGAAGAAATCGCGTCGATCATCGCCTGGCTGGCGGGCACGGAAAGCGGCTATTC
>NZ_JAQGLS010000296.1 GCF_028292805.1 Ramlibacter sp. | reverse complement strand
GGCGCTGGCGGTCAGCTTGCGCGGTGCGGAAGAGCTGATCCCGCAAGACGAGTGGTCACGCAAGCTGGTCCGTTCCGAAGCCACCGGGGTGCCGCTGCGGATCAAGTTGGGGCTGGACCCGACCGCGCCCGACATCCACCTCGGCCACACGGTGGTGCTCAACAAGCTGCGCCAGCTGCAGGACCTGGGCCACACGGTGATCTTCCTGATCGGCGATTTCACCACCATGATCGGCGACCCTTCGGGGCGCAACACCACCCGCCCGCCGCTGACGGCGGAGCAGATCAAGGCCAACGCGATGACCTACCGGGCCCAGGCCGACAAGATCCTGGATCCGGCCCGCACCGAGCTGCGCTACAACAGCGAGTGGAGCGACCCGCTGGGCGCCCGCGGAATCATCGAGCTGGCCGGCAAGTACACGGTGGCGCGGATGATGGAGCGCAACGACTTCCATGACCGCTTCGCGGCCGGCACCTCGATCTCCGTCCACGAATTTCTCTACCCGCTGATGCAGGGCTACGACTCGGTGGCGCTGAAAAGCGACCTGGAACTGGGCGGAACCGACCAGAAGTTCAACCTGCTGATGGGCCGGCACCTGCAGGCGGAATACGGCCAGGAGCCGCAATGCATCCTGACCATGCCGCTGCTCGAAGGCCTGGACGGCGTCGAGAAGATGTCCAAGAGCAAGAACAACTACATCGGGGTGACCGAAGCGCCCAACACCATGTTCGCCAAGGTGATGTCGATCTCCGACGTGCTGATGTGGCGCTGGTTCAGCTTGCTCAGTTTCCGGGCGGAGTCCGACATCGCCGCGCTCAGGCAGGAAGTGGCGGGCGGGCGCAACCCGCGCGACGCCAAGGTGCTGCTGGCCAAGGAGATCACCGCGCGCTTTCATGATGCGGCCGCGGCCGAGTCGGCGGAACAGGACTTCGTCAACCGCAGCAAAGGCGGGGTGCCCGACGACATTCCCGCAGTCACGCTCACCGGCGCGCCGCTGGGCATCGCCCAGCTGCTCAAGCAGGCCAACCTGGCGTCGTCCGCCAGCGAAGCCAGCCGGCTGATCGAAGGCGGCGGCGTGCGGGTCGATTCCAGCGTGATCAGCGACAAGGGGCTCAAGCTGGGCGCCGGCACCTACGTGGTGCAGGTCGGCAAGCGGAAATTCGCCCGGGTGACGCTGGGGTGAGCTGGCTGCGGTTTTGTACAGGCTTTGTACAATCGACCGCATGCTCACCCACATCGACATCGACATCGACGAGGAGCTCGTCGCGCAGGCGATGAAGGTGGCGGGCGCGTTCGAAACGCGAGGCCGTCGACCGCGCGCTCAGGGAGATGGTGGCGCGCTCCAGGCGGCCCCGGCTGCGGGACGTGTTCGGGGCCGCCACGCGAGACACCTACTGGCCCGGCGACGACCCGAGGGAAGATCCGGCCGAAGCCGGCAAGTACCGGGTGGAGCAGGGTATTGCCGGCTACAAAGTGGCGCCCCCAGCAACCGCCAGTGCGCCCCGCCGCGAGAAGTGATGCTCCTGCGCGACTCGACAGTCTGGATCGACGCGCAGAGGGGGAACGCGACCGACGCAACCCGCTTCGTCGATGCGCGCGACGAGCATGAAGAAATCGCAACCGCCGGCATCCTGTTCCAGGAAGTCGTGCAAGGGATCCGCGTGCAGGCGGACTACGAGCGCATGCGGCAGGTGCTGTGGTCCGCGTTGATTCTGGAGCCCCGTGAACTCTCCACCTACGAAGTGGCGGCGCAGCTCTATCGCGCCGCGCGCGCAGCGGGCTTGACCATCCCCAAGCCCAACGATTGCCTCATCGCGGCCCTGGCCCTGGAGCACGGCGCCCTGCTGGTCCACAACGAGCGCGACTTTCTGGCCCTGGCGCGGGTCGAGCCCTCGCTGCTGGTCTACCCGAGCCGGCCGCACTGACAATCACGTCATGTCCCTGGCCGCCGCCGCCCAGCGCCTGAACCCCGAACTCCTGCTGCGCTGGTCGGTGGCCGTGGCCGTGCTCACCATTGCCCTGAAGACGCTGGCCTGGTGGATCACCGGCTCGGTCGGCCTGCTGTCAGACGCCATGGAATCGGGCGTCAACCTGGCCAGCGCCGCCTTCGCGTTGCTGATGGTGAAGATCGCCAGCCGGCCGGCTGACGACGACCACCCGTACGGCCACCACAAAGCCGAGTACTTCTCGGCCGGTTTCGAGGGCCTGCTGATCCTGCTGGCGGCGTTCGGCATCGTCTGGGCCGGCGTCCAGCGCTTGCTGGAGCCGCAGCCGCTGGTGCAGGTGGGGTGGGGCCTGGGGCTGTCGGTGGTCAGCTCCGCCGCCAACGGGGCTCTGGCCTGGGCCATGCTGCAGTCGGCACGCCGCCACCGCTCGATGGCGCTGGAAGGCGACGGCCGCCACCTGCTCACCGATGTCTGGACGTCGGCCGGCGTGGTGGTGGGCGTGGGTCTGGCCGCCACCACCGGCTGGCTCTGGCTCGACCCGGCCGTGGCCATCGGCGTGGCGGTCAACATCATGCGCGAGGGCGTGCGCCTGATGTGGCGTTCCAGCGAGGGCCTGATGGACAGCGCGCTGGAGCCCGAGGTGCTGGCCCAGGTCGAAAAGACGCTGGCGCAGTTCAGCCATCCGACCATCCGCTTCGACCACGTGGCGAGCCGGCGCTCGGGCTCGCGCCGCTTCGTCGACCTGCACATGCACATGCCGGGCGCGTGGACCCTGGGCCGGGCGGCGGCGGTGCGGGGTTCGGTGGAACAGGCGCTGATGAGCGCAGTGCCGGGCCTGCGTGCCACCATCCAGTTGCTGCCCAGCGACGTGGAACCCCATTCGGGCGATGAAGAGGACCTGCTTTGATGCTGGCGGTGGTGCAACGGGTGCGCCAAGCGCGGGTGGTGGTGGCGGGCGCGACCATCGGCCAGATCGGCCAGGGGCTGCTGGTGCTGCTGTGCGCCGAACGTGACGACGCCCAAGGCCAGGCCGACCGGATGCTCGCCAAGCTGCTGAAGCTGCGCATCTTCGGCGACGACGCCGGCAAGATGAACCGCAGCGTGCAGGAGGTGGGCGGCGGCTTGCTGGTGGTGAGCCAGTTCACGCTGGCGGCGGACACCGGCGGCGGCAACCGCCCCAGCTTCACCGGTGCCGCGGCGCCGGACCAGGCGCGGCGCCTGTACGACCACTTCGTGGCGCAGGCCAAAGGCCTGCATCCGCTGGTGCAGACCGGCGAGTTCGCAGCCGACATGCAGGTGCACCTGGTGAACGACGGGCCGGTGACGGTCCCGATCACCGTGCGCTGAAACCTCGTCATTCCCGCCTGCGCGGGGGGGCGGCATCAATACGGGTTGGGATACCCCAGCGCGCCCATCAGCAACACCTCGAGCGCTTCCATCTCGAACGCCTCGCGCTCCCCGGCCTCGTGGTCGTAGCCTTGCGCATGCAGCGTGCCGTGCACCAGCAAGTGGGCGTAGTGCGCCTGCAGCGGCTTGCCCTGCTCCAGCGCCTCGCGCGCCACCACCGGCGCGCACAGCACCAGGTCGGCGCTGACCACCGGCTCGCGCGCGTACTCGAAGGTCAGCACGTTGGTGGCGTAGTCCTTGCCGCGGTATTGGCGGTTCAGCGCCTGGCCCTCTTGCGCCCCGACGATGCGCACCGAGATCTGCGCCGGCCGCAGCAGCGCCAGCTCCATCCACTTGCGCACGCGGGTGCGGGGCAGCAGCTGGCGATGCTCGGCATCGCCGAACTGCAGCTCCAGCTCCAGCGCCGGCGTCATGCCTGCTTGCCGCGGGCGGCGTCGTAGGCGTCGACGATGCGCGCTACCAGCGGGTGCCGCACCACGTCGGCGCTGGTGAAGCGCGTATGGGCGATGCCCTTGACCCGCTTGAGGATGCGCTCGGCTTCGATGAGGCCCGACAGCGCGCCCTTGGGCAGGTCGATCTGGCTGACGTCGCCGGTCACCACGCACTTGCTGCCGAAGCCGATGCGGGTGAGGAACATCTTCATTTGTTCGGGCGTGGTGTTCTGCGCCTCGTCCAGGATCACGAAGGCGTTGTTCAGGGTGCGCCCGCGCATGAAGGCCAGCGGCGCCACCTCCAGCGCGTTGCGCTCGAACGCCTTGAGCACGCGCTCGACGCCCATCAGCTCGTACAGCGCGTCGTACAGCGGTCGCAGGTAAGGATCGACCTTTTGCGTCAGGTCGCCGGGCAAAAAGCCCAGCTTCTCGCCCGCTTCCACCGCCGGGCGCGTCAGCACGATGCGCTGCACGGCGTTGCGCTCCAG
>NZ_JAQGLS010000230.1 GCF_028292805.1 Ramlibacter sp. | reverse complement strand
TCCGCACGTGCTGCTGCGCCGTCCGCCCGGACGGCCGGCCAAGGTGGGCGGCTGCCTGGTCGATCCGCTGGCCGGCGCGGTCCAGCCGGCGCAAGGTGGCGTCGCGCAGCCGCGTGTGCATCAAGGTGATCGTGGCGAGCCAGGTTTCCAGCGGCTGGGCGGCCAGCTCGGCGGCGGCGGTCGGTGTCGGCGCCCGCACGTCGGCGCAGAAGTCGGCGATGGTGAAATCGGTTTCATGGCCGACCCCGCTGACCAGCGGCACCGGACTGGCCGCGATGGTGCGCGCCAGCCGCTCGTCGTTGAAGGCCCACAGGTCTTCGATCGAGCCGCCGCCGCGCACCAGCAGGATCACGTCGATGCGGCCGGCCCTGGCCTGGCGGTACAAGGCCTCCAGCGCGGCGATCAATTCAGCCGGGGCCTGGTTGCCCTGCACGGCGGCCGGGGCCAGCACCACCGGCACATGGGGCGCGCGCCGTCGCAGGCAGGTGACCACGTCGTGCAGCGCGGCGGCGCCCAGCGAAGTGACGATGCCGATGCCCACCGGCAGCAGTGGCAGGCTGCGCTTGCGTTCGGGGTCGAACAGGCGTTCGCCCTCCAGCTTCGCCTTCAGGCGCAGGAATTGCTCGAACCAGGCGCCCTGGCCGGACCGGCGCAGGCTCTCGACGACCAGCTGCAGATCGCCGCGCTGCTCGTACACCCCGAGCCGGCCCTGCACTTCCACCAGCTCGCCGTCGCGGGGCATGAATTCCATCAGGCTGGCGGCACGGCGGAACATCGCGCACCGGATCTGGCCTTGCGCATCCTTCAACGAGAAGTAACAGTGGCCACTGGCCGCGCGCGAAAAGCCGGTGATCTCGCCGCGCACCGACACCGGGTTGAAGCGCGCCTCCAGGGCGTCCGCCACGGCCCGGCAAAGCGCGCCCACGGCCCAGATGCGGGGCGCCAGGGCCTCCAGGGAGGACTGCTGGCTCAGCAAGTAGCGGCTTTCCAAGGGTTGACCCGATAGAAATTCATCCACAGCATGCATCGCACCGGCTGCGCGCTCGCGGACCGCGCGGGCACGCGCATTCTCCCGAGCAAGTTATTGATTTCAAAGGGTTTTTCCCTGCTCATTTGGTCATCGTTTTGTCTGGCAGCAGCACTGGCGCGGCTTGGGGCGGGTTGGAGGGGGATTTCTCAACAAAGTTATCCACAACCTTTGTGAGTGTCGTCCTACGGCCACGGCATAAATTCCTACAGCCGCGCGTCCGCCATAATCCGCCGCAGCGAGGTGCCGCATGCCTTGCAGTAGACACTGGCGGAGGACCCTTTTTGCTTTCGATCATACAAGCCGCAGGCTGGCCCATCTGGCCCCTGGTCGCGTGTTCCATCCTGGCCATGGCGCTCGTCATCGAGCGTTTCCTGAGCCTCAAAACCGCCAAGATCGCGCCGCGCCGGCTGCTCGACGAAGCGCTGTCCGTGTCGCGCGCCTCGGTGCCGTCGCCCGACGTGGTGACGCAGCTGGAGCAGAACTCGGCCCTGGGCGAGGTGCTGGCCAGCGGCTTCCGGGCCCTGAACTCCGACCCCCGCTGCAGCGAGGCCGACCTGCGCGCCAGCATGGAGCAGACCGGCCGCGCCGTGGCGCACCGGCTGGAGCGTTACCTGAACGCACTGGCCACGATCGCTTCGGCGGCCCCGCTGCTGGGGCTGCTGGGCACCGTGATCGGCATGATCGAGATCTTCGGCTCGCAGGCCCCGACGGCCGGCGGCGCGCCGGGTGGCAACCCGGCGCAGCTGGCGCACGGCATCTCGGTGGCGCTGTACAACACGGCCTTCGGCCTGATCGTGGCAATCCCGGCGCTGATCTTCTGGCGCTACTTTCGCGGCCGGGTCGACGCCTACCTGCTGACGCTGGAGCTGGCGGCGGAGCGCTTCGCCCGCCATCTCAACACCTTGCGCCGCGGTTGACGCCGAAATGAATTTCCGCCCCCGACCCAGGGATGAACCCGAGATCAACCTGATCCCGTTCATCGACGTGCTGCTGGTGGTGCTGATCTTCCTGATGCTGACCACCACCTACAGCAAGTTCACCGAGATGCAGCTGACGCTGCCGGTGGCGGACACCGAGGCGCAGCGCGACTACCCCAGGGAAGTGATCGTCGCCGTCGCCGCCGACGGCCGCTACATGATCAACCGCCAGCCCGTCACCGGCCGCACGCCCGAGGAGCTGGCCACCGCGCTGGCCGAGGCGGCCAAGGCCGGCAAGGACAGCATCGTCATCATCAGCGCCGACGCCAGCGCCACCCACCAGTCGGTCATCACCGTGATGGAGGCGGCTCGCCGCATCGGGCTGACGCAGATCACCTTCGCCACCCAGACCTCGGCACAGGCCGGGGCGAGGTAGCGGATGGCCGAGGCGCTGCAGCGCGCCTGGCTCAGCCGCGGCCTGGCGGCGCGGCTGCTATGGCCGCTGTCCCTGCCGTACCGCTGGCTGGGGGCGGCCCACCGCGCAGCCTACCGGCGCGGCTGGCTGCGCAGCGAGCGGCTGCCGGTGCCGGTGGTCGTGGTCGGCAACGTGATCGCCGGCGGCGCCGGCAAGACACCGGCCGTGCTGGCCATGCTGGACCACCTGCGCCAACGCGGCATCGCCGCCGGTGTGGTCTCGCGCGGGTATGGCCGCAATGGGGGCGCCTGCACCGAGGTACAGCCGGACGATGACCCGGCCCGCGTCGGCGACGAGCCGCTGCTGCTGCGGCGCAAGGCCGACGTGCCGGTGTTCGTCGCCGCCAGGCGCACCGACGCCGGGCGCGCCCTGCTCGCGGCCTATCCGGCCATCCAGGTGATTGTCAGCGACGACGGCCTGCAGCACCACGCGATGGCGCGCGACATCGACATCTGCGTGTTCGACCGGCGCGGCACCGGCAACGGCTGGCTGCTGCCCGCCGGGCCGCTGCGCGAACCCTGGCCGCGACCGGTGGACCTGGTGCTGCGCCATCCCGAAGCCGACGCGCTGGCCGGCCACCGCATGACGCGCACGCTGGCGCCGACCGCCGTGCGTGCCGACGGCCGCCGCATCCCGCTGGCCGACCTGTTCGACCAGCCGCTCGAGGTGGTGGCCGGCGTGGCCAACCCGGGCGCCTTCTTCGGCATGCTGCGCGAGGCGGGGCTGCAGCTGGCCCGCACGCACCCGTTGCCGGACCACCATCCGTTCACCGATGCCGGCGAATTCGCCGACACCCGCCTGACGCTGGTCTGTACCGAGAAAGACGCGGTCAAGCTGTGGCGGCTGCGGCCCGACGCCTGGGCGGTGCCGCTGGAGCTGCGCATCGACGAAGCCTTCTGGCGCAGCTTCGATCGCCTGCTCGATGCGAAGCTATCATCGGTGCATGGACTCCAGGCTCATTGAACTGCTCGTCTGCCCCGTCACCAAGGGGCCCCTGGACTACGACCGTGAGCGGCAGGAACTGCTGTCGCGCAGCGCGCGGCTGGCCTACCCGATCCGCGACGGCATCCCTGTGATGCTCGAGGAAGAGGCCCGCACCCTCAGCGACGAGGAACTGGACCGCCTGCCGCCGCGCACCCAGCTGGTCTGACGTGGGCTTCACCGTCCTGATCCCGGCGCGGCTGGCCAGCACCCGCCTGCCCGACAAGCCGCTGGCCGACATTGCCGGCCTGCCGATGGTGGTGCGCGTGGCGCAGCGGGCCCGCCAGTGCGCCGCCACCCGCGTGGTGGTGGCCGCCGACAGCCAGCGCATCGCGGACGTCTGCAAGGCGCATGGCGTCGAGGCACTGCTGACGCGCACCGACCATCCGTCCGGCAGCGACCGGCTGGCCGAAGCCTGCGAGCAACTGGGGCTGGCCGGCGACGACGTGGTCGTCAACGTGCAGGGCGACGAGCCGCTGATCGAGCCGTGCCTGATCGACGCCGTGGCGGCGTTGCTGCGCGAGCGTCCGCAGGCCAGCATGAGCACCGCCGCCCACGCCATCACCAGCGTTGAAGAATTCGGCAACCCGAACGTGGTCAAGGTGGTGCTGCAGGCCGATGGCCTGGCGCTCTACTTCAGCCGCGCGCCGATTCCATGGTGGCGCGACGGCTCCGCCCGGGGCCTGGCCGCGCTGCCCGAGCCGCGGCCGCTGCGGCACGTGGGCATCTACGGCTACCGGGCCGGTTTCCTGCGTGCCTTCCCCCAGCTTGCCCCGGCGCCGGTCGAGAACTGCGAGGCGCTGGAACAGCTGCGCGCGCTGTGGCACGGCCACCGGATCGCGGTGCACGTGACCGACCACGCACCCGGCCCGGGTGTCGACACGCCCGAGGACCTGGAGCGCGTGCGCGCCCTCTTTTTGGAGCCCGCGAGCACCCTGCCTTCGCAGGGCGGCGAAGGCCCTCGCGCGTAAGTTCCCGCGCAGGGGTGCGTGCTATCCTCTGCGCCAACAGGCGCGACGGCCGGGCGGCAGCCTCGTCCCGCAGTGCCGGCCGATTCCAAACCATTCGAGGATTTCATGAGACTGATCTTGTTGGGCGCACCGGGCGCCGGCAAAGGCACGCAAGCCGCATTTCTCTGCCAGAAGTACGGCATTCCGCAAATCTCCACCGGAGACATGCTGCGCGCCGCCGTGAAGGCCGGCACCCCGCTGGGCCTGGCCGCCAGGAAGGTCATGGACTCGGGCGCGCTGGTGAGCGACGACATCATCATCGGGCTGGTCAAGGAGCGGCTGGCGCAGCCGGACGCCGCCAACGGTTTCCTGTTCGACGGCTTCCCGCGCACCATCCCGCAGGCCGACGCGATGAAGAGCGCCGGTGTCCAGCTCGATTGCGTGCTGGAGATCGACGTGCCGTTCGCCGCGATCGTCGAGCGCATGAGCGGCCGCCGCTCACACCCGGCCTCGGGCCGCACCTACCACCTGAAGTTCAACCCGCCCAAGGCGGACGGCGTGGACGACGTCACCGGCGAGCCGCTGATCCAGCGCGACGACGACAAGGAAGAGACCGTGCAAAAGCGCCTCGAGGTCTACGCCGCGCAGACGCGGCCACTGGTGGCTTACTACGCCGACTGGGCCAGGGCCGACCCGCTGAACGCGCCCGGCTACCGCCGCATCGACGGCATGGGCAGCGTCGAGGACATCACGGCGCGCGCGCTGCAGGCGCTGTCGGACTGCAAGGCACGTTCGTAGTCGCAACGGACCCCGCGGCACATCGTGCAGCGGGGTGAAACTCACACCGGGCTGGAACGCAGCCCGTACACCTTGCCGTCGACGAACAGGTACTCGGCGCGCACGATCGGCTCGCCCTTCTCTTCCTTGAAGGTGAAGCCCAGCACGCCGACATTGCCGCCGGCCTGCAGCGGGACGACCTTCCAGGCTTGCATCCGCGTCAGCGGCGCCAGCTCGATCTGCCAGCGCCGGTCCTTGCGGGTCGGCGCAACGGCCTTGGCCAGCAAGGCCTTGCCGTCGACGCCGGCCGACTGCGCCGGCAGCGCGCGCCCGGCCAAGTCGGCCGGCAGCTTGTAGTCGGGCGGCAGCTCCAGCATGAACTCGGCATGCGGGTTCTGCCATGTCACCGAAGCGACCTTGCCTTGCAGGTAGACGGGACGGTCCTGGTCGAAGCTGCTCCATCCATGGTGGGCACGGGCCAGGAGCGGAGCGGCCAGGGCCGCCAGCAGACAGGTGCGACGTTTCATCGAAGCTCTCCTTGCTGTCATTGGTAGGCGATCCAGCGGCCGCAGCTGACCACGGCCAGCCAGATCACGGTGGACACGGCCATCTGCGCGCGCGCCATGCCGTCGCACAGCGCCAGCGAGCCCCGGCCATGGAACCACGCTGCATTGCATCCTGCCACGAACAGCAGCAGCATCTTCACAGTGAATGCCCGGTTGGCCAGCAGCGCGGCCGCGTCGCTGGCGAACATCAGCAGGCCCGACGCTGCGGCCAGGCTGAAGCCGGCCAGCGCGGTCGCCAGCGCCAGCCGGGCCAGCGGCCGGATCGGCAATGCGGCGCCGAGGCCGAACACCCGCAGCTCCAGCAGCACCAGGTTGCCCAGCAGCAAGGCGACGCCCACGATGTGGCAGATCTCCAGGACCGGGTAGGCCCAGGGATGCGACTGCAACCCGGCCAACATCAGCGCATCAGCTCGAGCAGCAGGGCGATGCGCGCCTTGACCGGTGACAAGCCCTGCGCATGCGGCAGCTGGTCGTCGGCCGCCGGCAGCACCCTGCCCTCCAGGCAACGCGAGGCGCGGCGCACCGCGACTCCTTGCGCCTGCGCCTGCAGCAAGGCCGCTTGCAGCGCGTGATGCAGCGTGCCGTTGCCGGTGGCGGCCACCACCAGCCCATCCACGCCATGCGCCAGCAGTGCCCGCACGACGGCGCCGTCGGCGCCGGCATGGCTGGCCACGATCTCCACCCGCGGCCAGCGATCCGGTGGCGGCAGGTCGGCGGCGGCGCGCAAGGACGTGCCGGCCGGCCAGGGCCGCAGCGAACGCACCTGCCCTTCCTCGATCCGGGCGATCGGGCCGGCGTCGATGGAGGCGAAAGGGTCCATCCGGTAGCCGTGCACCTTGGCCACTTCGAACGCGCCATGCAGCGTGCCGGCGAAGGCCACGCACACGCCTTGCGCACCCGGGGTGGCGGCGACGGCCAGCGCGTCGGCGATGTTCTGCGGGCCGTCGGCGGCCAGCGAGGTGGCGGGCCGCATCGCGCCGGTCAGCACCACTGGTTTGCGTGGCGCCAGCACCGCCTGCAGGAAGAACGCCGTCTCTTCCATGGTGTCGGTGCCATGGGTGACCACGATGCCGGCGACGTCATCCCGGGCCAGCCAGTGCGCGCAGCGCAGCGCCAGCGGCACCCACACGGCGAAGTCCATGTCCTTGCTGTCGATCTGCGCGACCTGCTCGCTCGCCATGCGCAGCCCCGCGACGGCCGGCACGCCGTGCAGCAGCTGGGCCACGCCCCGCTGCGCCGCGCGGTAGCCGACGTTGTCCGAAGCCGTTGCGGCCTCGCCGGCGATGGTGCCGCCGGTGCCCAGTACCACGATTGTTCGTTCGATCACTTGCGTTCCCGCCAAAACTGTTTAAAAATACAGCTACTGGATATCGAAACAGTCATGCTTCGCCATCCGCACCAGGAGCCCCCGCGATGATGATCGAGACCCCAAAGCTGACCGCCCGCCAGCAACAGATCCTGGAGCTGATCCAGAGCGCCATCGCCCGAACCGGGGCGCCGCCCACCCGCGCCGAAATCGCCACCGAGCTGGGTTTCAAGTCGGCCAACGCGGCCGAGGAGCACCTTCAGGCGCTGGCGCGCAAAGGCGTGATCGAGCTGATCAGCGGCACCTCGCGCGGCATCCGCCTGCAGAGCGAAACCCTGCGCTCCATCCACGAAGAACGCGCCAGGCAGTATTCGCTGCCGCTGCAAACCCTGGCCCAGCTGGCTCTGCCTCTCATCGGCCGCGTGGCCGCCGGCTCGCCGATTCTGGCGCAGGAACACGTGGACCAGACCTACTATGTCGAGGCCGGCCTGTTCCAGCGCCGGCCCGACTACCTGCTGAAGGTGCGCGGCATGTCGATGCGCGACGCCGGCATCATGGACGGCGACCTGCTGGCCGTGCAGTCCACGCGCGACGCCAAGAATGGCCAGATCATCGTGGCGCGGCTGGGCGATGACGTCACCGTCAAGCGCTTTCGCCGCAACAAGCACCTGATCGAGCTGCATGCCGAGAACCCGGACTACCCCACCATCGTGGTGGAGCCGGGCGAGCCGTTCGAGGTCGAAGGCATCGCCGTCGGCCTGATCCGCAACACCATGCTCATGTGAGTCGCCGGGCACTGCCGCAGGTGGCAGGCGTATGGCGCTACGGGCGCCATCACCCTGCGGCAAGGCCCCCACCCGCAATCCTGCCTTGTGTCCCTTCCGCAATCCAGGAGCTGACCATGGCCATTGCCTTGCCCGTTCTTCCCGACCTGTTCGCCTCGCTCCAGTCCGTGTTCGGCTGGTTCACCGGCACGCCCGCCGTGCCGCTGCCGGCGGCGCCCATCCACACCACGGTGCGGGCGTCGGCGCCGCTGCGCCGCAGCGCCGACAAGCCGCTGCGCGTGGTGCGGGTGCTCGATCCCAGCGCCTCGCGCGCGGTCGCCGGCCGCATGGTGATCTCGGGCCGGCTGGCCGACGTCTGCGCCGAGCTCGACCGGCTGGTGGCGCAGGAGTCGCGCGGCTGCTGACTTGCTTGGCCGAAGCGGGCGGCGCGTTGCGCGGCCGGTCCTCTTCGCACTGCTGGAGCCGCTGAAACAAAGTCGTTTGCGACTTTGTTTCAGTGATGACCGACCAGGTAGTCCGGCTTGCCCAGCTCCACGCCGTTGTGCCGCAGGATGGCGTACGCGGTGGTCACGTGGAAAAAGAAGTTGGGCAGCACCCAATAGGTGAGGTAAGCCTCGCCCTTCATGGTGCGGCTCTTGTCCTTGCCCACCGGGAAGGTGATTTCAGCGTCGTCCTTGCCATCCAGTGCCGCGGCGGGCACCGTGCCCAGGTAGTCCAGGGTTTGCTGGATGCGCGCCTTCAGGTCGGCGAAGCTGGCCTCGTTGTCTTCGAATTTCGGCGCCTCGACGCCACTGAGGCGAGCCACGCCGTTCTTGGCGCCGTCGCAGGCGATCAGCACCTGCCTGGTCAAGGGCAGCATGTCCGGCGCCAGCCGGAAAGCGGTCAGCGCCGTCGGGTCGATCTTGCGCGCCTCGGCATGGGCCTCGGCCTTGCCCAGGATGTGCGCCAGGTTGCGCAACATGTGCTGGAACACCGGCACGCTGGCCGAATGCAGGGAGATGGTCATGGTTGAAAGCCCGCTCTGGTGAAAGCCGCGATGCTACCCCCGGCAGCCCCGCCCGGACGGGCCGGTCGCGCAAGGCACAATCCCGGCATGAACATCGTGATCCTCGACGATTACCAGGACGCAGTCCGCAAGCTCCAGTGCGCCTCCAAGCTCGAGGCCTACCCGGCCAAGGTCTTCACCAACACCGTCAAGGGCACCGGGCAGCTGTCGGTGCGGTTGCGCGACGCCGAAGTCATCGTGCTGATCCGCGAACGCACCCACATGAGCCGCCAGCTGGTGGAAAAGCTGCCCAAGCTCAAGCTGATTTCGCAGACCGGACGCGTCGGCTCCCACGTCGACATCGAAGCCTGCACCGAGCGTGGCATCGCCGTCGCCGAAGGCGTGGGGTCGCCGGTGGCGCCGGCCGAACTGACCTGGTCGCTGATCATGACGGCCATGCGCCGGCTGCCGCAGTACATCGCCAGCCTCAAGCACGGCGCCTGGCAGCAGTCGGGCCTGAAGTCGGCCTCGATGCCGCCCAACTTCGGCGTCGGCATGGTGCTGCGCGGCAAGACCCTGGGCATCTGGGGCTACGGCAAGATCGGCCAGCTGGTGGCCGGCTACGGCAAGGCCTTCGGCATGCGGGTGCAGGTCTGGGGCAGCCCCGAGTCGCGCGCCCAGGCCCAGGCCGACGGGCTGGAGGCCGCCACCAGTCAGGAAGCCCTGTTCGCCGAGAGCGACGTCCTGAGCCTGCACCTGCGGCTGAACGAAGACACCTTCGGCATCGTCCGGCTGGAAGACCTGTCCCGCATGAAGCCGACGTCGCTGCTTGTCAACACCTCGCGTGCCGAGCTGATCGAGCCCGAGGCGCTGATCGCCGGCCTGAACCGTGGCCGCCCCGGCCTGGCCGCCATCGATGTGTTCGAGAGCGAGCCGATCCTGCAGGGCCACGCCCTGCTGCGGCTGGAGAACTGCATCTGCACCCCGCACATCGGCTACGTGGAGCAGGAAGCCTACGAGCTGTACTTCGGCGCCGCCTTCGACAACGTCGTCAACTTCATCCGCGGAACGCCGACCAACATCGTCAATCCGGGCGCCCTGCAGGTGCGCCGCTAGCGCTTTTTGCGCACCAATGACGAATGACACATGACGGATGAAACGTGCCCGGCGGGCGCGGCCGATCATTCGTCATCGAGCGCTGCGGGCGCCAAGCACGTGCTGTGGGCCATGCTGGCGGGCAACTTCGTCATCGGCACCGGCGTCATGGTGGTGCCCGGCACGCTCAACGAGATCAGCAGCTCCCTTGCGGTTTCGGTGGCCACAGCCGCCCAGCTGATCTCGGCCGGGGCCCTTCTGATGTGCTTCGGGGCGCCGTCGTTCGCCGCCCTGGTCGCCGGCTGGGACCGGCGGCGCCTGCTCACGCTGTCGATGGTCTGGTATGCCCTGGCGCACTTCGCCTGCGCGTTGGCGCCCGACTTCGCCTGGCTGCTGCCGCTGCGGGTGCTGGCGCTGGTGCCGCCGGCCATCTTCACCCCGCAGGCAGCCTCCTGCCTGGGGCTGCTGGTGCCGCCCGAGCAGCGCGGGCGCGCCATCACCTTCATCTTCCTGGGCTGGTCGCTCGCCTCCGTGCTGGGCATGCCGATGAGCGCGCTGGTGGGCGGCTGGTTCGGCTGGCGCAGTGCCTTCGCCATCGTCGGGGTGCTCAGCCTGGCCAGCGCGGCCTGGGTCTGGCGCGCGATGCCGGACGGCGTCAAGCCACCGCCGCTGTCGCTGGCGGCCTGGAAGCAGACCTTCCGCTCGCCGGCCCTGATGGCCTGCGTGGCGGTGACGGCGCTGTACGCCGCCGGCCAGTTCGTGCAGTTCTCCTACTTCGCGCCCTACTTCAAGCAGAAGCTGGACACCACGCCGACCCAGCTTGGCATGTATTTCATGTGGTTCGGGGCCTTCGGCCTGCTGGGCAATCTGGTGATGTCGCGCACCATTGACCGCGTCGGCGTCGAACGCTCGGTGATGATCTGCATCGGCTTGATGGCAACCAGCCTGCTGCTGTTTCCGCTGGGCACCACGCTGGCGCTGGCGGCGCTGGTGTCGGTGCCGTGGGCGCTGGGCTGCTTTTCGTCCAACTCCGCCCAGCAGGCGCGGCTGGTCGCGCTGGCGCCGTCGCTGGCCGCCGCTTCGGTGGCCCTCAACTCATCGGCGATGTATGCCGGCCAGGGCCTGGGCGCGGCCGCCGGCGGCTGGATGATCCTGCGCGGCGGCATGGATTCGCTGCACTGGGTGGCGTTCGCGGGGCTGCTGGCGGCGATGGCGGCCAGCGCTCTGGCCACGCACTACGCCCGGCGCCGCCCAGCCTGAATCAGCGGCGCCGCCGCGTCTTGTCTTGCGGATCCGGGTCGAACTCGCTGGTGTCGAAATCCAGCGGCGGCAGCTCGCGCACCGACTCGGGCTCCTCGGCCAGGTCGGTCAGGTCGATGTCCAGCCCCAGGCGCGGCGACGCCGGCGGGATGAACAGCGGGTCGCGTTCCGCCGCGTGCGGGTCGCCCCAGGCCAGGGTGCCGTCCGGCACCGAACCGGGCGCATGGCTGTGCGGCGCCGGCGGCAGGTGGTCGAACTCGAGCGCGACGTCCAGGTCGGCCTCGGGCCGGTCCAGTTCGCTCAGGGACTGCAGCGAGGTGTGGGAAAACCCGGTCGGCGGCAGGTCCAGCTCGAACGCCCCGGCGTCTCGCGCCGGCGCCACTTCCCGGGCGATGTGGTAGAGCAGCACCAGCTCGCGGTAAGCCTCCAGGCTGAAGGTGTCGGCGCCGGGCAGGCCGGGCTTGCGGAAGATCGATTCCTCGATTACTTCCAGCACCCGGCGCGACGGCCACAGCGCCACGATGCGGCTCAGGGCCCGGCTGTAGTTCTCCAGTGAGCTGGTCGGCTCGTCGAAGTGGTCGAAGTCGGGCACCTGCGCGGTAAAGCGCTGGCGGAACTCCGAGCGGCGCTGCTCGAACTCGGTGCGGCGGCCGACCGAGTGGTACAGCTCCAGCAGGTCGAGCCAGGGCAACGCGCTGGTCTCCACCTGGTCGTGCACGTGCGCTTCCAGCACCGCGATGGCCTGCTCGTGCTGGCCGATCGACAGGAAGAAATCGGCCTTGTCGTGCACGTCCAGCAGCTCGCGCACGCCCACCGTGCGCGGCGTGCCGCCCATGCTGCTCTGGAAGTCGCTGGCCGACTCCGCCGGCGCCCATGCGGACACGGCGGCGCGGGCGGCGGCGTCGGGCGGCGCGGTCTGCAGGTGCGCGTGCACCGGCGGCCT
>NZ_JAQGLS010000206.1 GCF_028292805.1 Ramlibacter sp. | reverse complement strand
ACCTTCGGTGGCGCCGCCATGATCAACGGCCATATCGAGATCGTCGACAACGTCCACATCACGGCGGCCACGATGGTGCCGAACTCGATTACCGAGCCGGGCCGGTACACGGGCTATTTCCCGGTTGCCAGGAATGCCGACTGGGAACGCGTAGCCGTGCTCGTACGCAACCTGTCTACCATGCGGGAAAAAGTGCGTGCGCTCGAGAAAGCGGTGAAGGCGCTGACTGGAGAAACGTAGCGCCGGCCGGCTGTCGACGCCCGGCGGCCGCACATCGGTCCGCCACCGGTGCGGCGTCAGTCCGTGGTCAGCCGCGTCAGGTGCCGCTCGATCTCGAACACGTGCGGATCGGGTTTGCCGAGTGCGCGCAGTGCGTGCGCCAATTCCAGCAGGTATTCGCTGTTCGGCCCGCTCGGGCCATGGGCGGCGGCGATCTGGCGCGCAATGTCCAGTTCGCTCGCCGGGCCGAGGAAGGCCCCATTCTCGTGGGTGGCGATGTAGACCAGCCCCAGGGCACTGCTGCCGTCGTCGAACGCGATGTCGGTCGCCAGGCGCAGGTAGCCGTTCTTTTCGCGGTGGTCGAGGTGTGCGAATTCCTCGGGCGTCACCAGGTAGGCCATGCCATGGCACAGCGCGCCATCTTCCGGCACCAGCGTGACGACGCGTCCAGGCGCCGTTTCGGTGCCGCGGTGGTCGTGCGAGCCCTGCCAGAAACGGCGGGTCCAGCCGCGAATGGCGGCCGGGCGGCGTTCGAGATAGGGAAAGTCGGCCTTGAAGATCAGGGAGCCGTAGCCGAACAGCCAGACGCGATGGTGGCCGTCGAATTTGTCCATGCGCCGGTTGAGCGCAATGGTGTTGTGGGACATCGGGGAAACTCCGGAGAAAACTGGTCGCCCGATTCTAGCGCAGGGCGCAAGCGGCTGCAGGCAGTGCCGGCCTGGGCGATCAGTCTTCCTGCGCGCGCGCCAGGCTCCGTTTCGCCTCCACGTACGGGAACAGGAAGTCGATGAAACTCTCGGCCGCCGGCGACAGCGAGCGACCGGCGCGCGTGTAGACGAAGAAACGGCGCGTCAGCACCGGTTCCTCGAGCGGGCGCATGCGCAAACGGTACAGCTGCACCAGCGGTTCCGCGTACGGCAGGCAGACGGTAACGCCGAGCCCCGCGCTGACCATCGCCAGCGCCGTCGTCATGAAGGTCACCTCATTCGCGGGCTTCAGGGGCACGTCGCGCAGCAGCGCATGCATGTCGGCAAGCAGCCGCTCGGTAAATTGCCCCTCCAGGGCGATGAAGGGGTAAGGCGCCACGTCCTGCCAGGTCACGCGCTCCGCGCTTTCCAGCGGATGCCCCTCCGGGAACACCAGCGCGAACGGCATCTCGAACAGTTCGCGCGCCTGCAGTTGCGGCATCGCCTCGCGTTCCGGGCCGATGCCGATGTCGGACTCGCCCGACAGCGCGCGCGCGATCACGTTCTCGACCGGACTGTCGGCGACGCGCACGTCGATGTCCGGATGCCGGGCGCGGTAGGCGGCCATTGCTGCGGGCACCAGCGTGCAGCACATCAGTTGTGGGGCGGCGATGCGCACCACGCCTTTTCGTAGCTGTGTATGGTCCGCCACGTTCGCCAGCGCACCGTCGAGATCATCGATCATCTGGCTAAATAGCGGATACAGCTCGCGGCCGATGTCGGTCAGCGTGATGCGGCGTGTCGAGCGGTCGACGACACGGGCGCCGAGTGTTTGTTCGAGTTCCTTGATCAAACCCGATAACGCCGACTGCGTAACGTGCATGTATTGGGCAGCCAGGGTGAAGTTGCCGGCCTTGGCAAGGGCCACGAAGGCACGCATCTGCCGCAGGGTGGGATTCATAAGACAATCCGATAAATCGGCCTGAAAATATTGTTTGTATGATAGTCCGATTTGAATTTTAATGGCGGCAACAACTCAAAGACGAAGGAATCGCCATGAAACTCGCCTCACTCAAGACCGGCGGCCGCGACGGCACGCTGGTCGTCGTCAGCCGTGACCTCGTCACCTGCCAGGCCGTCCCGAAAATCGCGCACACCCTGCAGTGCGCGCTCGACGACTGGGACAACGTGGCCCCCAGACTCGAAGCCATCTACGACCGCCTCAACGCCGGCACCGCCGACAAGGCCGAGTCCTTTATCGAGATGGAATGCCACTCGCCGCTGCCGCGCGCCTTCCAGTGGGCCGACGGCTCGGCCTATATCAACCACGTCGAGCTGGTGCGCAAGGCGCGGGGCGCCGAGGTGCCGGCGTCGTTCTATGCCGATCCGCTCATGTACCAGGGCGGCTCCGACCGCTTCATCGGCCCCTGCGACCCGATCGCGGTGATGAGCGAGGACTGGGGCGTCGACCTGGAAGCCGAGGTGGCGGTCGTCGCCGGCGACGTGCCGATGGGCGCCAGCGTGGAGCAGGCGGCAAAAGCGATCCGCCTCGTCATGCTGGTCAACGACGTCTCGCTGCGCAACCTGATCCCGAACGAACTGGCCAAAGGCTTCGGCTTCTTCCAGTCGAAGCCGGCCAGCGCGTTTTCGCCGGTGGCGGTCACGCCCGACGAACTGGGCGAAGCGTGGAGCGACAGCAAGCTGCACCTGCCGCTGCTGGTGACCCTCAACGACGAGCCCTTCGGCAAACCGAACGCCGGCGAGGACATGACCTTCAGCTTCGCGCAACTGATCGCGCATGCCGCCACCACGCGCGAGCTGGCCGCCGGCAGCATCATCGGCTCCGGCACGGTGTCGAACAAGCAGGGCAGCCTGCACGGTTCGAGCATCGCCAACGGCGGGGTCGGCTACTGCTGCCTGGCCGAGGTGCGGATGTACGAAACGATCGAACACGGCGCCCCGAAAACGCCGTTCCTGCGCTTTGGCGACAGCGTACGCATCGAAATGCTCGACGCTGAAGGCGCCAGCATTTTCGGCGCCATCGACCACGAAGTAGCGCATTACCATGGGAGGAAAGAATGAAGCTCTATACCTATTTCCGCAGCTCCGCCGCCTACCGCGTGCGGATCGCCCTGAACCTGAAGGGGCTGGCCTACGATGCGCTGCCCGTGCACCTGCTCAGGGACGGCGGCGAGCAGCGCCAGGAAGAATATCGCCAGATCAACCCGAGCGGCCTGGTGCCGGCCTTCCAGGACGACCGCATCACGCTGACGCAGTCGATGGCGATCATCGAATACCTGGATGAGCGCTTCCCGGCCGTGCCGCTGCTGCCGCAGGACGTCGCCGGCCGCGCCCGCGTGCGCGAACTGGCCCAGATCATCGCCTGCGACATCCATCCGCTGAACAACCTGCGCGTGCTGCGCCACCTCGTCCACGAACTCAAACTGAGCGAGGACGCCAAGAACGCGTGGATTTGCCACTGGATCCGCGAAGGCCTGGCGTCGCTCGAGGCGCACCTGGCGCGCGACCCGGCGGCCGGCCCGTTCTGCCACGGCGCCGCGCCGACCATGGCCGACTGCTTCCTGGTGCCGCAGGTGTTCAACGCCCAGCGCTTCAACATCGATATTTCGGCCTATCCGAACATCGCCCGCATCAGTGCGCTCTGCGTCGACATGCCGGCCTTCGTGGCGGCGCATCCGTCGGCACAGCCGGACGCCGAGTGATACGGATAGTTGTTTCCTTCCCGCAGCAAACTTCGTAGAATTGGTTTTTTGCCAAGGACAGGAAGCATGAAACCTTACGCCGCCGCATTTGCCGTAGTTTGCCTGTCCCTGGTCTTGCCAGCCCAGGGGCAGGCCCAGACCGATCCACTGTGGGAAAAAGCCGTGGCGCACGCCGCGCAGATGAAAAAGTGGGCGCCCGGCGAGGTCCAGCTGCTGGCCGAGGGCAGGGCGGACGGCAAGATCGACCGCACGCGCGTGCGCCAGCGCCTGACCGGCTGGGACAAGGGCAATCCGGTCTACGAAACGACGCAGATCGAGCCGCCGCCCGAGGCTGGCAAAAAGCCCGGCAAGAGCGAGTTCGACATGAAGGGCATCGGCGAAGCGACCGAGAGCCTGCTGCGCACCGACGCCAGGGTGCGCCGCCGCGATAACCAGCCCCTGCACGGCAAGTCATGGACGCTGTTCGAGGTGGCGCAGTCGAAGGGGCCGATGGACGTCAACGTGCGCCTGTGGGTGGACCCGGCCACGGGCGTGGCGCACCAGATGGAATCGACAATGCACGGCACCATGATGATGGACATGAGCCTGTTGACCGCCTACCGTCCGCACCCGCAGGCCGGCAGCCTGCCGTCGCGTTTTGACTTTCGCATGAAAGTACTGGTGCCCTTCGTGGACGCGACCGTGAAGATCGCCAGCGACATGGAGCGCTGGGTGCCGCGGCCGGCAGAGGCCGGGCAGGGCGCGGCGGGAGCGGCGCCGGCGCGTTGATCCGCACGCCGCACGCGCTTGCACCGCCGTCCGGCGCTGCGGCCTGAGGTTTTATTGCTGGGTCGAGCGGTCCGGCTCGGACGGCGACGAGATTTCGTCGAGCGCGCGATCGACGTCAGCCGTGTGCTTGGTCGCCACGTCGCCGAGCGACACGATACCGATGATTTTTCCGGAATCGTCGAGAACGGGGACGCGGCGGATCTGGACGTCGGCCATCTGGTCGAGGACGTCCTGGACGCTCTGGTCCATGGTGCAGGTGCGCACATCGGTGCTCATTACATCGGTTACTTTCGTCGAGCCCGGGTCCTGGCCGGCGGCGGTCGAGCGCACGGTGATGTCGCGGTCGGTGATCATGCCGACCAGCTTGTCGCCGTCGAGCACGGGAATGGCGCCAACGTTCAGTTCATCCATCAATTGCGCGGCGCGCTGCACCGTTTCCTGCGGCGAAACGGTTTGCACGTCACGGGTCATCACATCCTGGATCGTTTGCATTGCTGGCCTCCTTGTCGAATGGTTGTTGGATACCTCGGAACAGGGCTTTCATCATGCCCTGAACCGCCGTCTCGGCTCGCGAGATTGGTGGGCGGCATCATTCTGCCGCCATGAAAGGTGCAAAGGTACAATCCGCTTCTTTTTTCGCGCTCCCGACCATGACCCATCCGACCGTACCAGGCACCGTTCCGGAAATCTTTCTCGACATGCTGGCCCTTGCCGATCCGTCCTGGCGGCCGCACCTGGTGCGCGCCCTGGAAGCGGTCGCCCGCGCCGAGCCCTGCTACCTGCCGGCGCTCGCCCTTGACGATTACCTGCCGACCGGAGGCCGCCTGTTCGCCGCCTTTGCCCAGCCCTTGAGCCGGGTGCGCTATGTGCTGGTGGGGGAGGGGCCGTATCCGCGTGCGGAGAGTGCGACCGGGGTGTGCTTCATGGATGGCGCGGTGGGCGAGCTCTGGAGCGAGGCCGGGCTGTCGAAACCGGTCAACCGGGCGACCTCGCTGCGCAACTTCATGAAGATGCTGCTGGTGGCGGGCGGGCAGTTGCAGCCTGGCGCGACGGGTGGGGCGGCGCTGGCGCCCGTCGCAGCGGCAGCGCGGGAAAACGGGTCGATCCGCACGCTCGCGCAGTTGCAGGACAACCTGGTCGCGGAAGGTTTCCTGCTGCTGAACGCGGCGCTGGTGTTTCGCAAGCACGTGGCGCCGAAGATCGAGGCTCTGGCCTGGATGCCCTTCCTGCAGACGGTGCTGGCGGTGCTCGCCGAACCTGCGGTTCCGCCGACGCTGGTGTTGTGGGGGAAGATCGCCGAGCAGCTGGCCAGGTTGCCGGAAACGGCAGGCTTCCCGCAGGCGGTGGCCGAGCATCCATACAACCTGTCGTTCATCGGGAACCAGGGGATGGTCGAGCTGTTCGGGCCGATGCGCCTGTTGCAGGCAAGGTAGCGTATCGGCGGTTGCAAACACGCCCGAAAACGCTGCGCCAGCCACCCCGCGGTTTTGGACCCCTCCAAGACAAACCCCGCCGTTTTTGCTATACTTGACTAAATCGTTCAACTAATCAGGTCTTCATGCATCAGCATCGAAGACATGAAAAAAGTGAACAAGAGCAAAATTTTAACATTACCGGGGTTGTGATGCGTCTGACCACCAAAGGCCGTTTTGCTGTTACTGCGATGATCGATCTTGCCCTGCGCCAGGGGAATGGTCCCGTCACGCTGTCGGGCATCAGCCAGCGCCAGGCGATTTCGCTGTCCTACCTGGAGCAGCTGTTCGGCAAGCTGCGCCGCCACGAGCTGGTGGAATCCACCCGCGGCCCGGGCGGCGGCTACACGCTGGGGCGCAAGGCGGCGGAAATTACCGTGGCCGACATCATCGTGTCGGTCGACGAGCCGATCGACGCCACCCAGTGCGGCGGCAAGGAAAACTGCCAGAACGACGGCGGCCGCTGCATGACGCACGAGCTGTGGTCGGCGCTGAACCAGCGCATGGTCGAGTTCCTGGATTCGGTGTCGTTGCAAAAACTGGTCGACGACCAGCTTGCCAAGGGCATCCAGATCGAAGACAAGCCGGCCACCAAGCGCGCGATTTCCAGCCAGCCGGTGGTCAAGCCCATCCGCGTGAACGCACCGAACTCGGTGTTCGCGCTCGGCGCCTCGTTCGCCAAGCAATAACAACAACCATCTGCCAGCAGTCGGAAGAGCCAGCATGGACATGACCCCGCATTTCCCGATCTACATGGACTACGGCGCGACGACGCCGGTCGACCCGCGCGTGGTCGACGCCATGATTCCCTGGTTGCGCGAGCACTTCGGCAACCCGGCTTCGCGCAGCCATGCGTGGGGCTGGGAGGCGGAAGAGGCCGTGGAGAAGGCGCGCGTCGACGTCGCCGAGCTGATCGGCGCGGATCCGCGCGAAATCGTCTGGACGTCGGGCGCCACCGAATCCAACAACCTGGCCCTCAAGGGCGCGGCCCAGTTCTACAAGAGCAAGGGCAAGCACCTGATCACGGTCAAGACCGAGCACAAGGCCGTGCTCGACACCACCCGCGAGCTGGAACGCCAGGGCTTCGAGGTGACTTACCTCGACGTGCAGGAAGACGGCATGCTCGACCTGGAGATGTTCAAGGCGGCGATCCGCCCGGACACCATCATCGCCAGCGTCATGTTCGTCAACAACGAGATCGGCGTGATCCAGGACATCGCTGCCATCGGCGCGATCTGCCGTGAAAAGGGCGTGCTGCTGCACGTGGACGCCGCGCAGGCCACCGGCAAGCTTGCCATCGACGTCAAGACGCTGCCGGTCGACCTGATGAGCCTGGCCTCGCACAAGACCTACGGCCCCAAGGGCATCGGCGCCCTGTATGTGCGGCGCAAGCCCCGCGTGCGGCTGGAAGCGCAGATGCACGGCGGCGGCCATGAGTGCGGCATGCGTTCGGGCACCTTGCCCACGCACCAGATCGTCGGCATGGGCGTGGCGTTCCGGATCGCCCGCGAGGAAATGGCCAAGGACGTAGCGCACGCGCGCCGCCTGCAGCAGCGGCTGCTGGATGGCTTGAAGGACGTCGAGCAGGTGTTCATCAACGGCAACATGGAACACCGGGTGCCGCACAACCTGAACATGAGCTTCAACTTCGTCGAAGGCGAGTCGTTGATCATGGGCATCAAGGGCCTGGCGGTGTCGTCCGGTTCGGCCTGCACCTCGGCTTCGCTGGAACCCAGCTACGTGCTGCGCGCTCTCGGCCGCAGCGACGAGCTGGCCCACAGCAGCCTGCGCATGACCATCGGCCGCTTCACGACCGAAGAAGAAATCGACTACGCCATCACCACCATCCGGCACAACGTCGCCAAGCTGCGCGACCTGAGCCCGCTGTGGGAGATGTTCCAGGACGGCGTCGACCTCAGCACCATCCAGTGGTCGGCCCACTGAACCGAATCCAGGAGTACCAACATGGCCTATTCTGAAAAAGTCGTTGAACACTACGAGAATCCCCGCAACGTCGGCTCCTTCGAAAAGGGCGACGAGTCGGTCGGCACCGGCATGGTGGGCGCGCCCGCCTGCGGCGACGTGATGAAGCTGCAGATCAAGGTCAATCCGGAAACCGGGGTGATCGAGGATGCGCGCTTCAAGACCTACGGCTGCGGCTCGGCCATCGCTTCCAGCTCGCTGGTGACCGAATGGGTCAAGGGCAAGACGCTGGACCAGGCCGCCTCGATCAAGAACAGCCAGATCGCCGAGGAACTGGCGCTGCCGCCGGTGAAGATCCACTGCTCGATCCTGGCCGAGGACGCCATCAAGGCGGCGGTCGAGGACTACAAGAAGAAGCACCCCGTCGCAGCTGCCGCGGCGGTCGCGCACTGAGCAGGAAGCACGCAAGAAGATGGCTCTGTCATTGACCGAAGCCGCGGCGCGGCACGTCTCCCGCTACTTGTCCAAACGCGGCAAGGGCGTGGGCGTGCGGCTGGGCGTCAGGACCACCGGCTGCTCCGGCATGGCCTACAAGCTCGAGTACGTGGACGAAGTGGCGCCCGAGGACATCGTCTTCGAGAACCACGGCGTCAAGCTGCTGATCGACCCCAAGAGCCTGGCCTACATCGACGGCACCGAGCTCGACTTCGTGCGCGAAGGCCTCAACGAAGGCTTCAAATTCAACAACCCCAACGAACGGGATCGCTGCGGCTGCGGAGAGAGTTTCCGCGTCTGAGCCTTCCGGCACTGCGAAACCGCCTTCACTTTCCAGTGCTGGCGGTTTTCTTTCATTTGATGAACCTGAACGACAGCGACTTCACCCTGTTCGCCCTGCCCGAGCGCTTCGCGCAGGACGCCGGCGCCATCACCGCGCGCTGGAAGGAACTGCAGCGCGAAGCCCATCCCGACAAGTTCGCTGGCCAGGGCGCAGCGGCGCAGCGGGTGGCGCTGCAGTGGTCGGTGCGCATCAACGAGGCCTACCAGCGGCTGAAAGACCCGCTCAGGCGCGCCGCCTACCTGTGCGAGCTGCGCGGGGCGCCGATCCAGGCCGAGAACAACACCGCGATGCCGGCGGCCTTCCTGATGCAGCAGATGGAGTGGCGCGAGGCGCTGGAAGATGCGCAAGGCGAGGCCGAGCTCGACGCGCTGGCCCAGCGGCTGGCGGGCGACCGGCGCGCGATGCTGGCGCACATCCAGCAGCTGCTCGACGAGGCCGGCGACGCCCGCGCGGCTGCCCAGCAGGTCAGAGCCCTCATGTTCCTTGAGCGCTTTGGCGCCGACATCGAGGATCGACTGGCGCAGCTGGGACAATAGAGGCACAAGCTTATGTCCCTGCTCCAGATTTCAGAACCCGGCGCCTCGCCGGACCCGCACCAGCGCCGCATCGCGGTCGGCATCGACCTGGGCACGACCCATTCCCTGGTGGCGGCAGTGCGCAACGGCGTGGCCGAATGCCTGCCCGATGCGCGTGGCCATGTGATCCTGCCTTCGGTGGTGCGCTACCTGCCCGAAGGGCGGCGCCAGATCGGCCACGAAGCGCATGCGGCGCAGTCCGACGACCCCGAGAACACCATCGCCTCCGTCAAGCGCTTCATGGGCCGCGGCCTGGCCGACATCGAAGGGCGCGACAAGCTGCCGTACCGTTTCGTCGAGCAGCCCGGCATGGTGATGCTGGAAACGCGCGAAGGCCCCAAGTCGCCGGTGGAGATCAGCGCCGAGATCCTGGCCACCCTGCGCTTTCGCGCCGAGGACACCTTCGACGCCGAGCTGTACGGCGCCGTGATCACCGTGCCCGCGTACTTCGACGACGCCCAGCGCCAGGCCACCAAGGACGCCGCCCAGCTCGCCGGCCTGAACGTGCTGCGCCTGATCAACGAGCCGACGGCGGCGGCCATCGCCTACGGCCTGGACAACGGCAGCGAAGGCACCTACGCCGTGTACGACCTGGGCGGCGGCACCTTCGACATCTCCATCCTGCGCCTGAGCCAGGGCGTGTTCGAGGTGGTCTCCACCGGCGGCGACTCGGCCCTGGGCGGTGACGACTACGACCGCGCGTTGGCCGACTTGTTGCAGCAGCGCGCCGGGCTGGAAGTCGCCGGCGCCTCCGACAAGGCCGCGATCCGGATGCTGGCGCGCCGCGTCAAGGAGCGGCTGTCGGCCGAAGACGAAGTCACCAGCCAGGTGGTGCTGCACGGGCAGTCGGCCGAAGTGAGCGTCACCCGGGCCGACTTCGAGGGCATCACGCAGGAATTGACGGGGCGCACGCTGTCGGCGGTGCGCAAGGCGCTGCGCGACGCCAAGCTGGCGCGCGAGGAAGTGCAGGGCGTGGTGCTGGTGGGCGGCTCCACCCGCATGCCGCAGATCGTCGAGGCCGTCGGTGCCTTCTTTGGCCGCGCGCCGCTGACCAACCTGGACCCCGACGAGGTGGTGGCACTGGGCGCGGCGGTGCAGGCCAACCAGCTGGCCGGCAACAACCCGGGCGGCGATTTGCTGCTGCTGGACGTGATCCCGTTGTCGCTGGGGATCGAGACCATGGGCGGGCTGGTCGAGCGGATCGTGCCGCGCAATGAAACCATCCCGACCGCCAAGGCACAGGACTTCACCACCTACAAGGACGGCCAGACGGCGATGGCGATCCACGTGGTGCAGGGCGAGCGCGACCTGGTGGCCGACTGCCGCAGCCTGGCGCGCTTCGAACTGCGCGGCATTCCGGCCATGGCGGCCGGCGCGGCCCGCATCCGGGTGACCTTCACCATCGACGCCGACGGCCTGCTGAACGTGGCGGCGCGCGAGCAGGGCAGCGGGGTCGAGGCCCAGGTCGCGGTCAAGCCGTCCTACGGCCTGTCCGACGATCAGATCGCCAAGATGCTGCAGGAGAGCTTCACCACGGCCGAGGCCGACATCAAGGCGCGCGCCCTGGCGCAGGCGAAGGTGGATGCCGACCGCATGCTCATCGCCACCCAGAGCGCGCTCGACGCCGACGCCGAGCTGCTCGAGCCACAGGAGCGCCGCTCCATCGACGCGCTGATGGACACGCTGCGCGAAACCGCCGCCGCCAGCGCCGATGCCGCCACCATCGAAGCGGCCGTGCAGGCGCTGGCCAAGGGCACCGAAGCCTTTGCCGCGCGCCGCATGAACGAGGGGATCCGCAAGGCCCTCGCCGGCAAGAACCTCGAATCCATCTGAACGGCGTCCATGGCCATCATCAAGATCCTGCCCCATCCCGAATACTGCCCGCAAGGCGCGCAGGTGGAGGCGCCGGCCGGCACTTCCGTCTGCGAGGCACTGCTGGACCACGGCATCGCCATCGAGCACGCCTGCGACATGAGCTGCGCCTGCACCACCTGCCACGTGATCGTGCGCGAAGGCTTCGCCTCGCTCAACGAGATGGACGAGAGCGAGGAAGACCTGCTCGATCGCGCCTGGGGCCTGGAGCCCAACTCGCGGCTGTCGTGCCAGGCGATCGTGGCGCAAAAGGATCTGGTGGTGGAGATCCCCAAGTACTCGATCAACCACGCCAAGGAAGTGCACTGACTATCCCGCTCCCTCGCCCTCCGGCGCAGGGCTGAGGTGGGGGGCAGCCCCGGAGCTGCGTCGGGCCCGCGGCGCCCCCGTCCCGACCTTGCCCAGCGGGGCAAGCAGGAAGTCATCAGTCTTGGTGGCGCTTGCCCGGCGCCAACAGCTGAGGCGGGTCGCGGCGCTTTCAGGAGATCGAGTAGCCGCCGTCGACCGGGATCGCAGTGCCGGTGACAAAGTCGCTGGCGCTGCTCGCCAGGAACACGGCGATGCCGGCCAGGTCGCCAGGCGCGCCCCAGCGGCCGGCCGGCGTGCGCGCCAGCACGCGCTCGTTCAGGCCGGCCACCTGCTCGCGGGCGCCGCGCGTGAGCTCCGTGTCGATCCAGCCAGGCAGCACCGCGTTGGCCTGGATGTTGTCCTTGGCCCAGGCGGTGGCGATGGAGCGCGTGAACTGCACGATGCCGCCCTTGCTGGCGCCGTAGGCCGAGGCGTAGGGCGCGCCGAAGATCGACATCATCGAGCCGATGTTGATGATCTTGCCGCCGCCCGCCGCCTGCATCAGGGGATGCGCGGCGCGGCAGCAAAGGAAGGCGCTGGTGAGGTTGACGTCCAGCACCTGCCGCCATTCGTCCAGGGTCAGCTGCTCGGGCGACTTGCGCACCGTGGTGCCGGCGTTGTTCACCAGGATGTCGATGCGGCCGTGGCGGGCGGCGACTTTCGAGAACAACTCCGCGACGGCGGCTTCGTCGGCGACGTCGGTGGCGAAGCACTGGCTGGGGACGTCCTGCGCCCGCAGTTCCGCCAGCGCCGCCGCCGACTTGTCCGCATTGCGGCCCACCACCAGCACGGTGGCGCCGGCCTGGGCCAGGCCCTTGGCCATGCCCAGGCCGATGCCGCCGTTGCCGCCGGTGACGAGAGCGATCTTGCCGGTGAGCTGGAACATGCCCTCAAGCATAATCCCGGGCATGCGCCAGATCGTCCTCGACACCGAAACCACGGGCCTGTCGGCCGAAGCCGGCGACCGGATCATCGAAATTGGCTGCGTGGAGCTGGTGGCCCGCAAGCTGACCGGCAACAACAAGCATTGGTACCTCAATCCCGAGCGCGACAGCCATGAAGATGCGCTGAAGGTGCACGGGATCAGCAACGAGTTCCTGCGCGACAAGCCGAAGTTCATGGCCATCGCCGAGGAACTGCTGGAGTACGTGGCCGGCGCCGAAATCATCATCCACAACGCCGCCTTCGACGTCAGCTTTCTGAACAAGGAACTGGAGCTGATGGGGCGGCCGGCCTTCACTCGCCGGGTCGGCAAGGTCACCGATACGCTGGCGATGGCCAAGGAGATGTATCCCGGCAAGCGCAACAGCCTGGATGCGCTGTGCGACCGGCTGGGCGTGGACAACTCCAGCCGCACGCTGCACGGCGCGCTGCTCGACGCCGAACTGCTGGCCGACGTCTACATCAACCTCACGCGCGGCCAGGACGCGCTGCTGATCGACGAGGCCGACGCCAACACGGTGGCGGGCATCACGACCCGGATCGACCTGCGCCAGTTCACGCTGCCGGTGCTGCTGGCCAACGATCAGGAGCTGGCGGCGCACGAAGACGTGCTCAAGCAGCTGGACAAGGCTAGTGGGGGCAAGACGGTGTGGCGGGTCGCGGGCATGCCGGCCGGCTGAGTTGCGCCGGTCGGCAGCCGGGCCCGGTCGCGCCGATGCACTGAGTGCCGCCGGCAGGGAACCCCTGCAAACGTTGTGGCATAATTCGAGGCTTTCCTGCGGGGCCACTGCCTCGCAAGACGGGTGATTAGCTCAGCGGTAGAGCACTGCCTTCACACGGCAGGGGTCGCAGGTTCAAACCCTGCATCACCCACCAATCCCAAGGCCTCGTAAGTCTCTGATTTACGGGGCCTTTTCAATTCTCAAGGCTTCCGATCGTTCCCTGAGCGGACTCATTGACGGCTACTTTGGCAAACGCATTTCAGGAGCCAGCCGCGGACGGCAGCTAGGGCAGGAGATGACCGGGGATCGTTTCATCCTCGGTTCCGACCGGAGTGCCGAAATCCGGGCACGTGGCCGGGAAGTCCAATGCGGCATCATCCTGGCCCGCCATGGTGGAATCTCCATGGTCGACGCGCGTCTTTGCCCACTCGCGTTCCCGTCGAATGGTTGAGCGAAGAAGGTCGAGCAGCTTTGGCATGTCGTGTTGTCCTCCCACGGGGGCCCTCAGCATACCGTAGAGGTGCCGGGCATTGCGGATGGCGGCCACCGCGCTGGCCCGACGCACCGGAAGGCGCGATTGCGATAGGGTTGCAGTCTTCCAGGTTCGCAGGAGAACGCGATGGACATTCTGAGCCGCATGGGTAGGGGCGCGAACAGCGGCTCCAGCAAGACGCAGCAGGAGCGAGAGAAGCTGGACCGCGAGCACCAGGGCAGCGAACTCGACAAGCCGGCAGGCGCCGCGCAGGGCGCCGAGCCACGGGGCACGCCGGCGTCCGATGGCGCGGACGTCCCCGGCGCCGACGCAAGGACTGAGTTGGCGGATGGCGGCGGTCGCTGTCGTCGTGCGGCGTGGGCTGCCGCAGGATCGGCCACTGCTCGCGCGCATGCTGGAGCTCTACCAGTACGAGCTGTCGGACCTCTGGCTGCAGGACCTCGACGCGCGTGGCGAATATGGGTATCCGCTGGGCCGCTACTGGAGCCGTGACGACTGCCACCCGTTCATCGTCACGGTGAACGGACAGCTTGCGGGCTTCGCCCTGGTGGATGCGGCGCTGCGGGTGGGCAGCAGCGGACACTGGATGGACCAGTTCTTCGTGCTGAAGAAGTACCGCCGCGCCGGCGTCGGCCGCGCTGGCCCGGTCGGTGTTCGAGGCGCTGCCCGGCCCATGGGAGGTTGGCCAAATGCGCGGCAACCACGGCGCGCAAGTTTCTGGCGCAAGGTGATCGGCGAGTACACCGGCGGCCGGTTCGTGGAACATGAACTCGATCCGGGTTCCTGGCTTGCCTCTGTCCAGTGTTTCAGCAGCTCGACCGGGATTGCCAGCAGTTGACTTTGCGCCGCACGCCGGCTCACACTGCGCGCCGCCGCTTCCGCGGTAAAGATCATGGGCGTGCTCGCCTACCAGGTGTGGCCCGCAGTTGCAGATGGCAAAGGCTGGCCTCGCGTCAGCGGTTGCGCAACAGCGGCAAGAACACCCGCCGCACCTCCGACGCGCCGCGCAGGCTGGGCTCGATGGTGTACGCGTACCAGGACGGATCGCCGTGCAGGAAGTGCGCGTGCAGGTCCGCCAGCGCGCCGTGGCGCGACGCTGCTTGCGCGATGACGTCGTTGACCCTGCGGTGGTTGGCGCGCGCGATGCGCGGCTCCACGCCAAGGAAATTGCGGCGGTCGTCGCCGAAAGTCGGGTCATAGACCGTGCCCAGCAGCACCGGTCGGATCGGCAGGGCGCGCAAAAACGCCTCCAGCTTCTGCGCGAAAGCACGCAGGCCAGGCCCGGTGTCCGCGGCGAGGCCGCGCAGCAGGTCGTTGCCTCCCACCGTGAGCAGTGCTACGGCGGGGCCCGTCGGCCGCTGCAAGCCTCGCGCCTGGGCTGGCAGGCCGTCGACCGTCGCTCCATCCACGGCCCGATGCTGCAGGCGCGCGTTGCGTGCCTGCAGGTCGAGACCGCGGAACTCCGGGAACAACCCGTCGTCGTTGCGCACCAGGAGTTGGCCGGGATGCACGCCGTGTTCGTTGTAGCGGCCACAGTCCAGGATCGAGTCGCCGAAGGTATGGACAAGCAGTGGCTCGGCCGGCGTGGCGCCATGGCCCGCGCCCGCCGCCAGCGCGGCTGCGGACAAGATGAAGAACCGGCGGTGGGTGCTGGTCGAAGCAGTCATGCGCTTACCTCGCTGCAAGCTTGGCGCGCTGCGCAGCGGAGCGGCGTCAGTGCATGGCGCAGGAGGACGTCGGCGGCGGCAGAGGCCGGGAACGGCACTGCGACCGGTGAGCGCCACGCTTTTGCGCCAGCCCTATCGCGCCAGCCACCCGAGCAGGCTCTGGCCGGTGCGGGGATCGGCGAAAAAGTTCAGGTGGTGCATGCCGTCGGCCTGCGTGTAGACAAGACGCTGGGCGTCGCCGATCGGAAAGCCGGCCGCCGCCCGCCGCAACTCGTAGCCGCCCGCGGTGGGCACGACCCCGTCGTTGCCTTCGCCAAAAACGCCGTCCACCAGCGCATCGGCCACTTTCCAGCCGAAGCGGGCGAGCAAGCTGCTGCCCACGGGCTTGAAGTCGGCCGCGATCGCGTGGAAGGCCGCGGCCTGGACCGCGATGCCGTTCAGCCTGTCGAGCGAGGAGTCCTCGGGGTGCATGCTGCTGAGTCCCGGCAGGCCGCGTACGGCACCGTGGTAGGCCAGCTTGGCGAGCGCGAAGAGCGCCTCGGCGCCGAGGGTGAATGCGTCGTCGGGCAAGTCCGTGAACAGGTTCGTGTAGCGGTCGAGCATGTCGATGCCGTGGTCGCTGTCCGCCAGCACCGTGCCTCGGTGCGGCGCCCCGACAAAGACGGCGCGGCGCACGCGCAGGCGCGCCGCGGCGGGCTGGTGGCCGATCAGCTGGCGCGCGACCAGGGCGCCGCGGCTGTGCGTGACCACGTCGACCTGGAGGTCGGTGCCGGGCGGCAGCATCGCCAGCAGCTGCGTGACGTTGTCGGCGGGCGAGTGGTGCAGGCTCGGGTGGTCGAAGGCGAACATGCGCCCGCCGTAGAGGCGGCCCAGCGCCTCGACTGTGTCGGACGGCAGCAGCGCGAACGCCCCCGCGGCGCTGCTGAAGGTGCCGTGGACCAGCAGCAGCGCCAGCCCGCCTTGCAGCGCCGCCCAGTCGATCGGCCGCGAATCGTCGAGCGGAAAGCGTCGCAGCGCGTACGGGCGGCGGCCGCGTTCCCAGGCGGTGGCGACGGCGAGCGCGCCCTTGCCCAGGATGTCTTCGGTGGCCCAGGCCAGCACCCGCACCAGGCGCCGGCCCAGCTTGGTCAGCGGGCCGCGCGTGTCTGGATCCCGCCCGGGCGAGACCGGCGCGGCGTTGCGCGGCAGCAGAAACTCGGGCCCGCTCGCCGCGTCGGCACGCACCGGCGGCTCGACCGGGAAGATCCAGCGCGACACGCCGGCTTCGTCGGTGTAGAGCACGGCATGCTCCACGTCCGCCCCGAGCGGGGGCACGCGCAGCAGCATCGCCGGCGCCCCGTCTTGCATGCTGAGGCCTCCGGCGCGGGTGCCGTCCGCCGGCGCGGGGTCGATCGCCTGCGGCTTGATCTCGAAGACCTTCACCGCCGTCACGTCGGCACGCGCGAGCGCCTCCATCAGCGGCGCCTCCAGCGTGCCGCCGCACGAACGCGACGCGTTCTGCTGCGCCTCCATCTCCCGCACCGTGCCACGCAGCGCCGGGGCGCGCAGCGCGTAGCCGCCCGCTGCGATCTCGATCCACGCCGGGGACCCTGTGAGCTGCGTCTGTCGACCCATCGTGCGCTCCTTCAGGCGGCGCGCCGCAGCGCAAGCGCCGGGTGGCCGTAGTAGATGTAGGCAACCGGCGTGGTCGCGTCGCCGTCGTAGCAGCGACGGCGGGCCTGCAGCGCGGCCGCGACGCTGCTGCCGTCGCGGAACACGCGCTCGTAGAAATCCTGCGCCACCGCGAACGCCATCGAATCGTCCACGTCCCATAGCGGCGCGATGACGCCGTTGGCGCCGCCGCGCAGCAGCGCGCCGGGGAAGCCACCGGCCTGGCCGAGCGAACGCCCGGGCGTGCCGACCTGGCAGGCGTTGAGGAAGACGAACGCGAAGCGCGGCGGCTCTCCGCAGTTGTGGCCGCCGGCCAGCGCGCTGGCCGGCAACTCGCTCTTGTCGGCCAGCAGCAGCGACTGCGCGTTCGCCATCGGGTCGCTGAACCCGTGCACGGCGAGGTGGACCAGGTGTCCCGCGAGCTTGGCGCCGCTCGCCAGCGTGACGAGGTCGTCGGCGGTCGCCTCGAACGGCTGCCCCTGCCATTCGTCGCACAACTTCGTGCGCTCGGCGATGGCGTGGGTCAGCTCGCGCTGGCCTGCGGCGAGGCCGTACTTCGAGGCGACCACGCTGACGCGCTGCACTTCGAGCGCGCGGGGCGGAGGCAGCATGACCTGCTCGTCGTCCAGCCAGCGCCCCATGCGCGTCTGGGCGGCGAGGAAAGGCGGCGCGCCGGGGTCCAGCGGCGCGGGCAGCAGGGCGAGTTCCCAGGGCACGTAAGCCTCGTCGGTGAGCCACAGGAGCGTCGGCGTGCGGCCGAGCGCGGCGTGCACGGCGGCGAGGATTTCGAAGAACAGCGGCGGGATCAGCCCCGCGACGTCGCGCCCAACGTTCTCGAGCACGTTGCGCCCGAACGGGCCGCGGAACTTCACCGCCCGCAGGTCACGCATCAGGCCGGCGGCGAACTCCGACGTGCCGGACAGGCGCGTGTTCAGCTTCAAGGTGGTGTCGTGCCGGCTGCAGGCCGGCGCGATGAAGCGCCATTCGAGCGTGCCGTCGTTCAGGTGGGTCACGCTGACGGTCAGGTCGACCGCGGCGCCGGCCTCGGGCAGGCTCATGCGGCAAGGTGTAGGGTGCGCTTGGGCCGCGACCGGCAGGGCGGCCGCGATCGAGCGGATCTCGCGCCGCGCCCCGCCGATCACCTGCTGGTCATAGACGTAGTGCACCTTGACGCTGCCGACCTCCACCCCGGGCCGCAAGGTGCCGGTGAAGCGCACGACGACGTCGTTGCGCAGCGCGATCAGGTCGTGCTCGCGGTCCAGCGTCACGCCATCGCCGCTGAGCAGCACCAGGCATTGCTTGTCGGGGTCGGGCGCGGGGACTTCGATCTGCTTGGCGTCGCCGAGCACCGGATCGGGTGTCGAGCGGAAGCCGACGAACACGTCGAACGCCACCTGGGCAACCGCGACCTCGGGTGCCGTCAGCGCCGGGTAGGCGCGGAACGGCTTGAGCCTCTGGAGCCCCCGAATAATGCCCGGCAACCCGCCGGTGAGACCGGCGAGCCCCAGGTCGAACGAGCGCACCTGCGCGCCCCCGCCGGGCGCGCTGCGCGAGTCGACGAAGCCGACGATCGCCGCGCCGTCGGTCACCACCGCGACTGGCGGCGCGCTGTCTGCAGCGCAGGCGGTGTCGCACTGCTCGACGGCCATGTGTTCGTGCAGATCGAGCGCCTCGCGCACCGTCTGGTGCGCGCCGCGCGCCCTCAGCATCTTCTGCAGATCGCCGCGCGAGTGCAGGTACAGGTAGCGCCGGCCTTCGTCCTCGACGCGCAGGATCACGACGTGCGAGGTGCGCACGCCGCGCAGGAAAGACAAGGCCTGCGCGCCGGTCCAGTGGCTGTTGACGACCACGAACGACCGGGACATGACCCGGCCGAGCGCGACGGCCGTGGGGTTGGCGAACGCGATGCTCATTCAGCCTCCGTTGAACACGAACGCCGCCCAGTGCCAGGGCGACGCATACGGGCGGGCCTGCGGATTGGCCCGGCACCAGCGCATCATGTCGTGGGCATGGGGATCGGGCGCATCCCCAAGCGAGGCGAGATACGCGCCTGCCACCCCAGAGCCAGCCCGAGCGGCTCGACCGTGGCGTCGCGCAGCCGGTCCTCCAGGTGGGCGCGATAGAAAGATGCGAACAGGCGTGCCTTCGACGCGTCGTTGACTGACCACCGCACCGACGACGCGGGCGGCGCTGCCCTTCGAGAAATCGGCAGCAGCGCCAGCGCGCCTGCGGGACAAGCGGGACAGGCGTCTCCTCGCCCAGGCCGAGCGCTTCGGGAGGGCCTGCACCGGCGCCATCAGCAGCGGCCAGAGTTCGCCGGTGCGATCCGTGGTGTGGCGCTCGCGCTCGGCAGCGGCCTCGGCGTCGTCGCGGCGGCGTGCGCAGCAGGTGGATGGTGAGCGTCGCCGTCCAGGTGGCGCTGCAGGCGCTCGGGCACGTCGGCGGCAGGGCGACAGCGTGCGAGGCGTCGCGATGCGGCGCGCGCCGCAGATGACAAACGCACGCACCAGTCTTGGCGCGTGATCTCCCGGGAGCGCCGCGACCGGCGGCGAACCCTTACAGAATGCGCCGCCGCGTACGAAAAGGAAGGACGGCGGCGGTCGCTGAAAAGGTCTAGCATTTGCCGGCTGTTCAAGCTAGAAGGAGGGGCCCGCCCGGGCGGCTGGCGCCGTCGAAGTCGCGCATTCGGCTCATCATCGCTCCAGGCCAAGCAGTAAGCGCCGGGGGCACCGGCGAGGACGGGCACCTGCAGCACCCGCGTGGCGCAGTCGATGAAGGCGCCGAAGTCGGGGCCGTCGAGGCGGTCCGCCACCGGCGCCGCGCACGCGCCCCGGTGCTGCGTCCAGTGCAGCGGCGTGGGCAGCGCCTGCGGATCGCCGGGAATCAGCTCTTGCGCCTCGCGCGGGACCCAGCCGACGTGGATGGCGTCGGCAGAATTCGGCGTCGGTCTGCTGCGCCCACCACGGCGTGCGCTGCCCGTCCGGCAGCGGCCGGGCGGGCGCGGAAAAAAGCGGCACCCGCTGCAGCAGCCAGGGCGGCAGCGAGCCTTCTTCGGTCGGCAGCACGATCGGTTGCGGCGGCGGGGTCCACGGCGCCAGCCAGGTGAGCAGGCCGCGCGCCGGCAGGTCGGCGTCGAAAGCCATGGGGAGGAAGCGCCCGTGCGGGTCCCCACGGTGATGCGATACGGGCGCAACGCGGTGGACCACAAGGCTTCGGGCGCCAGGTCGGCGTACTCGAAGTCGCGCAGGTTGGGCACGGCGTGGGCCAGGTAGATGCCCGCTGCGATTGGGCAGGGCGAGGGCGAGGGCGCGGGCGTGCGGGTTGGCGCGGGGGTGGACCGTGACGTCCAGGCCTTCGACGTTCGAGGCGGCCCCGGCGACGTCCCAGAAGCGGAGGCCCAGGGCGGCATGGCGCGAGACCCGTTCCAGGACGCGGACGCCGGTCATGCCACCACCTGTCCCGCGTCGAAGCGGCGCGTCTGCACGGGTGGTCCTTCGTCGATGTGCACTTCCGAATCGATCGGGACCATGGGCAGCGTGTAGGTGGCCGACGCCGGCAGCCGAGGCCGCAGGCGGTCCCATAACGTCAGGTAGTCCGAGAGCGACAGCAGGTCGCAGATCAGCTCGATGCCTTGGTGCGGCTGGAAGGTGTCAGTCTCCGGAAGATAGTGGTTGAGATGGCCGGCGCTCAGTGCGCCGGTGTCTTCCGTCATCCGCATGACCCAGCCGAGCAGCGGTGCCGCCGCTCGACGTCGGGCGCCCAGGGCGTGACCATGTACTGCAGGTCCAGCGGCAAGGAGGGCCGGAAGCGGCGCCGTCCGCCGAGCGGCGCAGGGTCATGTTGCGGATGACGCCGCTGATGGCCACGCGGTACAGGTACACCGAGAAGCCGTCCTGCATGGGCGACTCGAAATCGCGCGTCTGGTACAGCCTGATCTCCAGCCCGGAGCCGAACTCCGCGCGCGGGTAGCGGTCGCGGATCAGGCCGGCAAGGGCGTTGCTGGTGGCGGCGATGGCCCGGTGGTTCGCCATGGCATCACTCTCCGGCGACCGCATCGAACTGGGCATCGGTGCCGATGCGTCAAATGCGCACCCGGCCATCGGCCGCCTGCGTTTCTGCTATCAGTCCTTGTTGCTTCATCCAGGTCAATGCCTCGTGCAGTTCGTCGGCCGTGATCGCCAGGTCCAGCGGAAGCCACCAAATGCGGACCCCGCCGGCCGAATCGCTGGCATGCGGGTTCTCGCGCAGGTACCGAGCCAATGCGCGTGCCGCTGCTTGCGACGCGGGGACGCTGTTCCTCGCCGTGTGAGCTTGTCGCGGGCGGAAGCCGCAAGTCCCGTACCAGCCCCGCCGTCGTGGCAAGTGCTTGATTCGCAAGGCAAGGCGCTCGCGTCCCGGGCGGCACCCGGGTGAATTTTGTCCTGAGTCCACGTGCCGGCGGGGGCGAGCCGGGGCTTGTGTCCCCGTGTACGCCGGTGGGACGCTTTTGTCAGGGGGGCCGGATTTATTTGCCCGGGACGCGCAGGACGCGTGCCGAGACTGTGGACGAGGTCGGGCTGGCGGAAGCTGCAGTATGCTGCATCCCAAATGAAACTGTCGCCTTCTGTAGGCGTCGATCCGCGGTTGCGGCAGAGCGACCCATGCAACACAGCGCATTTTTCTTGAAGTCCGAACGTAAATGCACTATGCTGCACGTCTCCGTCAGCAAATGCACTTTATTTCCGCCAAGGAGACGCCCGTGACCCAGCCCGCTCCCGTCGATTACCGGACCGAACCCTCTGCCTACCGTCACTGGAAGCTGCGGTTCGAAGGCCCGGTCGCCACCCTCAGCGCCGACTTCGACGAGAACGCCGGCCTGCGTCCCGGCTACAAGCTCAAGCTGAACAGCTACGACCTGGGCGTGGACATCGAGCTGAACGACGCCATCAACCGCATCCGCTTCGAGCACCCGCAAGTGCGCACCGTGATCCTGACCAGCGCCAGGGAGAAGGTGTTCTGCTCGGGCGCCAACATCTTCATGCTCGGCGTTTCCAGCCACGCGTGGAAGGTGAACTGCTGCAAGTTCACCAACGAGACGCGCAACGGCTTCGAAGACTCCTCCAGCAACAGCGGTCTGAAGTTCCTGGCGGCCGTCAACGGCGCCTGCGCCGGCGGCGGCTACGAGCTGGCGCTGGCCTGCGACGAGATCCTGCTGGTGGACGACCGATCCTCGTCCGTCTCGCTGCCCGAGGTGCCGCTCTTGGGCGTGCTGCCCGGCACCGGCGGGCTGACCCGCGTGACCGACAAGCGCCACGTGCGGCACGACCTGGCCGACATCTTCTGCACCACCGCCGAAGGCGTGCGCGGCCAGAAGGCCAAGGACTGGCGGCTGGTCGACGAGATCGCCAAGCCGGCGCAGTTCGCTGCCAAGGTGCAGGAGCGCGCGCTGCAACTGGCGCAGCAAAGCGACCGCCCCGCCGACGGCAAGGGCGTGCAGCTGACGCCGCTGCGGCGCACCGACGAAGCGCACGCGCTGCGTTATCGCCACGTCAGCGTGGAGATCGACCGCGCCCGGCGCGTGGCCACCTTCACCGTCAAGGGCCCGAGCGGCGCCCAGCCCGCCGACCTCGCCGGCATCGAGGCGGCTGGTGTCGCCTGGTACCCGCTGGCCCTGGCCCGTGAACTGGAGGATGCGATCCTGTCCATGCGCACCAACGAACTGGAAATCGGCACCTGGCTGCTCAAGACCGAAGGCGACGCTGCCGCGGTGCTGGCCAGCGACGCCACCTTGCTGGCCCACCAGTCCCACTGGCTGGTGCGCGAAACCATCGGGTACCTGCGCCGCACCTTCAGCCGGCTCGACGTGTCCTCGCGCAGCCTGTTCGCGCTGATCGAGTCCGGCTCGTGCTTTGCCGGCAGCCTGCTGGAACTGGCGCTGGCCTGCGACCGCAGCTACCACCTGGCCTTGCCCGACGACGAAGCCGGGGCGCCCAAGATCACCGTGGCCGAGGCGAACTTCGGCCTGTTCCCCATGGTCACCGGGCAATCGCGGCTGCAGCGCCGCTTCTATGACGAACAGCCGGCGATGCAAGCCGTGCGGGCCAAGGCGGGCCAGCCGCTGGATGCCGACGCGGCCTTCGCGCTGGGCCTGGTCACCAGCAATCCCGACGACATCGACTGGGCCGACGAGACGCGGCTGGCGATCGAGGAGCGGGTGGCGATGAGCCCGGATGCGCTGACCGGCCTGGAGGCCAACCTTCGCTTCAACGGGCCGGAGAACATGTTCACCCGCATCTTCGGGCGTCTGACCGCCTGGCAGAACTGGATCTTCCAGCGGCCCAACGCCGTCGGCGACAAGGGCGCGCTCAAGGTCTATGGCAAGGGTGAACGCGCGGCGTTCGACTGGAACCGGGTTTAAGGAGACACCATGTCCACGATCAACTACAGCGAGAAAATCCCCAACAACGTGAACCTGGAGCAAGACCGCACGCTCAAGCGCGCGCTGGAGCAGTGGCAGCCCAGCTTCCTGGACTGGTGGGGCGACATGGGTCCGGAAGGCTCGCAGAACTTCGACGTCTACCTGCGCACCGCGGTCAGCGTCGACCCGCAAGGCTGGGCGCAGTTCGGTCACGTGAAGATGCCCGACTACCGCTGGGGCATCTTCCTGAACCCGGGCACCGAGCGCGACATCCAGTTCGGCGACCACAAGGGCGACAAGCCCTGGCAGGACGTGCCCGGCGAATACCGCGCCAACCTGCGCCGCATCATCGTGACCCAGGGCGACACCGAGCCGGCCTCGGTCGAGCAGCAGCGCCACCTGGGGCTGACCGCGCCCAGCCAGTACGACCTGCGCAACCTGTTCCAGGTCAACGTGGAGGAGGGCCGCCACCTGTGGGCCATGGTGTACCTGCTGCACAAGTACTTCGGCCGCGACGGCCGCGAGGAGGGCGAGGCGCTGCTGGAACGCCGCAGCGGGCAGGAAGACAACCCGCGCATCCTGCAGGCCTTCAACGAGCCGACGCCCGACTGGCTGTCGTTCTTCATGTTCACCTACTTCACCGACCGCGACGGCAAGTTCCAGCTGGCCGCGCTGTCGGAGAGCGCGTTCGACCCGCTGGCGCGCACCACCAAGTTCATGCTGACCGAGGAAGCCCACCACATGTTCGTGGGCGAGAGCGGCATCAGCCGGGTGATCCAGCGCACCTGCCAGGTGATGAACGAGCTCAAGACCGACGACCCGAAGAAGCTGCGCGAAGCCGGCGTGGTCGACCTGGCTACGCTGCAGCGCTACCTGAACTTCCACTTCAGCGTCACCGTCGACCTGTTCGGCGCCGACGAGAGCAGCAACGCGGCGACCTTCTACTCCACCGGCCTGAAGGGCCGCTACGAAGAAGGCAAGCGCAACGACGACCACCAGCTCAAGGGCCAGAGCTACCGCATCCTGCAGGCCAGGGACGGCGCGCTGGTCGAGAAGGAAGTGCCGATGCTCAACGCCCTGAACGAGGTGCTGCGCGACGACTACATCAAGGACAGCGTGGCCGGCGTCGAGCGCTGGAACAAGGTGATCGACAAGGCCGCCATCCCGTTCCGGCTGAAGGTGCCGCACAAGGCCTTCCACCGCAACATCGGCGGGCTGGCCGGCCTGAAGGTGGCGCCCGAAGGCCGCGTCGTCAGCGCAGCCGAATGGCAGGCCAAGGTCGGCGAATGGCTGCCGACGGCGCAAGACCGCGCCTTCGTGGGTAGCCTGATGGGCCGCGTGGTCGAGCCGGGCAAGTTCGCCAACTGGATCGCGCCGCCGGCCGTCGGCGTCAACCGCCAGCCGGCCGACTTCGAGTACGTGCGCTTCGGTTGAAAAGCCCCAGGCCATGGACCAGTCCGACATCACGTTCCTCAAGCAGCACCTGATCGACCCGCAGATCTGCATCCGGTGCAACACCTGCGAGTCGGTCTGCCCGGTGGGCGCGATCACGCACGACGACCGCAACTACGTGGTGGCGGCCGACAAGTGCAATCTGTGCATGGACTGCATCTCGCCGTGCCCCACCGGCAGCATCGACAACTGGCGGATGGTGCCGCGGGTGCGGGCCTACAGCCTCCAGGAGCAGCTGGGCTGGGACGAGCTGCCAGCTGAACTCCCCGCCGACGAACTGGCGGCGACCGGCGCGACGCCAGCTGAACTGGAGGCCGCGCGGCCGCAGGAACTGCCGCTGGCGGCGTCGCCGGTGGACGAATCCTTTCGCAGCGCCGCCTGGGGCGCTGGCGTGCCGCCGTGGTCGGCGGCCCATCCTTTCATCAACCTGTACGGGCCGAAGGCGCCGGACAAGTTCATCACCGCGACCGTCACGGGCAACTTCCGCGTCACCGAAGTCGGCACGGACTACGACACTCACCACATCGTGCTGGATTTCGGCGCGATGCCGTTCCCGGTGCTGGAAGGGCAGAGCCTGGGCATCGTGCCGCCCGGCCTGGACGGCAGCGGCAAGCCACATTTTCCTCGCCAGTACAGCATCGCCAGCCCGCGCAACGGCGAGCGGCCCGGCTACAACAACGTCTCGCTGACCATCAAGCGGGTGCTGGAAGACCACCACGGCCGGCCGGTGCGCGGGGTCGCGAGCAATTACATGTGCGATCTGCGGGTGGGCGACAGGGTGCAGGTGATCGGCCCCTTCGGCGCCAGCTTCCTGATGCCCAACCATCCGAAGAGCCATATCGTGATGATCTGCACCGGCACCGGCTCGGCGCCGATGCGGGCCATGACCGAGTGGCGGCGGCGCCTGCGGCAATCGGGCAAGTTCGAGGGTGGCAAGCTGATGCTGTTCTTCGGCGCCCGCACCCCGCAGGAACTGCCGTACTTCGGCCCGCTGCAAACCTTGCCGCGGGATTTCATCGACATCAACCTGGCGTTCAGCCGGGTGCCGGGCCAACCCAGGCGCTACGTGCAGGACCTGATGCGCGAGCGGGCGGCCGACCTCGCGCCGCTGCTGGCCGATCCCGACGCCTGCTTCTACGTGTGCGGCCTGAAGGCCATGGAAGAGGGCGTCGTGATGACGCTGCGCGACGTGGCCCGCGGCGCGGGCCTGGACTGGGACACCATCGGCGCCGCGCTGCGGCGCGAGGCGCGGCTGCACCTGGAGACTTACTGACGCCGTCAGCGGTCCGGTCCACCAGGAGCCGCTTCGTCAACATCGCCCAATACGCCGCGCCCACCGGCAGACCACACGGTCGGCACGCACCAGCTCCAGCGCCACTTCGCGCGCCAAGCGGGTTCGGCCGGGGTGTCGAGCAGCACCGCATGGCCGCTGCGGTAGTCGATCTCGGCGCGCACGCCGCAGCTCTCGGCCTGGGCCGCCACCTGGCGGCCGGTGCTGGCCAGCGCAGTGCCGCCGGCCAGCGCGGCGGGCAGGCCAAGGGCGAGCACGCTGCGGGTGCAACGAAGGAAGGGCTGGTTGATCGAGGTCCTGCGGAAAGTGGTGGGCTTGCCCGCAAGTAGGAACATCGCCGCTGTGCCACAACAAACAAGTTGGCAACTGAGCCTTGCGGTTTCGGACTACCTGCACTTGATGCTGGAGGTGCGCTCCGAGCTGTGCGCGCTGGTTGCGCCGTCGCGCTTCTGGTATGTTGCCCAGCGCATGCTCGTCCTCGACAATTTCCTCAGGCCCGAGGCGTTCCAGACGCTGCGCGAGGCTTTGCTGGCCCCCGATTTCCCGTGGGGCAGCACCGTGGTGCTGCGCCGCCGGCCGGCGCGCACCTGGCGCCCGAAGACAACCGGCAGCAGGTGCATGGCTTTTACCTGCATCGCGGCAGCCTGCTGCACGAGTCGCACTACTTCCCGCTGCTGCGACCACTGATCCACAAGCTGCAGCCCACCGCGTTGCTGCGGGTGAAGCTCAATCGCACCGCCCGCGCCAGCCGCCCCGTCGAGTACGGGCTGCACACCGACGTGCGCCGCCCGGGTGCCAGCACGGCGATCTATTACCTGAACACCAACAACGGCTATACGCTGTTCGAAGACGGCCAGCGGGTGGCCAGCGCCGCCAACCGCATCGTGCTGTTCGATGCATCGGTGCGCCACACCGGCGCCTCCTGCACCGACGCCGAGTACCGGATGGTTCTGAACATCAACATGATGCCGCCGGCCGGGCGCCCGGTCAGCTGATCACCGCAGCAGCAGCTCGTCGCCGATCACCATGGCGTCGATCTTCGATTCGGAAAACAGCTGCCTGGCGTGGTCGGGCGCGGCCGCGATCGGCTTGCCGGCCAGGTTCAGGCTGGTGTTGGCCAGCACCGGGCAGCCGGTCAGGCCGTGGAAGCGCTCCATCAGCCTGGCGAAGGCCGGATTGCTGGCGGCCTGCACCGCCTGCACCCGGCAACTCAGGTCGACATGGGTGATGGCCGGAAAGGCGCCAGGCCGGCGGACCTGGCAGGAAAACAGCATGAAGGCGTCCGGCGCACCATCGAAATGCCCGGCGTGGTGCTCGCGCAGGACGGAGGCGCCGAATGGCCGGTAGTTCTCCCGCTGCTTGACGGCGTTGAGCCGCTCTTTGCCGTCCGCCAGGCGCGGGTCCATCAGGATCGAACGGTTGCCCAGCGCCCGCGGGCCGATCTCCCCGTGGCCATGGTACCAGCCGACCACCTTGCCGACCACCTTGCCGGCCGCCAGCAGGTCGGCCGCGGCGGCGACGGTGGCGTCGGATGGCGGCGGCACGGCGGTGTCGGACTGGGCGAACGGAAAGCCCGGCAAGGTGAAGGCCGGCAGGTCGTGCAGCCGGCGCAGCCATTCGATGCCGCCCAGGCTCAGCCCCTCGTCGCAGGCATGGGGCGGCACGACCAGGTTGGGAAAGTGCTGGCGCAGCATGGCATTCCAGACCACGTTCTGCGCCACCCCACCGGAATAGGAGACGGTTTCGTGAGGCTCGGCGTGGCGGCGAAAAAACGCCACCAGCATCCGGCCCATCTTCAGGTGCACCGTCGCGATCCAGTCCAGCAGGCTGTGGCCACCGACCAGGCCGTCGCCGCGCCAGGCGTGCCAGTGCTCCACCGACCACAGATCCTTGAGTTGCTCGATGCCGAAAACCGGTCCAGCCAGGCCAGGTAGCCCGTGTCCACGGTGCCGTAGGCCTGCAGTCCCATCACCTTGCCGGCGATGTCGTTGTAGTGGCCGTAGCGCACGCCCAGCAGCTTGCCGGCCTCGCGCATGCCCCAGCCGATCGAGCCGTTGCGCGCGTGGCCCCGGGCCACCAGCGCGCCG
>NZ_JAQGLS010000204.1 GCF_028292805.1 Ramlibacter sp. | reverse complement strand
CGCCGGCCGCCACCAAGGTGACGTACGCCGCCGACGAGTTCTTCGATTTCGACAAGTCCGTCCTCAAGCCGGTAGGCCGCGCGAAGCTGGATGACCTCGTCAGCAAGATCCAGGGCATCAACCTGGAAGTGATCATCGCCGTCGGCCATACCGACAGCGTGGGCACCGACGCGTACAACCAGCGCCTGTCCGTGCGCCGCTCCGAGTCCGTGAAGGCCTACCTGGTCTCCAAGGGCATCGAGCGCAACCGCGTGTACACCGAAGGCAAGGGCGAGAAGCAGCCTGTGGCCGACAACCGCACCTCCGAAGGCCGCGCCAAGAACCGTCGCGTGGAAATCGAAGTGGTCGGCACCCGCGCCAATCGCTGATCAGCTGAATGAAGGCTCCGCGCAGGCGGGGCCTTTTGCAAAAGCTGAAAAAGGCCCCGCTCCGCGGGGCCTTTTTCATTCTGTGACCGGCTGAGTCACCGACAATGGTTCCGGTAGAGCGTGCAGCTTCGCAGCGCACCTTCAGCCCTGACCCTGACCCTGACCATGACAGAAACACCTAACGTCGACCCGGCGGAAATCGCCAAGTTCTCCGAGCTGGCGCATCGCTGGTGGGATCCCGACAGCGAGTTCGCGCCGCTGCACCACATCAATCCGCTGCGCCTGAACTGGATCGATGCCCTGGCCTCGTTGGCCGGCAAGCGGGTGGTGGACATCGGCTGCGGCGGCGGCATCCTGGCCGACTCGATGGCGCGCAGGGGTGCCGACGTGCTGGGCGCCGACCTTTCCAGCAAGGCGCTGCGGGTGGCGCAACTGCACGCGCTGGAAGCCGGCACCACCAACGTGGAGTACCGCGAAGTCAGCGCCGAGGCGCTGGCGGCGCAGCAGCCGGGCAGCTTCGACGTGGTGACGTGCATGGAGATGCTGGAGCACGTGCCCGACCAGGCCTCCGTTGTTCGCGCCTGCGCCACCCTGGTCAAGCCAGGCGGCTGGGTCTTCTTCTCCACGATCAACCGCAACCCCAAGTCGTTTCTGTTCGCCATCGTCGGCGCCGAGTACGTGCTGAACCTGCTGCCGCGTGGCACCCACGAATACCTGAAGTTCATCAAGCCCAGCGAGCTGGCCGGCTGGTGCCGGCTGGCGGGGCTGCAGCTGGAGCAGACCCGCGGCATGGAATACAACCCCCTCACCCGGCGCTACTGGATGTCAGCCGACACCAGCGTCAATTACCTGGCTGCCGCGCGCAGAAGCTGATGTTTGCGCAAGTGAAAGCCGTGCTGTTCGATCTGGACGGCACCCTCATCGACAGCGCCCCCGACCTGGGTGCTGCCGCCGACAAGATGCGCACCGATCGTGGGCTGCCCAGCCTGGCCTACGAGCTGTACCGCCCGATGGCGGGCGCCGGCGCCCGCGGCATGCTGGGCGTGGCCTTCGGCATGGCGCCGGAGCACCCGGATTTCCCTGCCATGCGCGAGGAGTTCTTTCGCAACTACGAAAACTGCATGACCCAGCGCACCTACGTCTTCGACGGGGTGGCCCAGCTGATCCAGTCGCTGGTGCAGAACGACGTGGCCTGGGGTGTGGTGACGAACAAGTCCATGCGATTCACGGCGCCGCTGACCCGCGGAATGCCGCTGTTTGCTTCGGCGCGGGCCGTCGTCGGGGGCGACTCCACGCCGCACGCCAAGCCGCATCCGGCGCCGTTGCTGGAGGCCGCCCGGCAGGTGGGCGTGCGGCCGATCGATTGCATCTACGTGGGCGACGACGTGCGCGACGTGCAGGCGGGCAAGGCGGCCGGGATGCCGACGGTGGCGGCCACCTATGGCTACATGGGATCGACCGACGTCAGCCAGTGGGGCGCCGACACCAGGATCGACACGCCGCTGGCGCTGCTGGGCTTGCTGAACTTCAGGGCTTAGCTGCCTTCATTCGCGCGGTCGTTCGCTTGCCGAAGGCAGGCGTCATCTCCGCACGCGCCGGCTATTGGCCGCATGCTGTGCGGCGATCGATCACCCTGGTGCCACCTCTCCAGTGTGTGCACCAGCCGCGCAACCCGGCGCACCATGCTGCACGCGTCGAACCACCAGGACCGCAGCGCCACCAAGCTCCATCAGAGGTGGCTTTGCCGCCTCGAGCCCGTCCCGACTCGGCAGGAAGGCTTGCCAACCCAGTGCCTGGCTCGGCAGCGACGGTTGCTGCGCCGGTGCCGGGGTGATGTCGAAACCCGCCATGCTGAAAGCCGCACGCGCGCGCAGCATGTGCCGCAGGTCCGTGACCAGCAGGACGCGCCGGATGCCGCGGCGACCCCACAGGCACCAGGAGAAGGCGGCGTTTTCCTCGGTGTTCACCGACTCGGTCTCGAGTCCGCGCGCATCGATGCCGTACTCCTTGCGCAGGATGTCCTGCATTTTCTCGGACTCGGCTCGAAAACCGCTGTCGCCGGTTCCCTTGCCGGTGATGAGGATCGGCAGGCCGGTGGCCAGGTGGATCCTGGCGGCGTCATGGACGCGCGCCGTTCGACCGCCGAGGAGGACAATGGCCTGCACTTGATCCGCCCCCCGGGCGCTTCCAGCCCGCCCGCCGGCTTCGACGAGCGCCTGAAGAAAGCGGGCGCCTGCCGCAGAGGTGAACAAGACTGCAGTCGAGGCCGCGGCAACGGCAGTGAGAACGAGCAGCAGCAGGGCAATGCGGTAGACAGGCTTCAATGGTCAGGGATGAGGGGCGTTGCCGGCACTATAGAGACCAAGCGGCCGACGGTCGAGGCACAGGATCCTGGAAAGGCTGCCGAGCAGCGCGGCGCGGGGCTTTGTAAGGCCCCCCTTGAAAAACGCCAGGGTGGCGTAAGATAGCTGTTCTGGGGCTGCACCGGTTTCGACGTGGGTTCGGACACGCAGCAGGGCATGTCGAGGATCAGTCACCTCGTAAATCCATCTGAAACAAACCAACTGCGAACGACGAACGTTTCGCCCTCGCCGCTTAATCGCGTGTGAGCCTTGCAACAGTCGGCCGATGGGCTGGGCAAAAGGCGCAAGCCTCTAGCTGCAAGGTTATTTTCATTGGCTGGTCCTGGACCGGGTACCTTGGTCCGGGACGAGAAAATAGGGTACTGGCTGGCCTGGTAGCGTGCGACTGCGCGATCAGGTTGGCGAGATCCAAATCAGACCGCTACACATGTAGAACTGTTCGTTGAAGGCTTGCGGACGCGGGTTCAATTCCCGCCAGCTCCACCACCCTGCCGAAAGGCCGCTCACCGCAATCCGGTGAGCGGCCTTTTTCTTTGCGGAGTGAAATCGCCGTGGCTTGCCAGCCTCAGGCGTCGGCTTGCTCGGCCAGCAGGTGCAGCCTCTGCGCGAGCTCTCGCGTCTGCCCTCTGAGCACCGTGGCGAGCCCCTCGCAGTTCATCAACGCCAGCCGGTCCACCGAGAACACCAGCGCGATCACGCCCACCGGGCCCAGGCGCGGGACCACGATGGGCGCCGCGATGCCCACGGTGCCCTGGTCGATTTCCTGGTCCGACATGTAGCTGCCCGCGCCGCGGATGGCGGCGAAGTAGGCCTGGAACCGCGGCCAGTCGCTGCCGATGCGCAGCACGTCGGGATCGGCGCGGTGCCGCTCGTACAGCTTCTTCAGCCGCGCCGGCGGCAGGAAGGCCAGCATCGCCTTGGAGGCCGATCCGCGGAACAGCGGCAGCGGCATGCCGCGGCCGAAGAACTGCAGCGACGCATCGTCGTAGCCCGCCTCGTGGTGGACGTGCACGATGTCGTCGTTGTACATGCGGCACAGGATGGCGCCGCACGCCGTTTCCGCGCACAGCTCGCGCATCACGCCCTGGGCCTGCTGCAGCACCGGGTCGGAGGTGCGGATGCGGTAGTCCAGCGTGATGATGCGGGCCCCCAGCGAATAGCGGCCCGAGTAGTTGGCCAGGAAGCCGGCGGTGCTCAGCTCGCGCATGTAGCGAAAGGCCGTGGGACGCGAGACCTGCAACAGCGCCGCCACCTCCTGCGCCGTCAGCAGGCTCACGTGCTCCGAGTAGAGATCCAGCACATCGATCATCCGGGCGAACTTGGTCATTGCCGCGAATTTAGCCGGATCAGGCGGCGGTTGCGGACATCGGCCCAAAAAGACGGTGCAAAGTCTCAGCTATTGACACTTTTCTGGAGTCGCCGCAGAATTCCTCATGTCCACGTCCTTCGAGCCCATCCAGCGCCTCCATCACTTTGCCTGGCGCTGCCGGGACGCCGGTGAAACCCGGGCCTTCTACGAAGACTTGCTGGGGCTGCCGCTGACGCACATCATCCGCGCCGACACGGTGCCGAGCACCGGCGAGCACTGCCCCTACGTGCACCTGTTCTTCAGCCTGGAGGACGGCTCTTCGGTGGCCTTCTTCGACCTGGGTGACGGCCAAGTGGCCGAGCCTTCGCCCAACACGCCGGCCTGGGTCAACCATCTGGCGCTGCGGGTCGGCTCGCTCGAAGCGCTCGAGCGCGCCAAGAGGCGGCTGCAGGAGGCTGGCGTGCAGGTGCTCGGCGTCACTGACCACGGGTTCGTGCGGTCGATCTACTTCTTCGACCCCAACGGCATCCGGCTGGAGCTCACGGTGGACATGACCGACGGAGCCGTCTCACAAGCTGATCGTTTGCAGGCTCGCGCGACCCTGGATGCCTGGCTGGTCGAAAAAGCGGCGCGCTGAGAAGCCACCACCATGCACCAGCCGACCCTGCAACCGCACCGCTCCAGCTACTTCGATTACGAAGTCCAGCCCTTCCTGCCGCCGCCCGAAATGGCGGCGCCGCAGCGCGCCCCGCATCCGGTGGTGATCGTCGGCGCCGGCCCGGTCGGGCTGGTGCTGGCGATCCAGCTGGCCGGCCACGGGGTCAAGGCGATCCTGGTGGAGTCGGAGGCGCAGGTCAGCGGCGGCAGCCGCGCCCTGGCGCTGACGCGCCGCTCGATGGAAATCATCGAGCAGTGCGGGGTGGCGCCGGCGTTCCTGCGCGACGCCATCGTTTGGGACCAGGGCCGCAGCTACTACATGGACCGGGTGGTGCACCGCCTGGAGATTCCGTCCAGCCCGGACGACAAGTTCGCGCCCATGACCAACCTGGCGCAGTGCGCCATGGAGCAGATCCTGGTGGACCGCGCGCGCGAACTCGGCGTCGACGTGCGGTTCCAGACCCGCGTGCAGGACATGCAAGTGCACCGGGACGGCGTGGCGCTCACGCTCGACACGCCGGCTGGCGAGTACACGCTGCAGGCCGACTGGGTCGCCGGCTGCGACGGCGCGCGCTCCTCCGTGCGGCGGCTGCAAGGCCTGCGCTTCGAGGGCCAGTCGTACGAGAGCCGCTTCGTCATCGCCGACTTCAACATCGCGCTGGACGAGCCGCCCGGGCGCCGCTGCTACTTCGAGCCGCCGTGGATGCCCGGCCACACCGTGCTGGTGCACAAGGCGCCCAAGGGTGTCTGGCGGCTGGACTACCAAGTGCCCGCCGACGTCTCCGATGAAGAGGCGCTGGACCCGCGGCGCATCGCCTCGCACATCCAGGCCCACCTCGACTACGTCGGTGTCGACCTGCCGTGGACCATCGAGTGGACCACGCTGTACAAGCCGAACACCTTGACGCTGGCCAGCTACAACCACGGGCGGGTGCTGTACTGCGGCGACGCCGCTCACCTGCTGCCGGTGTTCGGCGTGCGCGGCATGAACACCGGGGTGCAGGACTCCGTCAACCTGGCCTGGAAGCTGGCAGCCGTGGTGGCGGGCCGCGGGCCGGCCGTGCTGCTGGACACCTACACCAGCGAACGGGTGGCCGATGCGCGCCAGATCTGCCTGGAGGCCGGCCGCAGCACCCGCATGGTGGCGCCGCCCACGCGGGGTTTCCGCGTGATGCAGCAAGCCGTGCTGGCCCTGTGCCTGGAGCACGAGTTCCCCCGCGGCCTGCTGCACTGGCGCACCTCGCGGCCGATCGACTACGCCGACAGCCCGCTGACCTGGACCGACGCGACCGAGGCGCAGTTCGCCAACGGACCGGCGCCCGGGGCTCCGGCCCGCAACGCGATGGTGGACATCGACGGCCGCGCCGGCTACCTGCTGGACGCCTTCGATGCCGCCTTCCATGTGCTGGTGTTCGGCAGCGACGAGGGAGCGTGGGCGCGGGCCCGCGCCGACGTGCTGGCAGCGCGGGCCGACGGGCAGCGCGTGCGGCTGGTGGCCGTGCGCACCGACGGCACCCGCCCCGACGGCGCCGACGCAGTCCTGCACGACCCGACGGGCCATGCCACTGCGCTGTGGGGTGCGCAGGACGGGGCGGTCTACCTGCTGCGTCCCGACCAGCACGTCGCCGCCCGCTGGAAGGGCGGCAGCGGCGCCCGCGTGCGCCACGTCCTGGACCGCGCCCTCGGGCGGGCCGAGGCGGCCGTCGCCTGACCGAAAGATGAACGACATGAGCACCTTGACCTTCGAGCAGCTCGAGACGCTGTACGACGAACTGGCCGCGGCCATCGACCAGGCCGGCCCGGCGCAGGAATCGGTCTTTCTGGCCAAGCTGGTGCTGGCGATGGCGCACGAATTCGGCCACGCCGACCGTATCTCGGCGCTGCTGCGGGAGTGCCTGGCGCCGCCGGCGCCGCCAGCCGAGCCGCAGCGGTTGATCTGAAAGCAGGGCAACCAGAATGAACCACGCCATCCGCCACGAATGGGTCCACGTCAGCTACGCCGAGACCAGCAAGATCAGCGAGACCTATGGCTTCGTCGGCAGCCAAGGCAGCGTCAACCTCGAAGGCCTGCTGCTGCGGCCGCAGCAAGGCGCGGGCGACACCGTGTTCCTGATGATGCATCCGGCCTCCACGCTGCAGCTGCTGCCGTTGCCCGCGGCGATGGCGCAGGCGGGCCACGCCGTGCTGTGCATGGGCAGCCGCTATGCCAAGAACGACACCGCACTGATCTACGAGAAGGTGGCGCTCGACCTGAACGCCTGCATCCGCCACGCCAAGGAGCGACTCGGGTTCCGCAACGTGGTCCTGCTCGGCTGGTCCGGCGGCGGCTCGCTGGCGCTGTTCTACCAGTCGCAGGCGCAGCGTCCGACCATCACCGCAACACCGGCCGGCGACCCGGTCGACCTCAAAGCCGCCGAGCTGTGGCCCGCCGACGGCATGGTGCTGGAGGCGGCGCACCGCTCGCGAGCCCGCTGCCTGGCCGACTGGATCGATCCGTCGGTGCTGGACGAGAACGACCCGGACCGCCGGCTGCCGGAGTTCGACCTGTACGCACCGGAGCTGGCCGTGCAGCCGCCGTATCCGCGCGACTGGCTGACCGCCTACCGCGCCGCCCAGGTCGCACGCGTCGCGCGCATCACGGCGCGGGTGCAGGAAACGCTGGAGATGCTGCGCAAGCGCGGCACCGCGGAACTGGAGCGCGGCTTCATCACCCACCGCACGATGGCCGAGCCGCGTTTCCTGGACGCCACATTGCAGCCCAACGACCGCCCGATCGGCCACTGCTACCTGGGCGTGCCGGAAACGGTGAACAGCGGCCCGGTCGGCCTGGCGCGTTTTTCAATGCTGCGCTCCTGGCTGTCGCAATGGTCGCTGGAGCATTCGCGCGCCGACGGCGAGACCTGCGCCCGCGACGTCACGGTGCCGCTGCTGGCGATCGAACACACGGCCGACGACGCCGTGCCGCAGCCGGACATGGGCCTCATGCATGCCGCCTGCGCCAGCGCCGACAAGCAGTTCGAGCGCATCCAGGGCGCCAACCACTACTTCAAGGGCCAGCCCGAACACCTGCAACAGGCCATCACGCTGATCGGCGACTGGGCCGGCCGCCGCGGCTGGTGAACGCGTCACCGCTCGCCTTTCCACACCCGAGACCACCAGGAGACATCCCATGACCCCGTCCATCACCAGCGGCCTGCGCCGCCGCCAGCTGCTGGCCGCGGCCGGCGCCACGCTGGCGCTGCCCGCCTTTGCCCAGTCCGGCTATCCGAACAAGCAGCTGCGCTGGATCGTGCCCTACACGGCGGGTGGCGCCACCGACCTGGTCGCCCGCACGATCGGCGAGGTGCTGGGCAATGCGCTCGGCCAGCGCGTGATGGTGGACAACCGTCCGGGTGCCGGGGGAACGGTGGGCGCGCAAATGCTCGCCGCCGCCCCCGCCGACGGCTACACGCTGGGCACCGCCGACAACGGCACGCTGTTCAACAACTGGCACCTGTTCCCCAAGCTGCCTTACACGCCCGAGAGCTTCCAGTACGTGGCCATGACTGGCCGCTTCCCGCTGGTGCTGGCGGTCAACGGCCAGGTTCCCGCCAAGACGATGACCGAGTGGCAGCAGTGGGCCAGGCGGAGCAAGGACGTCAGCTACGGCACGCCCGGCGTCGGCTCGCCGCACCACATCGCCATGGCGCTGCTGGAAGACCGCCTGGGCCTGCACATGCAGCACGTGCCGTACAAGGGCGATGCCGCGGCCGTGGTCGACCTGATTGGCGGCCAGATCCCGACCATGATGATGGGCGTGGCGACCGCCCGCCAATACCTCAAGGACGAACGCGTCCGCTTCATCGGCATCACCTGGGACGCGCGCCTGTCCAGCATGCCCGGCGTGCCGACGTTCGATGAAGCGGGGGTGCGCAACTTCGAAGCCTACGCCGAGCAAGGCATCCTGATGCCGGCCGGCACGCCGCGCGACATCGTGCTGCGCATCAACAAGGAGGTGGAGAAGGCGCTGGCCACCCCCGCCGTGCGCGAGAAGCTCGAGGGCCTGGGCATGTACCCGGTGACCAAGAGCCCGGAAGACTTCCGCGCCTATGTCGCCCGGCAGGCCGCGACGGCCGGCGAAGTGATCAAGCGCAAGGGCATCACCATCGGCTGATGGCTGCAGCGGACATGGACTCCACCACCGAACGCACCGGGCCGCTGCGCGGCCTGCGCGTGATCGAGCTGGGCAGCCTGATCGCCGGCCCCTTTGCCGGCAAGACGCTGGCCGACTTCGGCGCGCAGGTCGTCAAGATCGAGCCGCCCGGCACCGGCGATCCGCTGCGGCAATGGCGCACGCCGCAGGGCCTGACCTCCGTCTGGTGGCACGTGCAGTCGCGCGGCAAGCAGTCGGTGGCCATCGACCTGCGGCAGCCGCAAGGCCAGGCGCTGGTGCGCCGGCTGGCCGCGGAAGCGGACGTGGTGATCGAGAACTTCCGCCCCGGCACGCTGGAGGCCTGGGGCCTCGACCACGCCACGCTGGCCCAGGACAATCCCGGCCTGATCATGCTGCGCATCTCGGGCTACGGCCAGACCGGGCCGCTGCGCGACCTGCCCGGTTTTGGCGTGATCGCCGAGGCCATGGGCGGCCTGCGCCACATCACCGGCATGCCTGGCCAGCCGCCGGTGCGGCCCGCCATCAGCATCGGCGATTCGCTGTCGGCGCTGCACGGCGTGATTGGCGTGCTGCTGGCGCTGCACGAGCGCGTCGCGCACGGCGGCCGCGGCCAGGTGGTCGACGTCGCGCTGTACGAGGCGGTCTTCAACATGATGGAGGGCGCGCTGCCGGAGTACGACCGCCACGGGATGGTGCGCGAGCCGGCCGGCAGCGCCTTGCCGGGCGTGGCGCCAACCAATGCCTATCCGTGCGTGGACGGCCGCTTCGTGCTGATCGCCGGCAACGGCGACAGCATCTTCAAGCGGCTGATGCGGCTGGTGGGACGCGCCGACCTGGCCGACGATCCGGCGCTGGAGCGCAATCCGGGCCGCGTGCAGCAGATGGACACCATCGACCGCGCCATCGCCGACTGGACCCGGCAACGCACGCTGGAGCAATGCCTGGCGCAGCTGGCCCAGGTGCGGGTGCCGGCCGGCAAGGTCTACACGGTGCCGGACATGGCGGCCGATCCGCACTACCTGGCGCGCGGCATGGTGCAGGAGGTGGCGCTCGACGACGGCTCGACGCTCAAGGTGCCGGGCGTGGTGCCCAAGCTGAGCGTTACACCTGGCAGCGTTCAGGGCGGCGGCCCCGCGCTGGGCCAGCACACCGATGCGGTGCTGCGCGCCAGCGGCCTGCCGGCCGGCGAGCTGGCGGCGCTGCGCGCCAGCGGCGTCATCGCCTGAACTGTTGCATGAGCGCATTCCAGGCAAGCGCCAACGCCGCCCGGTGGCGGCAGACCTCGTACACATAGCCGCAGCACCGGCTGCATGAGATCCGGCCGCTGGCCGGGTGGCTGGGCCGGTACAGGCCCGCACCCGATGCGGGCGTCGGAGATGCGAACTGCAGCCCTTGCGCCTTCAGCCACGCGCCGCCGCTTCGGCGGCATCGGTGACTGGATGATCCGGCCCATCTCGACTGCCAGCACCACGAACTCGCGCGCATGCGGCATGCGCTCGGGGGGATAGCTGGCCAGCAGGCCTGGCGCTGCCGCCGGCGGCGCCAGGCCTGCTTCCACGCCAGCTTCATCGCGTCGCGGATGCCGGCGCACAGGCCTTGGCCCAACAAGGGCGGCGTCTGGTGCGCCGCGTCACCGGCGATCAGCAGCCGGCCGCGCTGCCGGTGGCCGCGGACACGCGGGCAGCGCTGGTCGAGTTGGGCTACGAAGGGAACGACCTCGCCGGGCTGCCGGAGAAGGTCGCGCAGCAGGTCTGAGCGGATGTCTCAGCGCAGCACCAGCACCGGCACGTCGCCGTGCGTCAGCACATGCTGGGTCTCGCTGCCCAGCAGCAGTCGCTTGAGGCCCTTGCGGCCGTGCGAGGCCATGACGATCAGGTCGCAGCGGTGCTTGCGGGCGGCGGCCATGATGGCCTCGGCCACCAGGTCCGAGCGCACGGTCACCGCCTTGGCCTTGACGCCAGCGCCGTCGGCCGCCAGTTCGACCGCGCCGGCCAGCGCCAGGCCTTGCTCGGCCCACTGCTTTTCGATGCGGGCCACGTCCTGCACCGAGACCGACATGCCGCCCTCGAAGTAGGACATCGGGTAGCGCGGCA
>NZ_JAQGLS010000198.1 GCF_028292805.1 Ramlibacter sp. | reverse complement strand
GGCTGGTTCGGCGACAGCATCGCCATCGACCAGCACATGCAGAACAGCCGCATGCGCGCGCTGGAGTTCGATCGTCCGGTGATCCGGGCCACCAACACCGGCGACACCGCCTTCATCGACCACCGCGCCACGGTGACCAAGGAGCTGCCGCGCTTCACGCGCGCGGTGCTCACCGGCTCCGTGCAGGGGCGATCGGGCATCACGCCGTTCGCCTGGTGGGCGTCGCGCCTGGGGTTGTGGCCGCTGTGGGTCATCGCCCTTGCTCCTGTTTTGGGAGCGCTGGCGCGGCGTCGCATGCGTGCGCGACCGTAAAATCGCCCCGATGCTCACGTTCCAGCAAATCATCCTGAAGCTGCAGTCGTACTGGGACGCCCAGGGCTGCGCGCTGCTGCAGCCATACGACATGGAGGTGGGGGCGGGAACGTCGCACACCGCCACCTTCCTGCGCGCCATTGGCCCCGAGCCCTGGAAGGCCGCCTACGTGCAGCCCAGCCGCCGCCCCAAGGACGGCCGCTACGGCGAGAACCCGAACCGCCTGCAGCACTACTACCAGTACCAGGTGGTGCTCAAGCCCGCGCCGGCGAACATCCTGGATCTGTACCTGGGTTCGCTGGCGGCGCTGGGCTTCGACCTGAAGAAGAACGACATCCGCTTCGTCGAGGACGACTGGGAGAACCCGACGCTGGGCGCCTGGGGGCTGGGCTGGGAAGTCTGGCTCAACGGCATGGAAGTCACGCAGTTCACCTACTTCCAGCAGGTCGGCGGCATCGATTGCAAGCCGATCACCGGCGAGATCACCTACGGCCTGGAGCGACTGGCCATGTACCTGCAGGGCGTCGACAACGTCTACGACCTGCAGTGGACCGACGGCCTGAAGTACCGAGACGTCTACCACCAGAACGAGGTGGAGCAGTCGAAGTACAACTTCGAGCACAGCGACGTCGAGTTTCTGTTCACGGCTTTCGGCGCGCACGAAAAGCAGGCCAAGCTGCTGATCGAGGAGAAGCTGGCGTTGCCCGCCTACGAGCAGGTGCTCAAGGCGGGGCATACCTTCAACCTGCTGGACGCCCGCGGCGCCATCAGCGTGACCGAGCGGGCCGCCTACATCGGCCGCATCCGCAACCTGGCGCGCGCCGTCGCGCAAAGCTACCTGGAAAGCCGGGAGCGCCTGGGCTTTCCGATGGCCCCGCGCGAGTGGGTTGCCGAACTGCAGAAGAAGGCCGCCTGATGTCCATGAAGAACCTGTTGCTGGAACTGTTCGTCGAGGAACTGCCACCCAAGGCGCTCAAGAAGCTGGGCGAGGCGTTCGCCAATGTGCTGCTCGAGCAGCTGCGCGCGCAAGGCCTGGCGTCGGCCGAGTCCGCCGTCACGCCCTTCGCCTCGCCGCGCCGGCTGGCCGCGCACGTCACGGCCGTCGCTTCGTCGGCGGCCGACAAGGCGGTGTCGCAAAAGCTGATGCCGGTCAGTGTCGGCCTGGATGCAGCGGGCAACGCGACGCCGGCGCTGTTGAAGAAACTGCAGGCGCTGGGCGCCGACGCCTCCGCGGTGGGGGGCCTGAAGCGGGCCATGGACGGCAAGGCCGAAGCGCTGTTCCACGACAGCCAGGTCAAGGGCGCGTCCCTGGCTGAAGGCTTGCAAAAGGCACTGCTGGAGAGCCTGGCCCGCCTGCCGATCCCCAAGGTCATGACTTACCAGCTCGCCGACGGCTGGACCGATGTCAAGTTCGTGCGCCCGGCGCACGGCCTCGTCGCCTTGCACGGCAGCGACGTAATTCCAATCCAGGCGCTGGGCCTGCAATCGGGTCGCACCACCCAGGGCCACCGCTTCGAAGCGGCGCTTGCCACCGTGAGCTTCGACTGTGCGGACAGCTACGCCGCCACGCTGGCGCGCGACGGCGCCGTCATCGCCGGCTTCGACGACCGCCGCGCCGAGATCGTGCGCCAGTTGCAGCAAGCCGCGCAGCGCGTGGGTGGCGGCGCGCGGCCGATCGACGACGACGCACTGCTGGACGAAGTCACCGCCCTGGTGGAGCGGCCCAACGTGCTGACTTGCGAATTCGAGACCGAATTCCTGGAGGTGCCGCAGGAGTGCCTGATCCTCACGATGAAGGCCAACCAGAAGTATTTCCCGCTGCTGGCCGCCGACGGCAAGCTGACGCACCGGTTCCTGGTGGTCAGCAACATCCGGCCGGAGGACGCCAGCGCGGTGATCGGCGGCAACGAGCGCGTGGTGCGCCCGCGCCTGGCCGACGCCAAGTTCTTCTTCGACCAGGACCGCAAGAAGACGCTGGAGTCGCGCGTGGCCGGCCTGGGCCGCGTGGTCTATCACAACAAGCTGGGCACGCAAGGCGAGCGCATCGAACGCGTTCGCGCGATCGCGCAGCTGGTCGGTTCCAAGATCGGCGGCGACCAGCTGGCGCGGGATGCCGACCTCGCCGCCCGCCTGGCCAAGGCCGACCTGCTGACCGACATGGTCGGCGAATTTCCCGAGCTGCAGGGCATCATGGGCGGCTACTACGCGCGCCATGACGGCCTGGGCGAGGACGTCGCCTTCGCCATCGAAGACCACTACCGGCCCCGCTTTGCCGGTGACGCACTGCCGCGCAACCAGGTCGGCCTGGTGGTGGCGCTGGCCGACAAGCTGGAGACGCTGGCGGGCCTGTTCGCCATCGGCCAGTTGCCGACCGGCGACAAGGACCCGTTCGCGCTGCGCCGCCATGCCCTGGGCGTCGTGCGCATGTTGATGGAGCAGGACCTGCCGCTGGCCCTGGGCGAGCTGGTCGCCGCGGCGCTCGCGCTGTTCCCGCAGGCGCAACCGGTCACGACCGAGCAGCTGACGGACTTCATCTACGAGCGACTGGCCGGCTCGCTGCGCGAGCAGGGCTACAGCGCCCAGGAAGTCGACGCCGTGCTGGCGCTGCGCCCGCAACGGCTGGGCGACGTCGCCAAGCGGCTGGCGGCGGTGCGGGCCTTCGCGGCGTTGCCGGAGGCGCCGGCGCTGGCCGCAGCCAACAAGCGTATCGGCAACATCCTCAAGAAGGCCGAGCGCGCCGACGCCCACGTCAGCGAGACCCTGCTGCAGGAAGACGCCGAAAAAGCGCTGTATGCCGCCACCCGGCAGATCGCGTCGCAAGCCGGTGCGCAGTTCGAAGCGGGCGACTACACCGGTTCGCTGCAGACGCTGGCCGCGCTGCGGGCACCGGTCGATGCGTTTTTCGACGGCGTGATGGTGAACGCCGAACAGGTCGACCTGCGCCTGAACCGGCTGGGGCTGCTGGCCACGCTGCACCAGGCGATGAACCGGGTGGCCGACCTGTCCCGGCTGGCAACGTAAAAGGGCCACGAATGAAGCTCGTCATCCTCGATCGCGACGGCACGATCAACGTCGACAGCGACGAGTTCATCAAGACGCCCGAGGAGTGGCAGCCGCTGCCCGGCGCCCTGGAGGCCATCGCGCGCCTGAACCACGCGGGCTGGCACGTGGCCGTGGCCTCCAACCAGTCGGGCCTTGGCCGCGGACTGTTCGACGTGGTGTCGCTCAACGCCATCCATGCCAAGATGCACAAGGCGGCGGCCGCATTGGGCGGGCGCATCGACGCCGTCTTCTACTGCCCGCACAGCCCGGACGAAGGCTGCCAGTGCCGCAAGCCGCTGCCGGGCCTGTTCGAGCAGATCGGCGAGCGCTTCGGCGTCGACCTGAAAAGCACCCACGTCGTCGGCGACACGGTGCGCGACCTGCAGGCCGGCACGGCCGTCGGCTGCAAGCCGCACCTGGTGCTCACCGGCAAGGCCGAGGCCTTGCGCGGCCAATCCCTGCCCACCACCTTCCCGCCCGGGACCGTGGTGCACGACGACCTGGCGGCCTTCGCCGACTGGCTGATCACGCGTGCCGCAGCGGTGGCGCCGCGCCCGGCGCCTTGAGCCTGCGATACTCCGCGCCCATGGCATTGATTCGTTCCCTCCTGCATGCGCTGGTCATGCTGCTCACCGTCGTGCCCTGGGGCATCTGGATGGTGGCGTCGTCGCTCTGGTCCTCCGGCGAGCAGATGTACTGGAAGGCTGCGCGCTGGCTCGGCTGGCAGATCGATGCGGCCCGCATCCTGTGCGGCATCGAGGTGCGCGTGACCGGCATGGAGAACCTGCCGCAAGGCAAGACCAGCCCCGGCATCCTGCTGGTCAAGCACCAGTCCACCTTCGAGACCTTCCTGATGCCCACGCTGATGCCGCACCCGCTGGCCTACGTGTTCAAGCGGGAACTGATCTACATCCCGTTCTTCGGCTGGGCGATGGGCCGCATGGACATGATCCACATCGACCGCCGCCAGCGCACCCAGGCCTTCAACAAGGTGGTGCAGCAAGGCAAGCGGCTGCTGGCGCAAGGCATCTGGGTGATCATGTTCCCCGAGGGCACGCGCATCCCGCGCGGCCAGCAGGGCGTCTACAAGTCCGGCGGCACCCGGCTGGCGATCGCCACCGGCGCGCCGGTGATCCCGATCGCCGTCACCTCCGCCAAGGTCTGGCCGCGCAAGGCCTTCCTCAAGCGCCCCGGCATCGTCGACGTCTCGATCGGCAAGCCGATCCCGAGCGAGGGTCGCAGCCCGGATGAAATGATGCGCGAGGTCGAGGCCTGGATCGAGCTGGAGATGCGCCGGCTCGATCCCGACGCCTATCCAAAGACCCCAGGCGAACACCCGCCGCAGGTGTAACTCCAGCACGCGACGCCAGCCCGCCCTTAAAATCGCGGCCCATGCAGTCTCCGTTTCAGCTCCTCCTCGACCTGTTCGACGAGCCGAAACTCACCCGTCCTCCCACGCCCGTCCCCCTGGTCGCCGCACCTGCGGTAGAGCCGGCCGCGCCGCCGGCCGAAAGCCTGGAGCAGGTGCTGGCGCCGCACGCCTTCCGCCACCCGGACGCGAACCGCGAGATCCTGCTGGGCGAGGTGCTGGTGGGCTACGAGTTCCGGCGCGGCAAGCGCAAGAACATCGGCTTTTCCGTCGGCCCCGAGGGCCTGGTGGTCAGCGCGCCGCGCTGGGTCGGCATCGGCGAGGTCGAGGCGGCCGTGCGCGGCAAGTCGCGCTGGATCGTCAACAAACTGGAGCAGTCGCGCGAGCGCCGCGAGCGGCTGGAGGCGGCGCGCATCGAATGGCAGGACGGCGCCACCTTTCCCTTCCTGGGCGAGCAGGTGATCCTGGTGCTGGACCCGCGCCACGACTTCCGCGAAACCGGAGGCATGCTGCACACCGACACCGAGACACTGCCGGGCATGGCACGCATGACGCTGCACATCGGGCTGGCGCAGAACGCGCAGCCCTCGCAGATCCGCGACGCGGTGCAGGCCTGGCTGATGCGCCAGGCCAAGCGGATCTTCACAGAACGGCTGGAGCTTTATGCGCCCAGACTGGGCGTGCAGTGGCGCAAGCTCACCCTGAGCAGCGCCAGCACGCTGTGGGGCACGGCCAAGACCGACGGCTCGATCCGCCTGAACTGGCGGCTGGTGCACTTTCGCATGCCGGTGATCGACTACGTGGTGGCCCACGAGCTGAGCCACCTGCGCGTGATGGACCACAGTCCGCGCTTCTGGGAGACGGTCAAGACCGTCGTGCCGAACTACACGGAACTGAGAGCCCAGCTCAAGGACGAAACGGCGCCGGCCTGGTGACCGCAGGCGGGTGTTGACGTTGACGTCAACGTCAGATGTAATGGACCGGATGGCCTCGTCCAGCGTTTCTACCTACACCATCAGCGACCTGGCGCGCGAGTTCGAGCTGACCACGCGCGCGATCCGCTTCTACGAAGACATGGGGCTGTTGCAGCCGGAGCGCTCCGGCCCCGGCGGGCGCAACCGCATCTACACCACGCGCGACCGCACCCGGCTCAGGCTCACGCTGCGGGCCAAGCGCCTGGGGCTGTCGCTGACCGAGGCGCGCGAGCTGATCGACATGTACGACAGCCCACGCGACACCGGGCCGCAGCTGCGCAAGTTCCTGGCCATCCTGGCCGAGCACCGGGGGCAGCTGGAGGAACAGATGGCCGAAATGCAGGCCAACCTGGACGAGGTGCGCAGCCACGAAAAGGAAGCGCGGGCCTTGCTGGCGCGCATGGACAAGACCGCCAAGTCATAGTTGACGTCAACGTCAACCATCTTCAGCCCCACCCATCGCCATGGACGCAGCGCGCTTCACCCCGCCCGACCCGGACTTCGCCGACCGCGTGCGGGCCAGCTTCGCCCGCCAGGGCGCCATGGCGACGATCGGCGCTTTACTGGGGGAGGTTGCGCCGGGCCGTGTGGTGATCGAGTTGCTCTGGCAGCAGGCGTTGACCCAGCAGCACGGCTTCCTGCACGCCGGCATGGTGGCCACGGCGCTGGACTCGGCCTGCGGCTATGCCGGCTTCACCCTGATGCCGGCTGACGTCGCCGTGCTCACCATCGAATTCAAGATCAACCTGCTGGCGCCCGCCAGGGGCGAGCGCTTCCGCATGGAAGGCCTGGTCATCAAGCCGGGCCGCACCGTGACCGTCACCGAGGGCCGGGCGTATGCGATCCACGACGGCCGCGAGAAACTCATCGCCACCATGGGCGCCACCTTGATGGCGGTGCCCGGGCCCGACTGCATCCAGCACTGACCACGAGACAAGGAACACCATGCAACTACCTGGCCTGAACTTCCAGCTGGGCGAAGACCTGGAGGCACTGCGCGACGCGGTGCACGACTTCGCGCAGGCCGAGATCGCCCCGCGCGCCTCCGAGATCGACCGCAGCGACCAGTTTCCGATGGACCTGTGGCGCAAGATGGGCGACCTGGGCGTGCTCGGGGTGACCGTCTCCGACGAGTACGGCGGCGCCGGACTGGGTTACCTGGCCCACATGCTGGCGATGGAGGAGATCTCGCGCGCGTCCGCTTCGGTGGGCTTGTCGTACGGCGCGCACAGCAACCTGTGCGTCAACCAGATCAACCGCAACGGCAGCGAAGCGCAAAAGCGCAAGTACCTGCCCAAGCTGATTTCGGGAGAACACGTCGGCGCGCTCGCCATGAGCGAGCCGGGCGCCGGCAGCGACGTGATCTCGATGAAGCTCAAGGCCGAGGACAAGGGCGGCTACTACGTCCTGAACGGCAACAAGATGTGGATCACCAACGGACCCGACGCCGACACGCTGGTGGTCTACGCCAAGACCGAGCCGGAACTGGGCGCGCGCGGCGTCACTGCTTTCCTGATCGAGAAGACCATGAAGGGCTTTTCCATCGCGCAAAAGCTCGACAAGCTGGGCATGCGCGGCAGCAGCACCGGCGAGCTGGTGTTCCAGAACGTCGAGGTGCCGGCCGAGAACGTGCTGGGGGGACTGAACAGCGGCGCCAAGGTCCTCATGAGCGGGCTCGACTACGAGCGCGCGGTGCTGTCCGGCGGGCCGATCGGGATCATGCAGTCGGTGCTGGACAACGTCATTCCCTACATTCACGACCGCAAGCAGTTCGGCCAGAGCATCGGCGAGTTCCAGCTGATCCAGGGCAAGGTGGCCGACATGTACACCATCCTGCAGGCCTCGCGCGCCTACTGCTACACGGTGGGCAAAAACCTCGACATGCTGGGCACCGAACACGTGCGCCAGGTGCGCAAGGACTGCGCCTCCCTGATCCTGTACTGCGCCGAAAAGGCCACCTGGATGGCGGGTGAGGGCATCCAGGTGTTCGGGGGCAACGGCTACATCAACGGGTACCCGCTGGGCCGCCTGTGGCGCGACGCCAAGCTGTACGAGATCGGGGCCGGCACCTCCGAGATCCGCCGCATGCTGATCGGCCGCGAGCTGTTCGCCGAGACGATGTAGGCTCACCGCATCATGGTATTCATTCAGGACCTCTTTACCCACAACCGCGCCTGGGCCGCGGAGATGGAACGTACCCGCCCGGGTTTCTTCACCGCGCTGACCAAGCAGCAAAAGCCGCGCTTCATGTGGATCGGCTGCTCCGACAGCCGCGTGCCCGCCAACCAGATCACCGGGCTGGAGCCGGGCGAGGTGTTCGTCCATCGCAACGTCGCCAACGTGGTGGTGCATTCCGACCTCAACGCGCTCTCCGCGATCCAGTTCGCGGTGGAGATGCTGAAGGTGGAGCACATCATGGTGGTCGGCCACTACGGCTGCGGCGGCGTGATGGCGGCGCTGCACGGCACCCGCATCGGCCTGGCAGACAACTGGATCCGCCACATCCAGGACGTGCGCGACCGGCATCGCGGACTGCTGGACAACATGGCTCCGGAAAAGCGCGGCGACGCGCTGGTCGACCTGAACGTCATCGAGCAGGTGGTCAACGTCTGCGTCAGCACGGTGATGGTCGACGCCTGGGCGCAGCAGCAGAACGTCACCATCCACGGCTGGGCCTTCGGCGTCAACGACGGCTTGCTGCAAGACCTGGGCATGTCGGTTTCCACCACCGAGACGATCGAATCCAAGTACCGGGCCGCCATCGCAGCGGTGGTGGCCAAGCACTCCTAGACCGGCTGGCTCGTGTTCCCCCAGCGCCTGGACTCGCCGCTCGCCTACGACATTGCCGCTGCGATGCTCGACGGCTTCGACCGGCACTACCGGCTGTTCCGCAGCGAGTCGGCGCGCGCCAAGCAGCGCTTCGAGGCCGCCGACTGGCACGGTCAGCAGCGGGCCCAGCGCGAGCGCATCGAGTTCTACGACCTGCGCGTCAAGGAGGCGGTGCTGCGGCTGGATACCGAGTTCAGGGCGGGCGAGCAGACCATGCAGGTGTGGCACCAGGTCAAGCTGCACTACATCGGCCTGCTGATCGACCACCACCAGCCGGAGCTGGCCGAGACCTTCTTCAACTCGGTGACCACCAAAATCCTGCACCGCACCTACTTCCACAACGACTTCATCTTCGTGCGGCCGGCGGTCAGCACCGAGTACATCGAGAACGACGAGCCGGCCGCCACGCCGACCTACAGTGCCTACTACCCCACGCGCGAGACGCTGCGCGAGACCATCGAGCGCATGCTCCACAACTTCCGGCTGGAGCTGCCGTTCGACGACCTGGAGCGCGACACGCAGCTGGTGCTGGAGGCGATCGGCAGCCGGCTGAACCAGGTCAAGCTGCGCGCCAACTTTCAGATCCAGGTGCTGTCGTCGCTGTTCTACCGCAACAAGGGCGCCTACGTCGTGGGCAAGATCATCAACGGCTTCAGCGAGCTGCCGTTCGCGCTGCCGGTCCTGCACGACAACGAGGGCAAGCTGGTCATCGACGCCTGCCTGTTCGGGGAAGACGAGATGCAGATGCTGTTCTCGTTCGCCCGCGCCTACTTCATGGTGGACATGGAGATCCCGTCGGCCTTCGTGCAGTTCCTGCGCTCGCTGATGCCGCGCAAGCCGCGGGCCGAGATCTACAACGCGCTCGGTCTGGCCAAGCAGGGCAAGACGCTGTTCTACCGCGACTTTCTCCACCACCTGAAGCACTCCAGCGACAAGTTCCGCAGCGCGCCCGGCATCAAGGGCATGGTCATGCTGGTGTTCGACCTGCCGTCATTCCCTTACGTCTTCAAGCTGATCAAGGATCACTATCCGCCGCAAAAGGACACCAGCCGCGAGCAGATCAAGGGCAAGTACCTGTTGGTCAAGCAGCACGACCGTGTCGGTCGCATGGCGGACACGCTGGAGTACAGCGAGGTGGCCTTCGCCCGCGACCGCTTCCAGGATGACCTGCTCGACGAAATCCGCAAATTCGCCCCCAGCCAGCTGGAGATCGACGACCGCGACGGCGACGGCCACGAAGAGGTGGTGATCAAGCACCTGTACATCGAGCGGCGCATGATCCCGCTGAACATCTACCTGCAGGAAGCCTTCGACGCCGGCGCTCGCGAGCAGGTCGAGCACGCCGTGCTGGAGTACGGCAACGCCATCAAGGACCTGGTGGCCGCCAACATCTTCCCGGGCGACATGCTGTGGAAGAACTTCGGCGTCACCCGCAACGGCAAGGTGGTGTTCTACGACTACGACGAGATCGAGTACCTGACCGACTGCAACTTCCGCAAGATCCCGCAGCCGCGCAACGAGCAGGAAGAGATGTCGGGCGAGGTCTGGTACAAGGTCGGCCCCAGGGACGTGTTCCCGGAAAGCTTCGAGCCTTTCCTGCTGGGCAACCCGGCGGTGCGTCAGCTGTTCATGAAGCACCACGGTGACCTGCTCGATCCGGCCTTCTGGCAGGCGCGCAAGGAGCGCATCCAGGCCGGCCACGTGCACGACGTCTTCCCGTACGAGCGCGACAAGCGCTTTGCCCATCGCCAGCAGGAATATGGGGCGCAGCATGCGTGAGGCCTGGGAACTGGCCAGCTACATCGTGACCGCGCTGGGCCTGCCGGTGGCCATCCTGTTTTTCGCCTGGGAGCAGCGCAAGGAGCGCGACAACGAGGAGGAGGAGCAATACCAGCTGCTGTCCGATGCCTACAACGATTTCCTGAAGGTGGTGCTGGACCACGCCGACCTGCAGCTGCGAACCAACGAGCCGCTGCCCAATCCAACCGCGGACCAGCGCGAACGCATGCTGGTCATCTTCGACATGCTGATCTCGCTGTTCGAGCGGGCTTACCTCGTGGCCTTCAAGCCCGTCATGGGCGAGACCGAGCGCCGCCGCTGGAACAGCTGGGACGACTACATGCGCGAGTGGTGCCGTCGTGAGGATTTCCACAACACCCTGCCGCTGCTGCTGAGCGGTGAAGACCCCGAGTTCGTCGATTACATCCGCCGGATTGCCGCCGAGGAGCGCGGCACCATCCTTCTTTCCGCTCGTTGATACCAGGAGTGCTCACATGCCTGAATCCATCGTCATCGTCGGTGCCGCCCGCACCCCCATGGGCGCCTTCCAGGGCGATTTCAGCCCGCTGTCCGCGCACGACCTTGGCGGCGCCGCCATCCGCGCCGCCGTCGAACGCGCCGGCATCCCGGGCGACGCCGTCGGCGAAGTGTTGTTCGGCAACTGCCTGATGGCCGGCCAGGGCCAGGCCCCGGCGCGCCAGGCTGCCTTCAAGGGTGGCCTGCCGAAAAGCAGCGGTGCCGTCACGCTGTCCAAAATGTGCGGCTCCGGCATGAAGGCCGCGATGTTCGCCCACGACATGCTGCTGGCGGGCACGCACGAGATCATGGTGGCCGGCGGCATGGAGAGCATGACCAACGCGCCCTACCTGATGCTCAAGGGCCGCGGCGGCTACCGCATGGGCCACGACAAGATCTACGACCACATGATGCTGGACGGCCTGGAGGACGCCTACGAGGCAGGCCGCTCGATGGGCACCTTCGGCGAAGACTGCGCCGCCAAGTACAAGTTCAGCCGCGAGGCGCAGGACGCCTTCGCCACCGCCTCGGTGCAGCGCGCCAGGCAGGCCACGGAGTCCGGCGCGTTCGCCGCCGAAATCACGCCGGTGACGGTGAAGGACCGGGCCGGCGAGCGCGTGGTCAGCCTCGACGAAGGCCCGGGCAAGGTCAAGCTGGACAAGATCGCCGCGCTGCGGCCGGCCTTCAAGAAGGACGGCACCATCACCGCGGCCTCCAGCTCCTCGATCAACGACGGCGCAGCGGCGCTGGTGATGATGGCCGAGAGCACGGCCAGGCGGCTGGGCCTCAGGCCGCTGGCGCGGCTGGTCGGCCACGCGATGCACGCGCAGGAGCCGGAGTGGTTCACCACGGCCCCCGTCGGTGCCACGCAGAAGCTGCTGGCCAAGACCGGCTGGAAGGTGTCGGAGGTCGACCTGTGGGAGGTCAACGAAGCCTTCGCCGTGGTGCCGATGGCGCTGATGGCGGAATTGAACGTGGGGCACGACATCCTGAACGTCAACGGCGGCGCCTGCGCCCTGGGCCACCCGATCGGCGCTTCCGGCGCCCGCATCATGGTCACGCTGATCAACGCGCTCAAGGCCCGCGGCGGCAAGCGCGGGATTGCAACCTTGTGCATCGGCGGCGGCGAAGGCACGGCGGTGGCGCTGGAGCTGGTCTGAAGAACGTCCTCGTGATCGGTGCCTCGCGGGGCATCGGCCTGGAGTTCGTCCGCCAGTACCGCGAGCTGGGCGACCGCGTCACAGCCACCGCGCGCGACGAAGCCGGCCGGCTGCGCATCCAGGCGCTGGGCGCGCAGGCCCTGCGGCTGGACGTCGCCGACCCGGACAGCGTCGAGGCACTGCCGGCGCAGCTCGAGGGGGCGCGGTTCGACCTCGCGCTCTATGTGGCCGGCGTGTCCAGCACGGCCGGCGCCACCCAGCCGCCGCCGCGCGACGAGTTCGACCATGTCATGCGCACCAACGTGCTGGGCGCCATGCAGGTGATCCCGCATGTGGCGCCGCTGGTGGAGGCCGCCGGCGGAAAATTCGCCTTCTTGAGCAGCCAGATGGGCTACATCGGCGGCACCGACTCCAGCTTCGGCTGGACCTACAAGGCCAGCAAGGCGGCGCTGAACATGGTGGTCAAAGCGGCGCAACAGGACTATCCGCGTGCCATGATGGTCGCCATCAGCCCCGGCTGGGTGCAGACCGACATGGGCGGTGCGGGCGCGCCGATGACGCCAGAGCAAAGCGTGACCTGGATGCGCCCGTCGCTCGACGGCTTGACGGCCAGGCACAAGGGCGCCTTCCTCAACTACGACGGCCGCCGGTTCAAGGGTTGGTAGGAGGAGCCGCGCATGCTGCTGACGCAAGACCAGGAAATGATCCGCGACGCGGTGCGCGACTTTGCCCGCGAACAGCTGTGGCCGCAGGCGGCGCGCTGGGACAAGGAGCACATCTTCCCGCGCGAGGCGCACCGCGGCCTGGCGGCGCTGGGGGCCTATGGCATCTGCGTGCCGGAGGAGCACGGCGGGGCGGGCCTGGACTACGTCACGCTGGCGCTGGTGCTGGAGGAAATCGCCGCCGGCGACGGCGGCACCAGCACCGCGATCAGCGTTACCAACTGCCCGGTCAACGCGATCCTGATGCGCTACGGCAATGCGGCGCAGAAAAAGCAATGGCTCACACGGCTGGCCCAGGGCGAGCTGCTGGGCGTGTTCTGCCTGACCGAGCCGCACGTGGGCAGCGACGCCTCGGCGCTGAAGACCACCGCGGTCAAGGATGGCGACGGCTACGTCATCAACGGCGTCAAGCAGTTCATCACCAGCGGCAAGAACGGCCAGCTGGCGGTGGTGATCGCCGTCACCGACAAGGGCGCCGGCAAGAAAGGCATGAGCGCCTTCCTGGTGCCCACCGAAGCGCCCGGCTACGTGGTGGCGCGGCTGGAAGACAAGGTCGGCCAGCATTCCAGTGACACCGCGCAAATCAACTTCGAAAACTGCCGGATCCCGGCCGCCAACCTGATCGGCGAGGAGGGCGAGGGCTACCGCATCGCCTTGTCGTCGCTGGAAGGCGGGCGCATCGGCATCGCGTCGCAAAGCGTGGGCATGGCGCGCAGCGCCTTCGAGGTGGCGGTACGGTACGCCAAGGACCGCCAAAGCTTCGGCACCGCCATCATCAACCACCAGGCCGTGGGCTTTCGGCTGGCGGACTGCGCGACGCAGCTGGAGGCGGCGCGGCAGCTGATCTGGCACGCCGCCTCCTTGCGCGACGCCGGCCAGCCCTGCCTGAAGGAAGCAGCAATGGCCAAGCTGTTCGCCAGCGAGATGGCCGAGCAGGTGTGCAGCGCAGCGATCCAGACGCTGGGCGGTTACGGCTACGTCAGCGACTTCCCGCTGGAGCGGATCTGGCGCGACGTGCGCGTCTGCCAGATCTACGAAGGCACCTCGGACGTGCAGAAGATCATCATTCAGCGGGCGCTGTAGGTTCTCCATCGCAGCTGCCCGGGCTCGCAGACCCGGCCATGGGCGCTACAAGACGGCGGCGCGCACCCGCGAAGACAGCACGAGGAACGCGGCCACGTTCAGCACCACGGTCCCCCAGAAAGCCGAACGGAACGAGGCCTTGCTCGATTTGTGCCGCAGCATCTGCTGGGCGGCGATCGCACCCGGCCAGCCCCCCACCAGTCCCAGCATCAGGAGCGTGGACTCCGCAATCCGCCGCCGGCCCGACTGCGCCGCCGATTTGTCCGCGGCGTAAGCGGCGAAGCAGGCAGCGCTCGCCGCGAGGTAGGCCAGTGCCAGCCACCCCGGCACGCGCCAAAGCACTGCAGCTGCAAGATAGACCAGGGCGAAGGCAGGGATGGCAAGGTAGCTGGCGGCGCCCCATTCGGGCGGCCGGTGGCGGCGCCGCGGTGTGGCCGCGCGGGCAGGGCGCGCCATCTGCACGGACTTGGCGCGCTTCTTGCCGTCCTTGTTCAGCTCGATGTCGAACGCGACATGCTGGCCGACCTGGGGCCGGCCACCCCGTTCGGTGAATGCCTTCATGTGCAGGAAGATCTCCTGGCCGCCCTGGGCGGGCTCGATGAAACCGAATCGCCGCTCGTCGTTCCAGCTTTTGATCACGCCTTGGAAGCCCATGCCTTGTCCGCCCATCGTGGTCTGCATCTCGCCGGGCAGGTTCGGGTCGTCGAAGACGCCGGAGTAATGCAGGCGCTCGCCCGGGCAGTTCCAGGTAGCTGCCGCCAAAGGAGGGGCTGCCGCCGCCACCGACGTTGGTGAACGACATGCGCCATTTGCCGCCGATCTTGACGTCCATCTCGTGCACGGTGGCCGTGAAGCCGTTGGGCTGCAGCCACTTGGCAAAGGCGGCGCGGTCGATGAAGGCGCGGTAGATGCGCTCCGGCGGCGCGGTCAGCACGCGTGCAGTCGGACGGTGTTGCTGGTCATGACGGAACTCTCCAGGGGGAAAAAGCCGGAGCACGGCCCTTTGCAGGCACGACCGACGAAGGCGCTCGGAGTCGACAACTCACGCCGGCTTGCGCCAGACACTGGCCAGCCAGGCCTGCTGCTCCAGCGGTAGCCCGGGCGGGCGGTAGTAATGTTCCAGTTCGACGAAGCCCGCGGCTTGCAGGAAGCCCCGCCACGCCGCCAGGTCGTGGTAGACACCATAGCGGCCGCGGTTCCAGCCTTCCTCGTTCTGCCCGCGCGGGTTCGATGCGAACAGCACGCCAGCGGGCTTGAGCGTCGCATGCAGCTCGCCCAGCACGCGCGGCAGCTCCCGGCTGGGCACGTGAAAGAGCGAGGCGTTGGCGAACACGCCGTCGAACTGCGCCGGCGGCAGCTGCAGCGCCAGGAAGTCCTGCAACAGGACTTCGCAGCCGCTGTGGGCCCGCGCCATCGCGGCGAACTCGGGGGAGCCGTCCAGCCCGGTGGGCAGATGGCCCTGGGCGCGGAAAGCCGCCAGGTCGCGCCCGGGCCCGCAGCCGAAGTCGAGGATGCGCAGCGGCGGCTGCGCCGTGACGTGCCGCAGCAGCGCCTGGATGTTCTGGCGCACGTCGTGGTCGCGCGTGCCTTCCCAGAAGTCGGCGGCGCGCTGGTTGTAGTGGTCCAGCGTCGTCGCGCTGATGAGGGTCGGTTCGGGAGCAGGGTGCATGGCTACGGCACGTTGCTCGATCCGGGACGCGCCGTCAAGCCCGCCCGTGCCCACCTGCGCACCCCGGCGCTGGCTATGATGGCGACGCGCCCGCCGCCGGCCCCCGGCCGGGCGCTCACCCACAACCATGCGCATCATCATCCTGGGCGCCGGCCGGGTCGGCGAAAGCGTCGCCGAAGCCCTGGTTTCGGAGCGCAACGACATCACCGTCATCGATCCCGACGCGCAGCGCCTGCGAGCCCTGGAGGAGCGGCTCGACCTGCGCGGCGTGCCGGGCAACGGCATCCACCGCGACGTCATGCGGCGCGCCGGCGCCGAGGACGCCGACATGCTGATCGCCTGCGCCTCGCTGGACGAGACCAACCTGGTGGCCTGCAAGATCGCCCACGACGTGTTCAGGGTGCCGAGCACCATTGCCCGCCTGCGCGCGCCGGAATTGACGGTGGGCGACCCGCTGCTGGGCAAGGACGGCTTCGCGGTCGACCAGGTGATCTGCCCCGAGGAGTCGGTGGTGCGCTACATCCAGAAGCTGATCGACTACCCCGAGGCCTTGCAGGTGCTGGAGTTCTCCGGCGGGCGGGCGGTGCTGATCGCGGTCCGCGCGGCCGCCGGCAGCCCGGTCGTCGACCATTCGATCGTCGAGTTCCGCGAGCTGTTTCCGGACGCGCCGATGCGGCTGGTGGCGCTGTACCGGCAGGAAGCCCTGCTCACCTGCGAAGGCAAGACCCGCATCCTGCCGGGCGACGAGCTGTTCCTGCTGGCGGACGGCGAGCGCATCCGCCAGGTGCTGCGGGCGATGCACCGCTCGGACGAGCCGGTGCGCCGGGTGATGATCGCCGGCGGCGGCCGGGTCGGGCTGCGGCTGGCACGCCGGCTGGCCGGCAAGGTCCAGGTCAAGCTGATCGAGCGCGACCTCAAGCGCTGCGAATACCTCGCCAGCCAGCTGCCCGGCGACATGCTGGTGCTGGACGGCGACGGCACCGACGAGGAGCTGCTGGCCGACGAGAATGTCGACGACGTCGACATGTTCCTGTCGCTGACCAGCGACGACGAGGACAACATCCTGTCGGCCATGCTGGCCAAGCGGCTCGGGGCGCGCCGGGTGCTGGCGCTGATCAACCGCCGCGCCTACGTCGACCTGATCCAAGGCAGCACCATCGACATCGCCCTGTCGCCGGCCCAGACTGTCATCGGCGAGCTGCTCACGCACGTGCGGCGCGGCGACGTGGTCGCCGTCCACAGCCTGCGCCGCGGCGCCGCCGAGGCGCTGGAGGGCGTGGCGCGCGGCGACCGCCGAACTTCGAAGCTGGTGGGGCGGCGGGTCGAGGAGATCGCCTGGCCGGCCGGCGTCACCGTCGGCGCCATCGTGCGGGCCAAGGGCAGCGAGCAGGAGGTGCTGATGCCGCACCACGACACGCTGATCGAGTCCGACGACCACCTGGTGATCTTCATCCCGCACAAGCGCCAGGTGCGCGACGTGGAGCGGCTGTTCCAGGTCAGCGCCACTTTCATGTGATGGCCAGGCACTGATGAACAGCCTGCAACCGGTCCTGGCGGTGCTCGCCCGGGTGCTGGTCGGTTTCTCGGCCGCCTTCCTGGTGCCGCTGGCATGGGCCGTGGGGGTCGGCGAACTGGCGGAGGCGCGGGTGTGGGCCTGCGGCTGCGCCCTCACGCTGTTCGTGGGCTGGCTCATGGGCTGGGTGCTGCGGCACCACACGCGCGAGCTGCAGCCGCGCGACGGCTTCCTGCTGGTCACGCTCACCTGGGTGGTGCTGCCGGCCTGCGCCGCCGTTCCCCTGCTGTGGACCGTCCCGCGCATCGAGTGGGCGGACGCGTATTTCGAGGCGATGAGCGCGTTGACAGCCACCGGAGCGACAGCGCTGATCGGGCTGGACGGCCTGCCGGTGTCGGTCAACGTCTGGCGCTGCTTTCTGCAGTTCATCGGCGGGCTGGGCATCATCCTGCTGGTGGTGGCCGTGCTGCCCTTGCTGGGCCTGGGCGGCATGCAGCTGTACCGGGCCGAAACGCCGGGCCCGCTCAAGGACGACAAGCTCACGCCCCGGATCGCCGAAACCGCCCGCGGCCTGTGGACGGTCTACTTCGCGCTGTCCGGAGCCTGCTTTCTCGCCTACCGGTTCGCCGGGATGAGCTGGGCCGACGCCTTCATGCACATGTGCACCACCATGGGACTGGGCGGCTTTTCCTCGCACGACGCCAGCTTCGCCTACTGGAATTCGCCGCTGCTGGAAGCCGTGGCCATGCTGTTCATGGCGCTGTCGGGGATCAGCTTCCTGCGCTACTTCGCCGTCTGGCGCAGCCGCAGCGCTGCCGTGCTGCTGCGCGACACCGAAGTGCGCGCCTACCTGCTGGTGATGATCGGGGCCACGGCGGTGCTCACCCTGGTGCTGGCCGGCAACGCCGCCTATGACGACCACCTGTCGGCGCTGCGCGCGGCCAGTTTCCACGTGGTCTCGCTCGCCACCACCACCGGTTACGCCGCGACCGACTACGCGATCTGGCCGGCCTTCGGCCCGGTGCTGCTGATCCTCCTGGGCTGCTTTGTCTCCTGCGCCGGCTCCACCGGCGGCGGCATCAAGATGGTCCGCATGGTGCTGCTGCTCAAGCAGGCGCGGCGCGAGCTGGTGCGCATCATCCATCCGCGCGTCGTCAATCCGGTCACGCTGGGCGGCGTCACGGTGCCCCAGGGCGTGCTGGCGGCGGTGCTGGCCTTCATGCTGATCTACGGCGCCAGCATCGTCGGCCTGACGCTGCTGATGCTGCTGTCGGGGCTCGACCTGGTGACCGCGTTCTCGGCCGTCATCGTCTGCGTCAACAACATCGGCCCGGGCCTGGGCCAGGTCGGCCCGGCCAGCCACTTCGGCGTGCTCAACGACTTTCAGCTGTGGATCCTCAGCTTCGCCATGCTGCTGGGACGGCTGGAGCTGCTGTCGGTGCTGGTTCTGTTCACTCCGCAGTTCTGGCGCCGCTAGGCGGCCTGATGGCGCGGGCAAAATGGGGGCAACAGGAGAGCCCATGCCCATCACCAAGGGATACCGTGCGCTGGTCGACGAGGCCATGGCGCAGGTCAAGACATATTCGGTGGCCGACGCGCTGCAGCGCCTCGGCCAGCCGGGCGTGCAGGTCGTGGACATCCGCGACGTGCGCGAGCTGCAGGCCGAAGGCACGGTGCCGGGCAGCTTTCACGCGCCGCGCTGCATGCTGGAGTTCTGGGTCGACCCGGCCTCGCCCTACCACAAGAAAATCTTCGCCGACGAGGCCAAGCAATTCGTGCTGTTTTGCGGCGCCGGCTGGCGCAGCGCGCTGGCCGCCAAGACGCTGCAGGACATGGGCATGACGAACGTGGCCCACATCGACGGCGGCTTTGGCGAGTGGGTCAAGCAGGGCGGCCCGACCGAGACGCTGGACCAGCGCAAAGCAAAGAAGCCGGCATGAACGGTGCCATCGCGCCCGGGCCGTGTCCCTGCGGCCGGCCGCTGCCGTTCGCGCAGTGCTGCGGCCGCTACCTGGCCGACTTCGAGCGGCAGCCCGCGCCCGATGCCGAGACCCTCATGCGCTCGCGCTACAGCGCCTTCGCAACCGGCGACGCCGCCTACCTGCTGGCCACCTGGCACCCTTCCCGGCGGCCGCCGCAGCTGGCCTTCGAGCCGGGCGTGAAGTGGCTGGGGCTGCAAGTGCGCGGGCACCGCCTGCTCGACGCCGACCACGCGGAGGTGGAGTTCGTGGCGCGCTCGCGGCTGGCGGGCCGCGCCAGCCGGCTGCAGGAGCGCAGCCTGTTCGTGCGCGAAGGCGGACGCTGGTACTACCTGGACGGCGACGTGCAATGAGCGGCTTCGACGCGGTGCTGTTCGACTGCGACGGCGTGCTGGTGGACAGCGAGGGCATCACCAACGGCGTGCTGCGCGACATGCTGGAAGACCTGGGCTGGGTGCTCAGCAGCCAGGAGTGCATGCGCCTGTTCGTCGGCAAGGCCGTCAAGGACGAGAGGGCGCTGATCGAGGCGCGCACCGGACGGCCCTTGTCCGACGACTGGCTGGCGCAGTTTCGCGAGCGCCGCAACCAGGGCCTGGTCGCCCGCCTGCAGCCGATCGCCAATGCGCCGGCCACGGTGGCGGCGCTGCATGCGGCGTTCGCTGGCCGCATCGCCTGCTGCTCCGGCGCCGACCGCTTCAAGGTGGAACTGCAGCTGGAAAAGTGCGGGATGCTGGGGTACTTCCGGGGCGTGGTGTTCAGCGGGCACGAGATGCCGCGCTCCAAGCCGGCCCCTGACGTCTACCTGGCGGCGATGGCGCACCTGGGCGTGCCGCCGCAACGCTGCGCCGTGGTGGAAGACACCGTCACCGGCGTTACTGCCGGCGCCGCCGCGGGTGCGACGGTGTTCGGCTACAGCCCACCGCAGGCCGGGCCTGACGCGCCGGCGGCGCTGCGGGCGGCGGGCGCCGCGACCATCTTCACCGACCTGGCGCAGCTGCCAAGCTTGCTGGGATAGAGGGATTCCTCCTGGCTGGTGTGGGACATATCCTACAGATTTCACTCGCGGCTTTTATAATGAAGGCCGCCCGGCTCCACCAAGCATACTTCGCCCATGAAACAACAAAACGACATCCTCCTGCGCCTGATTTCCCAGCAGCAGGAGCTGATTCTGACGGAATGGCTGCAGGAAGCGGGTGCCGCTTCGAGCCGCATCACCGACGCCGGTCGCCGCTCCATGCGGGGAGAGGCCGAGGAGATCCTGCAGGTCGTGCACGAGGCGCTGGAAGCGGGCGGCGACCCGGAGGTGTTCCAGGGGCAGCAGTGGGCCCCGCTGCGACAGACGCTGGAGTCGCTGTCACGTTCCCGCGCCGCCCAGGGCCAGTCGGCCGGGGACACCAGCATTTTCGTGCTGGCGATGAAGCGGCCGCTGTTCCGGCTGATCGAAAAAGGCGTGCCGGCGGAGACGCAGCTGGCCACCGCCTGGGCCATCTCGACGCTGGCCGACCGCATGGCGCAAGCCACGGTGACCACCTACCAGCAAACGCGCGAGGACATCATTCGCCGCCAGCAGCAGGACTTGCTGGAGCTGTCCACGCCGGTCATCAAGCTGTTCGAAGGCGTGCTGGCGGTGCCGATGATCGGCACGCTCGATTCGGCCCGCACCCAGGTGGTGATGGAGACGCTGCTGCAGCGCATCGTCGAGACCGGTTCGCGGCTGGCCATCATCGACATCACCGGCGTGCCCACCGTCGATACCCTGGTGGCGCAGCACTTGCTCAAGACCGTGGCGGCGATCCGCCTGATGGGGGCTGAATGCATCATCAGCGGCATCCGCCCGCAGATCGCCCAGACCATCGTCCACCTCGGCATCGACCTGGCGGGCATTGCCTCCAAGGCGAGCCTGGCCGACGCCCTGTCGATGGCCATGGAGCAGCAAGGCTTCACCATCACCCGATCACGCTAGGCCCGCATGTACCGCATCCCGATTCTCCAGATGGGGCAAGTGCTCCTGGTCACCATCCAGGTGGACATGCAGGACCAGATGGCGCTGGCGCTGCAGGACGACCTGGCCAACAAGATTTCCGCCAGCGGCGCCAAGGGCGTGATGATCGACATTTCCGCGCTGGAAATCGTCGACTCCTTCGTCGGCCGCATGCTGGCCAGCATCTCCGGCATCTCGCGCATCCTCGACGCCACCACCGTGGTGGTGGGCATGCAGCCTGCCGTGGCCATCACGCTGGTGGAACTCGGCTTGTCGCTGGCGGGCGTGCGCACCGCCCTCAATGTCGAGCGCGGCATGGAGCTCCTGGCACTGGGCCGCAAGGAGACTCCACTTGCCCGCTGATGAAGCCAGAGGAGCGCTGCCGCTGCGCTCCGAGGAAGACATCATCACGAGCCGCCAGAAGGTGCGGCTGCTCACCCAGCAGCTGAAGTTCTCGCTGGTCGACCAGACCAAGATGATCACGGCGGCGAGCGAGCTTTCGCGCAACACGCTGGTGCACGGCGGCGGCGGCCAGATGCGCTGGGAGCTGCTCGACGACGGCATGCGCCGCGGGCTGCGGCTGTACTTCGAGGACACCGGCCCGGGCATCCCCGACACCCGGCTGGCGCTCACCGACGGCTGGACTTCAAACAAGGGAATGGGCCTGGGCCTGCCCGGAAGCAAGCGCCTGGTGCATGAGTTCGAACTGACCTCCACGCCCGGCGAGGGCACACGCGTGAGCATCACCCGGTGGAAATGATCATCGGCAGCTCCCATGCTGTGTTTCCCATCGGAGACCCGAGCCGGGTCGGTGAAGCGCGCCGCTATGCCGCGCAGCTCGGGTACGAATGCGGGCTCGACGAGACCGAGTCCGGTCGGCTGGCGCTGGTGGTCACCGAGCTGACGACCAACCTGCTGCTCCATGCCACGGGCGGGCGGCTGCTGGTGTCCGCGCGCCAGGGCCGCGGCGAGGTGGAAGTGATCGCCATCGACGAAGGCCCCGGCATCGCCGACGTGCACCGGGCCCTGGACGACGGCTATTCCACCGGCGGCACCTCGGGCACCGGGCTGGGCGCCGTGCGCCGGCTGGCAACCCAGTTCGACCTGCATTCGGCGGTAGCACAAGGCACCATCGTGGTGGCGCGCGTGCGCTCCGCGGCGGCGCTGCCGGCCGCGCCGGGTGCCGCCCAGGCGATCGAGGTGGGGGCGGTCGCCCTGGCTGCGCCAGGCGAGCGGGTCTGCGGTGACGCCTGGGCCTTCGCGCTGGATGGCCAGCAGGCCGCCATGATCGTGGCGGACGGACTCGGTCACGGCCCCGACGCGGCCGAAGCATCCGCGGCCGCTCTCGAGGCCTTCGCGCAGGATCCGATGGCGCCGCCGCGCGACCTGCTGGAGCGCATCCACGTGCGCCTGCGCCGCACGCGCGGCGCGGCGGTGATGATGTTCCTGGCGGACGCCGCGGCCGGCGTGATCCGCAGCTGCGGCGCCGGCAATGTGGCCGGCCGGCTGGTGTCGGGCACCAGCGACCGATCGGTGCTGTCCCAGCATGGCACTGCCGGCATCACCATCCGCACCCCGGAAGAAAACAGCACGCCCTGGCCGCCGCACGCGATGCTGGTCGTGTGCAGCGATGGCGTCGCCACCCGCTGGAAATCGGAAATCCTGGCGCCCTTGCTGGGCCGCGATCCCGCCCTGGCGGCCGGGCTGCTGGCGCGGGACCACTGCCGCGGGCGAGACGACGCCACTGTCGCGATCCTGCGGCGCAAGGACTGACATGGTGACCGCATCCCCGCCGGCCGACCTCGCCCACGCACTCGACGACAGCCGGCGCGAAGCACAGGAGCTGCGCGCCGAGCTCGAGGAAACCAACCGCGGCGTGCTCGCGCTGTACGCGGAACTCGATGCCCAGGCCGAACAGCTGCGCGAGGCGACCGAGCTCAAGAGCCGGTTCCTGGCCTACATGAGCCACGAGTTCCGCACGCCCATCAACGCCATCCGCAGCATCACGCGGCTGCTGCTCGATCGCGTCGACGGGCCCTTGACCGACGAACAGGAGCGGCAGGTGCTGTTCGTGCAGCAGACGGCCGCGGAGTTCGCCGAGATGGTGGACGACCTGCTGGACCTGGCCAAGGTGGAGGCCGGGCGGGTGGAGATCTCGCCGGCCTGGTTCGAGATGGTCGACCTGTTCTCGGCGCTGCGCGGCATGTTCAAGCCGATGCTCACGAACCCCTCCGTCAGCCTCGTCTTCGAGGAGCCGGCGAGCATCCCGAAGCTCTACACGGACGACCGCAAGCTCTCGCAGATCCTGCGCAACTTCATCTCGAACGCGCTGAAATTCACCCCGAAGGGAGAGGTGCGCGTGTCGGCGCTGTTCGACGGCGCCCAAAGCGTCACCTTCTCGGTGACCGACAGCGGCATCGGCATCGCGTCGGAGTTCCACGAGAGCATCTTCCAGGATTTTTCGCAGGTGGCGTCGCCGCTGCAGAAACGCCTGCGCGGCACTGGCCTGGGCCTGTCGCTGAGCAAGAAGCTGGCGCACCTGCTCGGCGGCACCGTGCAGCTGCGCAGCGAAGCCGGCAAGGGCTCGGTGTTTTCCGTGACCATCCCGGTCCAGCTGGAGGGCGCGCAGCCAGATGAATGAGGTGGACGTCATCACCACCACCATCGACCGGTCGCTGCACACGGTCCTGGTGGTGGACGACAACCCGACCACGCGGTATTCCACCGCGCGGGTGATCCGGGCTGCCGGCTTTCGCACCGCCGAGGCCGGCAGCGGCGGCGAGGCGTTGGCCCTGGCCGGCGAGGGAGTTTCCGCCGTGGTGCTCGACGTGCACTTGCCGGACCTGGACGGCTTCGAAGTCTGCCGCGTGATCCGCTCGCGCAACGACACCGCGCTGCTGCCGGTGGTCCACCTGTCGGCCGAATTCATCCGCAACGAAGACCGGGTGACCGGCCTGAACGCGGGCGCCGACGGCTACATGGTGCATCCGGTGGAGTCGGCGGTGCTGGTCGCCACCTTGCAGGCGCTGATCCGCGCCCGCATGGCGGAGGAAAAACAGCGGCGCAGCGAGCAGCGCTTTCGCGCCATTTACGACCAGGCCCAGAGCGGCATCGCGCTGGTGAACGCGCAAGGCCGCTTCGTCGATGCCAATCCCGCCATGCTGCGGTTGCTGCGCCGCGGCCCGCAGGCGCTGGTGGGCGTGGACATCGTCGCGCTGGCGCCGCCGCAGTGGCAGGCGCTGGTGCGCGAGACCTTTTCCAGCGGGCCGACCGACGCCCCGTGGCGCGGCGAGTTTCCGCTGCTGGCCGGCGACGGCACGCCCATCCACCTGGAGTGGAACGTCTCGGCCCACGTGGAGCCCGGCCTGCGCGTGGCGATCGCCAGCGACATGTCGGAGCGCCACGAGCTGGAGCAGCGCCGGCGCGACGTGCTCGAGCGCGAGCAGGCGGCGCGGGTGGAGGCCGAACGCCACAGCCGCACCAAGGACGACTTCGTGGCCGTGCTGTCGCACGAGCTGCGCACGCCGCTCAACGCCATCCTGGGCTGGTCGCACATCCTCAAGCGGCGCGGCATCCTGCCGGAGGGCCTGCGCGGCATCGAGGCCATCGAGCGCAATGCCAAGACGCAGGCGCGCATCATCTCCGACATCCTCGACGTCTCGCGCATCAACTCGGGCAAGCTGCGGCTGGACCGCGAATGGATCGATCCGGCGGAGCTGATCACCGGCGCCATCGATTCGCTGGCCGGCAGCATCCAGGACCGTCAGGTGGAGATCGAAACCGACACCGCCGGCGCTGGCCTGCCGGCCTGGCTCGACCCGGCGCGGTTCCAGCAGATCTTCTGGAACCTGATGACCAACGCGCTGAAGTTCTCGCCCGAAGGCGGGCGGGTGCTGGTCACGCTCAGGCGTCACGGCGACCGGCTGCTGCTGGAGGTGCGCGACTTCGGCCAGGGCATCAAGCAGGAGTTCATCCCGCACCTGTTCGAACGCTTCACGCAAAGCGACTCGCCGGGCAACCGCACCCACGGCGGCCTGGGCCTGGGCCTGTCGATCGTCAAGCACCTGGTGGACCTGCACGGCGGCACGGTGGCGGCGCGCAGCGGCGGCCCCGGCACCGGCACCACCATGAGCGTCGAGCTGCCGGCGGAGCCGGGTGCCAACGCCGTGCCGGACGAAGTGGGCGAGCGCCCGGACGAGCCGGAAGACATCGACGTGCAGGCGCTGCAGGGGGTGGACGTGCTGCTGGTGGAGGACGACCTGGAGGCCTGCGAGATGCTGACCCTGGTGCTGTCCGACCGCGGCGCCCGGGTCCGGCTGGCGCACGACTTCGGGCAGGCGCTGGCCGCCTTCGCGGTGGCCTGGCCCGACGTGCTGGTCAGCGACATCGGCTTGCCGGGGCGCGACGGCTACGAACTGGTGCGCAGAGTGCGGCAGATGGAGCAGCAAGGCGGCCGCGCCCGCCTGCCGGTGATCGCCCTGACTGCATTCACGCGCGCCGACGACCGCACCAAGACGTTGGAAGCCGGCTTCGATCTGCACTTGAGCAAGCCGCTCAAGCCGCACCTGCTGCTCGAGGCGATCGCGGCCACGCGGCTGCCGCCGTCCAGCGCCAATCCGCGCTGAGCGCATCGGCCGGGGCGACGTGAGCGCCTACCCCTGCCGGGCCGGCGCACGAAATCGTGGCAAGTTGATGTCGCTGCTTAATTGGCAGGCAGTCCAGCGCAAGTCGCCGCCAGCCGTGGGTCTGCACGCCGGCGGGGCAGCCCCAGGACCGCGTTGTCCACAGACACGGTGGATATCTCAGCGCCGGCTGGAAGAAATCGCTTGACAACGACGCGATGCCTCACAGCGCATCATCGTCGCCGGGCCGCACCCGCAGCGCGTCCAGCAGGTACGCGCGCACGCTCGCCGAGCCCGTGCCCGAGCGGCGGCCCGCCGGTTCAGCGGCTGGGTTTGTCTTGCCCTAGATACTCGCGCACCTTGTCGGCCCGGTCGCCCACGGCGGCCACTGCTTCCTTCAGCCGCTGCGGCGTGATGTTGAGCGACTTGGACCAGTCGCGCAGTTCGTAGTCCTGGTGGATGTTGATGCGCTTGGGGTCCTGGCCCTGCGCCTGGCGCTTGTCGTCGGACATTGCAGACTTCCTTTTGATGAGACAGCGGCAATGGTGCGCAACAGTCCAGCCGGGGCGCGTAGGAAACGCGATCAATGCCATGTCGGCCTGCCGCCGGCAAAATGCCGGAATAATCGCCGCATGGCCAACCACCCACTCCGAAAGAATTCCATGCGGCTGCATTGCCTCGCCACTTCCCTGTTCGTGCTGGCCGGCGCCTCCGCCTGCGTGGCCCAGACCGGCGGCACGCAAGCCGTGACCGGCAGCGCCAAGGTCAGCACCGCCAGCGGCATCGTGTTCGAGTCGCTGCAGGCCGGCAGCGGCGCGGCCCCGGCCGCCGGCGACACGGTGCGCGTGCACTACCGTGGCACCTTCCCCGACGGCCGCGAGTTCGACAGCTCGCACAAGCGCGGCCAGGCGGCGGAGTTCCCGCTGAACCGCGTGATCCCGTGCTGGACCGAAGGCGTGCAGATGATGCGGCCCGGCGGCAAGGCGAAGCTGATCTGCCCGCCGGCGACGGCCTACGGCGAGCGCGGCGCCGGCGCGGCGGTGCCGCCGAACGCGACGCTGCATTTCGAAATCGAGCTGATCTCCGTCAAGCGCTAAGGCAGCACTGGAGCCGGCCCGCGCGATGCGCCGACCGGCAATTCGACCGCAGAGAACAGCAACACTCTTTGCCCAGATGGTCCGCAGCCGGAGATCGCACATGCACATGCTCAAGCTCTATTACGCGCCCGCAACCTGCGCGCTGGCCACGCACCTGGCGCTCGAGTCCACCGGCGCACCCTACGAGGCGCTGCGGCTGGACTTCCAGGGCGGCCAGCAGCGTTCGCCCGAGTACCTGCGCATCAATCCCAAGGGCCGGGTGCCGGCGCTGGTGACGCAGCGTGGCATCCTGACCGAGACGCCGGCGCTGCTGCAGTTCGTGGCGCAAAGCTTTCCACAGGCCGGGCTGGCGCCGCTGGACGATCCGTTCCTGCTGGCCAGGATGAACGCGTTCAACAGCTACCTGTGCTCCAGCGTGCACGTGGCGCATGCGCATCGCGTGCGCGGTTCGCGCTGGGCCGACGACGCGCAGGCGATCGCGGCCATGAAGCAGAAGGTGGCGCAGAACATGGCCGACTGCTTCACCCTCATCGAGGAGCACATGCTGCAAGGGCCGTGGGTGCTGGGCGAGCGCTTCAGCAGCAGCGACTTCTACCTGTTCACCATCAGCCGCTGGCTGGAAGGCGACGGCGTCGACGTCGCGCGCTTTCCCAGGGTGGCCGACCACCTGCAGCGGATGAACGCCGAGCCGGTGGTGCGCAAGGTGCTGCCGCTGCACCAGGGATGATCGCGATGCACGCACCCTTCGACCTCACCCGCGACGTCGTCACCGGCGGCCCAGGCGGCATCGGCCTTGGAATGGCGCGGGCCTTGCTCGCCTCCGGCGCTGGCGTCGCCATCTGGGGCTCCAACCCGGACAAGACGGAACGCGCCCGCACCGCCCTGGCAGCCGACTGCAGCGATGCCGCTCGCGTGCATGCCTTCGCCTGCGACGTCGGCGACCAGGCGCAGGTGGAAAGCACGTTCGAGGCGTCGGTGCGCGCGCTCGGCCGCGCCGATGCCTGCTTGGCCAATGCCGGCGTATCGAGCAAGGGCGCCCCGCTGCCGGAGCTGACGCTGGAGGAGTTGCGCCGGGTGCAGCGCGTCGACGTCCAAGGCGTGTTCCTCACCTTCCGCGCCGCCGCCCGCCACATGGCGCAGCGCGGCCAGGGCGGCTCGCTGGTGGCCACCGCCAGCGCGGCGGCGATCGACGGCGCGCCGCGCAACAGCCACGGCACGTTTAAGAGCGCGGTCACGCCGATGGTGCGCGCGCTGGCCGTCGAACTGGCGTGGCATCGCATCCGCGTCAATTCCATCCTGCCGGGATGGATCGTCACCGACATGACCGAGAAGACGGTGGCCGATCGAAAGTTCGCCGAGGCGGTGCTGCCGCGCATTCCGGCGCGCCGCTGGGGCGAAGCCGCCGACTTCGGTGGCATCGCCGTCGACCTGGCCAGCCAAGCGTCCGCCCACGCCACCGGCGAGCAATTCGTCGTCGACGGCGGCGACACCAAGTTTTGACGGTGGAGCGCCGCCTGCCGGTCGGTTCGCTCGCCCTCGTGGCGGCTTGCCTGCTGCTGTTCGCGCTGCTGGCGCAGCAGGTGATGAGCGGCGGGGAGTTGACCCGCATCGACCCGCGCATCACGTCGTGGCTGGCATCGCATCGGCAAGGCTGGCTCACCCAGGCGATGCTGCTGGTCAGCGCGCTGCACCGCACGGCGCCGGTGCTGGCGCTGACCGGGGCAGTGGCCTGGCTGCTGTGGCGCGACCGGCTGCTGCTGGCGGTGCCCGGTGGCATGCTGCTGAACGTCGGGCTCAAGAACGTGTTCCAGCGGATCCGCCCGGCGCTGGACATGCCGCTGGTGCACCTGACCACCTTCAGTTTCCCGAGTGGTCACGCCGTCGCCGCCACGGTGTTCTACGGCGCCCTGTGCAGCCTGGCGCTGCGGCGCCTGCGGCATCCGCTCGCCCGCGCCCTGGCGCTGGCCGCGGCCGTGGCGATGGTGCTGCTGGTGTGCTTCAGCCGCGTCTACCTTGGCGCGCACTACCTGAGCGACGTCGTGGCCGGCGTGGCGGTGGGGCTCGCCTGGCTGCTGCTGGCCGGCGGTCTGCTGCGCTCCTGACAGAAAGCCGACCCATGCAGATCTTCGGCGCCGCCGCCACCCGGGCCGCGCTTGCCTTCGACCGCCTGCTGTTGCTGCCCGACGCCCACCGCGCAGTGCGGCCTGTCGACCGCATCAGCGTGTGGGCGCGGTGGTGGCCAAGGCGGCTGCGTCGGCGCTTCAGTGGCGGCAGCGAGGGCTGCCGGCGCAGGCGGTCACCGAGCTGCAGGCCGCCTGCGGTGCAGCCGACATCGTCCGCTGCGCCAGCCTGGCCACGGCGCCGGTGGTGCACGGCGCCTGGCTGGGCTGGCCGCGGCGATGCTCGTCTACGAGAGCCGCAGTCCCTGAGCCGCGGGCGGGCGTCAGGCGGGCGCCCGCTGCTCCCCCTGGATCCTGGCCATCGCGGCCTGCCGCATCGCCTCCATCGCCTCGGCCGCCTCGGCGTAGCTGGCGAGCATGACGGTGTCGGGCGACTCGACCTGCGTTTCGGCCCAGGCCCGCTCCAGCACGTTGCGGAACCCAAAAATGCGTTTGATGCGGTTCATGTTTCTTAGTGTTACTTATCGCCCATCCTGTTACCAGTGGCGGTTTATCTAAACCGACTCAGGCATTTCCCTAGGCCGCATGCGAAGACGTCATCCTGTAACGGACGGCCCGAAGCTGGCACCGGCAGCCTCGGCGCAAAACGGGCGGGGCTTGAAGGCGTCCGCAGCTCAGCCGTTCTGGGCGGCGGCTGCGTGGCACAGGTGATCCGCGATGAAGGTGGCGATGAAGAAGTAGCCGTGGTCATAGGCCGCATGCCGCCGCAGCGACAGCGGCTGACCCGCGGCGGCGCAGGCGGCTTCCAGCCGGTCGGTCTCCAGCTGCTGGGCCAGAAACTTGTCCTGCAGGCCCTGGTCGACCAGCAGCGGCGGGGTACGGGCGCCGGCGGCGATCAGCTCGACCGCGTCGTGCTGCTGCCAGCGCGTGCTGTCGGGGCCGAGATAGCGGGAGAACGCCTTGTAGCCCCACGGCACCCGCGACGGGTTGGCGATGGGCGCCAGCGCCGACACGCTGCGGTAGCGGCCGGGATGGCGCAGCGCCAGCGTCAGCGCGCCATGGCCGCCCATGGAGTGGCCGCAGATGCTCCAGTCGTCCGGCCGCGCGGGGAACGCTTGCGCAACCACGCCCGGCAGCTCCTGCGTCAGCCAGCTTTCCATGCGAAAGTGCGTGGACCATGGCGCCTCGGTGGCGTCCAGGTAGAAGCCGGCCCCGATGCCGAAGTCCCACTCGGCGTCGGCGCCGGGGATGTCCACGCCGCGCGGGCTGGTGTCGGGCGTCACCAGCACCAGCCCGAGTTCGGCCGCCGCGCGCTGGGCGCCGGCCTTGATGGCGAAGGTTTCCTCGTTGCAGGTCAGCCCGGCCAGGAACATCAGCACCGGCGCCGGGCCGCTGCGCGCCTGCGGCGGCGTGAACACGCCGAACCGCATCGGCAGGCCGACGACGCCGGAGTCGTGCTGGTAGAAGCCCTGCGTGCCACCGTGGCAGGCGTGCTCGGCCAGCGTCTGCACGCCGGCCATCAGTAGATCACCACCGAGCGGATCGACTCGCCCTTGTTCATCAGCTCGAAGCCCTGGTTGATGTCTTCCAGCTTCAGGCGGTGCGTGATCAGGTCGTCGATGTTGATCTTGCCTTCCATGTACCAGTCGACGATTTTGGGCACGTCGGTGCGGCCGCGGGCGCCGCCGAAGGCCGAGCCTTCCCAGTGGCGTCCCGTCACCAGCTGGAACGGCCGGGTGCTGATCTCGGCGCCGGCCTCGGCCACGCCGATGATGATGCTGCGGCCCCAGCCCTTGTGCGTGCATTCCAGCGCCTGGCGCATCACCTTGGTGTTGCCGATGCACTCGAAGCTGTAGTCGGCGCCGCCGTCGGTCAGCTGCACGATGGCGTCGACCACGTTCTCGACCTCGCTGGGGTTGATGAAGTGCGTCATGCCGAACCGGCGCGCCATGTCCTGCCGCGCCGGGTTGATGTCCACGCCGATGATCTTGTCGGCGCCGACCATCTTGGCGCCCTGGATCACGTTCAGGCCGATGCCGCCGAGGCCGAACACCACCACGTTGGCGCCGGCTTCCACCTTGGCCGTGAAGATCACCGCGCCAATGCCGGTGGTGACGCCGCAGCCGATGTAGCAGACCATGTCGAATGGCGCGTCGGGATTGATCTTCGCCAGCGCGATCTCGGGCGCGACGATGTGGTTGGCGAAGGTGCTGGTGCCCATGTAGTGCAGCAGCGGCTGGCCGTTGAGCGAAAAGCGCGAGCTGCCGTCCGGCATCAGGCCCTTGCCTTGCGTGCCGCGGATCGCCTGGCACAGGTTGGTCTTGCGCGACAGGCAGAACTTGCACTGCCGGCATTCGGGCGTGTACAGCGGGATGACGTGGTCGCCGGGCTTCAGCGAGGTCACGCCAGTGCCAACTTCCAGCACGATGCCCGCGCCTTCATGGCCAAGGATCGCGGGGAACAGGCCTTCCGGGTCGGCGCCCGACAGGGTGTAGTAGTCGGTGTGGCAGATGCCCGTGGCCTTGATTTCCACCAGCACTTCGCCGGCGCGCGGACCTTCCAGGTCCACGGTTTCGATGGTCAGGGGGGCGCCGGCCTTCCAGGCGACTGCTGCTCGTGTTTTCATTGCTGCTTCCTTGCGTGACTGCGGACGATTGTGCGACAGATGCAAGGGCCGCGAAGGCCGAGGTCCATTGCATTCACCGCTGAGCCTGCTGTACCGGGACGACACCCTGGTGGCGATCGACAAACCCGCCGGCCTGCTGGTCCATCCGAGCAGGCTCGATGCGCATGAGGAGCGCAGCGCGCTCAAGCTGTTGCGCGACCAGCTGGGCGAGCGGCTATGGCCGCTGCACCGGCTGGACAAGGCCACCAGTGGCGTGCTGCTGTTCGCCCGCAGCGTCGAGGCGGCGCGCCACTGGGGCCTGACCTTCGAAAAAGGCCAGGTGCACAAACGCTACTTCGCCCTGGTGCGCGGCTGGCCCGCTGAATCGGGCGCCATCGACCAGGCGCTGGCGCGCGATCCCGAGCTGCCGTCGGCCGGCCAGGAGCGGCTGGCGGCCGTCACGCGCTACCGGCGGCTGGCCTGCTTCGAGTGGCCCTTCAGCGTGGCCGGCCGCCACCCGTCCAGCCGCTATGCGCTGGTCGAGGCCGAGCCGCTGAGCGGGCGTCGCCACCAGATCCGACGCCACTTCAAGCACATCGCGCACCCGCTGGTGGGCGACACCACCCACGGCAAGGGCGCGCACAACCGGGCGGTGGCGCAGTGGCTGGACACGTCGCGGCTGTGGCTGCATGCGCACCAGGTCGAACTCCCGACTCCGTCCGGACCGTTGCGCATCGATGCGCCGCCCGGCGAGGAATGGCGCGTCTTGCTACCCTCGTAGGTAAATGCAAACACGGCACTTTGCCCAGCTGATCATGCTGTCGGCCCTCTGGGGCGGCTCCTTTCCCTTGATCCGCATTGCCGCCCCGGCCTTCGGCCCCTGGGGCATGGCGGGGCTGCGCTGCGGCCTGGCGGCGCTGGTGCTGGCGCTGATCATGGTGGTGCTGAAGGAGCGCTGGCCGGCGCGCTCCGCCTGGCCGCGGCTGGGCGTGCTCAGCGTGCTGACCATCGCCGCGCCGTTCGTGCTGTTCAACTGGGCCGGGCTGGTGATTCCCGCCGGCTATTCCGCGATCCTGAACGCCACCGCGCCGCTGTTCAGCATGCTCGGCGCCGCTGTCATGGGGGACGAGCGCCTCACCGGCCGGCGGCTGACCGGCTGCGTGCTGGGCTTCGGTGGCGTGGCGCTGCTGGTGCGGCTGGGCCCCGTGGCGGTCGACACGAAAGTGGTGCTGGCGGCGCTGGCCTGCATCGTGGCTTCGGCCAGCTACGGGGTCGGCGCCGTCCTGATGAAGCGCGCGACGCTCACTCAGCAGCCGCTGGGCGCATCGGCGGTGGCGCACGTGGGGGCGATGCTGGTGCTGGCACTGCCCACGGCGGCCACGCTGCCGGCGATGCGGCCGACCGCCGCGGCGGTGCTGGTGGTGCTGGCGCTGGGCATGGTCACGTCGGGGCTGATGTACTGGATCAGCATGCGGCTGATGCGCGAGATCCCGGCGACGGCGGCCACCTCGGCGGCGCTGATGATTCCGTTGTTCGGCGTCAGCTGGGGCGCGCTGTTCCTGGCCGAACCGGTCACCTCCGGCATGCTGCCGGGCGCGCTGCTGGTGCTGGCGGCGACGGCGCTGATCACGGGATTCAATCCGTTCCGGCGGCGGGCCGCCTGAGCCTTGTCATAGCGGGCCTGGCCCGCAATCCAGGCGGTCGCTGGATCCCGGCTCCAGGCCGGGATCACAGCCTCGGGGTCAGCGCACGACCAGCCAGTCCAGCAAGGACCGCACGTCCGGCAGGCTCTCCAGCCGCGCCAGCGCCGCCAGCAGGCCGTCCAGCTGTTCGCGCGCCAGCGGCCGCGCCGCGTACTCCATGCAGTCCAAAAAGCGCGCCTGCTGCTGCCGCTCGCTCAGGTCGTTGCCCGGATAGCCTGGCGCGATGTCGAGCTTGCGCTCGTGCACCGTGCCGTTGCGCAGCGTCAGCGTCAGGTCCACCGAGGAGTGCCCACGTAGGTCCAGCGCCGGGTCGGCCACGGCCGTCACGCGCCTGGCCAGTTCCAGCACCGCCGGGTCGGCAGCCTGGTCGGGCTTGAAGTGCGCCAGCTTGGCCGCGCCGCGCACGACCGCATTGGCCACGCAGTACTGGGCGCTGAACTGCGCATTCACGCGCGGGTTGTCGCCCAGCGCGAATTCATGGCCGACCAGGCGGTGGCAGTACGGGTTCAGCCGCACCTCGGCGCCGGCGACCTGCTCCGTCGTGATGCCGAACTCGCGCACCAGCTGCAGCGTCAGTTCGGTCAGACCCTGGGTCGCGCCGCAGCTGGGGTACTTCTTGAACATCATGCGGTTCAGGCGCCAGTCGCTGCCCAGGCCCGCCACCACGTCGGCCGGCTGCAACTGGCCGCGCCCGTACAGGTGCGCGTAGCCGTAGATGCCGCCCAGGAAGTTGCGCGGGCCGGTGATGCCGCGCTGCGCCATCTGCGCGCATTCGACACCGGTGGCCGCCACCCAACCCTGGATCACGCGCACCGCCAGCGTGCCGTCGATGTTGCTCTGGAAGCTGCCGCCGCAGCGGTTGAAAGGCCAGCCCCAGCGCATTGAGCGTCTGCTTTTCGTCCAGGCCCAGCACGCGGGCGGCGGCGGCCGTGGCCGGGAACACGATGGCCACGCCGGTGGGATCGAAGCCGTCGTACATGGCTTCGCTCAGGTTGAAGCGCGCGCCCAATTCGCAGCCGGCGACCAGCGCCGCCATGAACTCGGCGCCGCTGCAGCCGCCGGCCAGTTCGGCCGCCGCCAGCGCGGCCGGCACCAGCGACGAGCCGATGTGGATGCCGGGCGCCATCGCGTCGCAGTAGTCCAGCGCCCGGCACATGGTGCCATTGAGCTGCGCCGCCACCATGGCCGGCAGCTTGTCGCCGAACACCAGGCTGGTGGCTTGGCGGCTGCCGCCGCGTTCAAGCAGCAGTTCGCGCAGCGCCGCGATGCCGTCTTCGCCGGAGCCGGCGATGCCGGTGCCGATGGCGGCCAGCAGCACGCGGCGGGTGGTCAGCAGCGCCTGGTCGCTGACGTCTGCGGCTTGAAGCGTCGTGACGAAGCGCGCGAGTTGCAGTTCTGGTTCCATGCTCAGGCTTTCCGCGGCGTGGCGCCTGCGGTCAGTTCGGTGCCGGACTGGTTCTCCACCCAGCGAACCAGCTCGCTCACGCTGGCGCCCGGGCCGGCGGCGTGGTCGGCCATGCGCCACAGTTGCTGACCCAGTCCCCAGATCGGCACCGGCGTGTCGGTTTCGGCGGCCAGGCCGATGGCGATGCCCATGTCCTTGAGCATCAGCTCCAGCTTGAACGGATCGTCGAAGCCGCGGTTGAACACGCGCTGGTGGAAGTGGGCCTGCGTGATCCACGAGCCGCCGGTCGATTCGTTCAGCACGTCGACCATCACCTTTGGGTCCAGGCCGTAGCGCTTGCTGGCCAGCAGGCCTTCGGCGCTGTTGGCCAGCGTGACGGCGGTGATGCAGTTGTTGATGCACTTCATCGCATGGCCGCTGCCGACCCCGCCGAGGTGGAACACGGCGCGGCCCATCACGTCCATCAGCGGCTTGACGCGCGCGACGTCGGCGTCGGAGCCGCCCACCATGAACACCAGCTTGGCGTCCTGCGCGCCCCATTGCGCGCCCGACACCGGCGCATCGACCATGGTGCAGCCACCTTCGGCCAGCCCGGCGGCGGTCTGCTGCGTCAGCCAGGGTTCGCACGACGAGGTGTCCAGCAGCACCGAGCCCGGCTTCAGGCCGTGCACGACACCGTCCTTGCCCAGCACGACGTCCTTCACCACTTGGCCGTTGGGCAGCATGGTGATGACGATGTCGCTGCGCGCCGCCACTTCGCGCGGGGTGGCGACGGCTTGTGCTTCGCCGCCTAGCGTTTGCGCGAGCCCCTGCGCGAGTTGCGCGTCGGCGTCCAGCAGCGTTCTGTTCTCGCATTCTGCACACGACAATGGCGTCATGAACAGAGAACCGCTTGGGCTGGCTTACCTGGACTTCGACGCCAGCGAGGACGCCGAAGGTTGCGGCAGCTTCGACGCGATGGCGTCGGTGGCGCCGCCGCAATGGAATGCGCTGCAGCAGGAAGTGCTGGGCGTGCTGGCCTGGGCCGAAGACGCCTTCCCCGGCGCGCGCGGCCCGCTGGAAGAGGGCGGGGCCTGGGACTTCGAATTGCAGGCCGTGGAGGAAGTGGCGACCGCGCTGCAGGTCGAGCCGGATGCGGGCGGCCGCACGCTGCAGGTCCGGCGCGGGGCGACCGGCGCGCCGCGCACGACGCTGAGCCTCACGCTCAGTGGCAGTGCGCAGTTCTGCGCGGCTTTCCGGGACGCGTTCGGCCTGGAGTGATCAACCGCACGCCACCGGCTTGCCGCCGCTGATCTGCGGCAGCAGTTCGGCCAGCCGCCTGTTCTCGCGCGGATCGGACAGGCGGGCGCTGTGCCGGTCCGCCAGCGGCATCGGCTGCTCGATTGCGTCGGCGATCTCGCGCACCGTCATGCAGGCGACGGCGCGGCGCTCGGCCAGCGGGAGCTTGCCGGCCAACGTGATCAGGTTGCGATTGGCGCGGGCCTTGCTCTGCGGATCGGTGGCCTGCACCGCCGCCAGCTGAAACAGCGCCAGCGCCAGCTTGGCATTGGGCCGGCCGGCGCGGCCGTCGCGGTGCAGCACGCCCAGGGCATTCACGGCTTCCGCTTCGCGCAGCAGCCAGGCCCGGTGCAACCAGCGGTAGGCCTGCCGGTCGTCCTTGTCCAGTACATCACCGTTCATGTGCATCACGCCCAGCTGGTACGCCGCCTTTGCATCGCCGCGCCCGGCCATCCGTCCATACGCCTTCTTCACGCCCTCGGCGTCGCCGCGGCGGGTGGCCTCCTGCCCCGCCAGCAGGCTGGCGGTCAAGCCGTGGTGCAGGTTGCGTTCCGGGCCGACCTGCACCCGCGGCACCTGCGGGTGGGCGCGCTCGCCGCGGATGCGCTCGAGCGTGCGCCGGTACTCGGCAAAGCGGGCGGCGCCGGGGCTGTCACCGAGCTTGTCGACGTTCAGCCGGGGCGCGGCAAACAGTGCCAGCGCCGTGCTGCAGCTCTGCGTCGTCGGCAACTCCGCCCGGAACAGCTGCTGCGCATTGCGCTGGACGACCGCGGCGGTGTAGCCAGCCACACCGCGGCTGAGCTTCTGGTGTTCGGCGGCGTCGGCGCCGCGCACCGTCTCCAGGTAGCGGTCGGTCCACACGTAGGCGGTTTCGATGTCGTCGCGGTTGCGGTCCCACCAGCCGAGGGCGATGGCTGGCGCGCCGTCGGGGCCGGCGCCCAGCAGCGGTTCGCATTCGTCGCGCAGCATGCCCAGCGTGGCGACGGTGGCGATCGTGTAGCCGGCGGCGGCGTTGCGGGCCGTGATTTCCGCCGGCGGCAGCGAAGGCTGCGGTGTCCGCGCCGGTGCTTGTGCGCCCGCCACCCCGCAGAACGCCAGCAGCAGTGCGGGCCAGAGCGGCCTGATCGATCCCATCGTGCTCCTTGTGCGGCGGGCTTGCGCCGTGCATGGATCTTAGCCCTTGCCGCTGTGCCAGCCGCCGTCGGTACCAACGCCGGCTGCGTGAATATTCGTGCCGCCCGCAACGCAGACCCAATGGACGCGTTTGTTTACCGCGCGGAAATGTCCGCCGGCAACGGGGGGGATAGATTCGCGCCACACCAACCAGGCGAGGATCATGAAACACATTCCCTTCGTGGCGTTCCCGCAGGCGGAGCAGTCGGCCTTGCTGGCCGCCCTGCGCGGTGCAGGCGTGGAGCCGCAGGGGTTCTGCGTCTCGCGGGTCGAGTGGACCGAGGCGGCCGACGTGGCACAGGTCGGCGGCTTCGCCCTGGTGACGGCGGCCGGACTGTGCCGCTCCTATCCGGCCGACGACGGCACCGGCTGGATCCTCGCGTTGCAGCGCGACCTGTCGGCCGGCGTCACTCCGGCTTGCGCGCCAGCATGAACAGCACCGAGCCGGAGCCCGCAATCAGCGCCAGGATGGTGAAGCCGCTGCGGTAGTTGCCGGTGAGGTCGGCGAACACGCCGGCGATCAGCGGGCCGGCGATCTGGCCGAGCGCGATGATCACCGCCGACAGCCCCAGGATCATGCCGATCGCCCGCAGCCCGAAGTAGTCGGCGCGCAAGGCCTGCATGAAGGGCCCGCGCAGGCCCCAGGCGGTGCCGTGCAGGATGGCGAAAGCGCCCAGCATCCAGACGTGGTTGGCGTAGGTCAGCGCCAGCAGGCCCAGCATGTGGGCCAGCATGCAGCCGGCCGCCACGTAGCGCTTGTTCCAGCGGTCGCCCATCAGCGCCCCGAGCAGCACGCCGCCGGCCTGCGCGATCGTCATCACCGTGATCACCAGCGCGGCCTGGGCCAGCGAATAGCCCAGGCCTTCCTTGATGTGCGAGATGGCATGCACGTTGACGGCGGCCACCACCAGCAGCGCCAAGCCGTGGCCCAGTCCGAGCAGCCAGAAGGCGCGCGTGCGCAGCGCCTGGGCGGCGCTGAACTCACGCCCGGGCGGCGGCGCGGCGGCGCCGGCTTGCAAGGGCGGGGGCACGGGATCGCCGTCGACCGTCTCGCCGATTTCGGACGGCTTGCTGCGCACGATGCGCGCCAGCGGAAAGCCCACGCACAGTGTGATCACGGCGGAGGCCAGCGCCACGTTGCGCCAGCCATAGCTCTGCATGGCCCAGCCGACCAGGGGCGCGGCGATGCCGCCGGCGGCCAAGCCAAGGCTCATCAGCGAGAGGGCGCGGGCCCGCCAGCGCTTGAACCAGTGGACCAGCGCCACCGACAGCGGGAAGTACCCTGACAGGCTGGCGCCCAAGGCAATCAGCACCATCGTGGCGTAGAACCCGCCCAGGCTGTCGATCTGGCTCAGCGACAGAAACCCGAGCGACAGCAGCACGATGCCCACCTGCACCATGATGCGGGGGCCGAAGCGGTCCACCATCCAGCCCAGGGCCGGGCCGAGCACCGCGCCTTCGATCGACTGCAGCGCCGCGCCGCCGGCCAGCGCCGTCTTGCTCCAGCCGCGCTCCTGCGACAGGACGGCCACGTAAGCGCCGAACGCCTGCAGCAGCAGGGCGGAATGCAGGAAGTGGATGGCCGAGCCGGCGGCGGCGACGCGCCAGCCATAGAAGATTTTCAAGGTGCCGCCAGTTTACCGAGGCCGCGCGGCGCCATGGCCCGCATGGCCGGGCCACAATGGCGCGCACGCATGAAGATCGCCACGTTCAACGTCAATGGGGTGAAAGCCCGGCTGCCGCGCCTGCTGGAGTGGCTGGCGGAAACACGACCCGACGTCGCCTGCCTGCAGGAGATCAAGACCGGCGACGCCACCTTCCCGATCGCGGCGATCGAGGCGGCCGGCTACGGCGCGGTCTGGCATGGCCAGCCCGCGCACCACGGAGTGGCGATCCTGGCGCGCGGCGCCGTCCCCAGGGAAGTGCGGCGCGGCCTGCCGGGCGGCGTGGCCGATACCAAGGCGCGCTACCTGGAGGCCGACGTGGACGGCATCCGCATCGCGTCCATCTACCAGCCGAACGGCAATCCGGTGCCGAGCCCGAACTTCGACTACAAGCTGGCCTGGACCGAGCGGCTGCTGCTGCACGCCCGCACGCTCATGGACAGCGGCCAGCCGGTGGTGCTGGCCGGCGACTTCAACGTGGTGCCCACCGATGCGGACATCTACAACCGCTGGCTGTGGCGCCTCGACGCCGTCATGCAGCCCGAAACGCGCGACGCCCACGCGCGCCTGCTGGCGCAAGGCTGGGTGGACGCCACGCGCCACCTGCATCCGCAAGAGCGCATCTACACCTTCTGGGTCAATGCGAATGCGTTCCAGCGCAACGCCGGTTTTCGCATGGACTTCCTGCTGCTCAGCCCCTCATTGGTGGGCGGCCTGGAGGCAGCGCAAGTGGACCAGGAGCAGCGCGGGCGCGAGAAGCCAAGCGACCACGCGCCGGTGTGGCTGCGGCTGGCGCGCCCAGGCTAGCGCGCGACCCAGCCGCCGTCCACGTTCCACGCCACGCCGCGCACGTTGTTGGCGGCGGCGGAGCACATGAATACCGCCAGCTCGCCCAGTTCCTGCGGCGTGACGAATTGCAGCGACGGCTGCTTTTCGCCCAGCAGCTCGCGCTTGGCCTGTTCGATGTCGATGCCGCCGGCCTGCGCGCGCGCCTCGATCTGCTTTTGCACCAGCGGCGTCAGCACCCAGCCCGGGCAGATCGCGTTGCAGGTGATGCCGGTGGTCGCGGTTTCCAGCGCCACGGTCTTGGTCAGGCCGATGATGCCGTGCTTGGCGGCGACGTAGGCCGACTTCTCGGGCGATGCCACCAGCCCGTGGGCGGAGGCGATGTTCACGATGCGACCCCAGTTGGCCTTGCGCATCGCCGGGATCGCCAGCCGCGTGGTATGGAAGGCGCTGGTCAGGTTGATCGCGATCACCGCGTCCCAGCGGGCCGGATCGAAGTCCTCGATCGCCGCCACGTGCTGGATGCCGGCGTTGTTGACCAGCACGTCGACCTGGCCGAAGCGGTCGGCCGCGAACTTCATCATGTCGGCGATTTCGGCCGGCTTGCTCATGTCGGCCCCGTGGTAGGCCACTTCGGCGCCCAGCGCCGCCAGTTCCTTTTGCGCGCCTTCGACGTCGCCGAAGCCGTTCAGCACGATGCGGGCGCCCTGGCGCGCCAGCGACTTGGCGATACCCAGGCCGATGCCGCTGGTGGAGCCGGTGACGAGGGCGGTTTTCCGGGCAAGCATTTGTCTCTCCAGTTCATGCGAAGGGTGGCCAGTATCCTTTTTTTCCCCGCCAGTCCGATGGTGCCGCATGCCTTGCCAACTGCACTGCTGCCCCGGCAGCAAGACATCTTCCGGCACTACCCGCAACTCGACGGCTGATCCTGGCCAGGCTGGACGCCTGCCTGGCTTACCTGGCGCCGCGCTGCTCCCACTGCCAGGCGTGGGCGATGATGGTGTCGAGCTCCGCGTACCGCGGCGTCCAGCCCAGTTCGGTCCGTGCCCGCGTGGCGTCGGCCACCAGGACCGGCGGGTCGCCGGCGCGCGGCGGGTCGTCGCGCAGCGGGATCGCGTGGCCGGTGACGCGGCGGGCGGCGGCAATCACTTCGTCCACCGAATGGCCGGCGCCGTTGCCCAGGTTGTAGGTGGCGCCGGCGGCGCCGGCCTGCAGCGCGCGCCAGGCCAGCAGGTGCGCTTCGCACAGATCCTGCACGTGCACGTAGTCGCGGATGCAGGAGCCGTCGCGGGTGGCGAAATTCGAGCCGAAGCGCGCGATCAGCGGCCGGCGCCCGGAAGCGACCTGCAGCACCAGCGGCACCAGGTGCGTCTCGGGTTCGTGCCGCTCGCCCAGGCTGCCGTCGGGATGGGCGCCGGCCGCGTTGAAGTAGCGGAAGGTGGTGGAGCGCAGGCCATAGGCGCGGCCGTAGTCGGCCAGCACCCGCTCCACCGCCAGCTTGCTCTGGCCGTAGGGGTTGATCGGCAGGCAAGGATGCTGCTCGGTCATCGGCACCGCCACGGGCTCGCCGTAGACGGCGGCGGTCGAAGAGAAGATGAACTGGCCGACCCCGCAGGCGCGCATGGTGTCCAGCAGCGACAGCGTCTGCACCAGGTTGTTGCGCCAGTACTTGCCGGGGTCCGCCACCGACTCGCCAACCAGGCTGGCGGCGGCGAAGTGCATCACGCAGGCCGGCTGGAATTCGCGCAGCACGGCGCCCATGAAGGCCGCATCCCCGATGTCGCCTTGCCGCAGCGTGGCGCCGCCCACCGCGTCGGCGTGGCCGGTGGCGAGGTTGTCGACCACGATGGGCCGCACGCCGTGATCGGCCAGCAGCCGCACCATGTGCGAACCGATGTAGCCGGCCCCGCCGGCGACCACGACAGGGGGGATGTTCTGGAGGGTGCTCATGGTGCGGCTGCCAGTGTCTCACGGGTGACCGCGGGTATGCTGCCTGTGGTGCGACGCCTGCTCATCTGCCTGGCCACGCTGGCCCAGTTGTGGACGGCGGCGGCCGCGCACGCGCAAGCCAGCGTGCGGCGGGACGGCGACGCCGTCGTCTTCGACGGCCAGATCCACGCGCGCTCGGTGGCCGCCTTCCTGCAGCTGGTGCAAGACCCGGCGGTCACCCGGCTGGTGATCACCTCGCAGGGTGGGATCGTGGCGGCGGCCCTGGACATGGCCGAGGCGATCCACGCCCGCGGGCTGGACGTGGAGGTGCCCAGCGCCTGCTTTTCCTCCTGCGCCAACTACATCGTGCCGGCCGCCCGCAACAAGCTGCTGGGTTTTGCTGGCGCCGTGGCATGGCACGGCAACATGTCCCATGTGCTGTACATGCAGCAGGCGGGCCAGCAGAACCTGGACCAGGCGCTGATGGTCCAGGCGCGCAGCCTGGCTCGGCGCGAACTCGCTTTCTTCGGCCGCATCGGCGTCGACGGCTTCGTCTGCTGGTTCGCCAAGATCCCGCCGTTCGACGTCGAAGACGCGTTCTACCTGTCGGTCGAGGACATGGGGAAATTCGGCATCCGCAACGTCACGCTGCGCGTGGCCACCCCGGCGCGCCCCGACAACGCCGGCCTGCGGCTGGTTGCCGTGGACTGGGCCGCGCTGGAAGCGGCCCGCCCGACGCTGCAGTTGACGCCCTGACTCAGTTGCGGCGCGGGTTGTTGGGACGCGAGTCGTCGCGGTTGCGGACACCGTCGCCGTCGCGGTCGCGATCGCGCCGGTTCGAGATGCCGTCGCCATCGCGGTCGCGGTCGCGGCGGCCATTCTTGCGGTAGACCGGCTGCGAGTCGTAATAGGTGCCGCCGGTGTAGACGTTGGGCTGGCTCTGGTAGTAGCCGGGCTGCGAGTAGCCGTAGCTGCCGTAATGAGGGTCGGCGTAGCCGACGCCGCCGTAGCCGACACAACCGGCCAGGGCCGCGCAGGCGGCCAGCGAAAGCAGGATGGACTTCATGAAAGATTCCTTGGGCGTGGTTCGTCTGCTGCAGTTTCCCGCCGTCCGTCCCGCCGCCCTGTAGGAGCGGGGCGGGTCGATGTCAACGCCGCGTAAACGGGCATCCTGCACGGTGGGGCTGGTTGCCGCGCAGCGGCGGCCCGCGGATTGGCCACCTCACCGCTGCACAAAAGGGAAAACTGGTGCAGGCAGCGCTCGCGGGGTTCATCTTCTTCACGGGCGCGGCGCAGGCCTTGCAGGTCACCGGGTGTCAGAACGCCTGCCGGGCGTGCGCGACTGGTGCGCCAACTATCCCTTCAGCTGCCTGGAGCCAACGCCAGCAAGGCATCGGCCTGGGCGACGCGAAGACGTGGCAGGCGGTGCTGGCGCAGCGGCCCACCACCTGGACGGCGACGGGCTGGCCAGCTACCTCGCCATCACCATCGCGCCCAGCCAGTGGCCCACGCATGCGGTGATCGACTGGCTCAACATCCTGCGGCGCGTGACAGATCTGGGGCGTGCCGTTCCAGCGCTCCACCGTGGTCATGTACGACACCCGAGGCCCACACCGCCGACGATCCTGTGCGGCGACTTCACCTGGAGGCGAGCGAGCCCGAGGACGCCGCCATCACCGAGCCGTCCGCCGCCGGCCGGCTGTGGGACGCCCGGCGGCTGCTGCACGGCGCGGCGCCGCAGCCGTCCACCTTTCGCCTGCACGGGCGGCGCTGCCGGTCCGAGCCGCTGGCCTGCGACTCGTGTTCGTCAGCGACCGCTTGAAGGACAAGGTGCGCCGGCTGGTGATCGACGGCGCGACGCTGGCGTCGGATCACCAGCCGGTGCTGGTCGAGTTGGGCTTGAAAGCGCCGACAGCTGTTGTCTCTGGGCAACGATCAGGGCCCGCGTCAAGGAGTTGCAAGGGAGTGCCTCCCAAACACTCACCCTCCGCCAGGCCAGTGCCGGCGCGGGATCGGGGCTGCGTCCACAGGCTTGTCCACAGTGCTGTCCACGCATTCTGTGGGGAGCGGCACGCAGGCCGTGTGCTAGCGCGAAGGGCTTGCGCCGGCCAGGCCCGGCAGGCAGGCCGCCAGCCCTCCGAGCAGCGGCAACACCAGCACCAGCGCCCACCACTCGCGCGGGTCGGCGCCGGCCAGCGCGGCGATCCACAGCACGGCGATGAAGGCGGCGGCGCTGGCTGCGCCCGCCAGCAGTGAGGGATTGCGCAAGGGAAAGCGGCGCGCGGCCGCCGCCCCGACGGCGAAGCCCGCCAGCCCGAGCAGCGTGGCGACGACGGACAGCGCCCCGAGCACCTGGAACGACTCGCCCTGGGTCCACGCGGCCAGCGCGCTCGCCGCCAGGAAGGCGGCCAGGCTGCCGGTGCCGAACCACAGGGTGGCGACGCTAGCCATGCCGGCGCCTGGTTTCCTGCACCGAAAGCGCGATCAGCTCGCCCGGCACGGCCAGGTCCACGTCAGCCAGCCGCTTGCGGTGGAGGCAGGATTTGCCGAGCTTGGACTGGCCGAGGCGGGCCAGCAGCGCTGGGTGCGGCGCGAAGCCGGGCACGATGGAGACCACCAGGTCCTGCTTGCGCGAGGGGACCCCCGTCAAGGCCGCGCCGCCTTCGTGGCTGCTGGCGTACTGGTCGTGGTCGCTGCCGAAGCGGACGATCCCGCTGCCCGCCAGGGCGCCACCCGCGCGGTGGGCGCACCGTGCTCCTTGAACGCCCACAGGATGCTGCCGATGGCGCCGACCCAGGGCCATGCCATGCCGTCGCAGCCGTTGTCGCCCGGCACCACCGTCCGCCGGCCGAACGGGAGCCCGGCGCTGTGGCCCTTGGCCATCGGCATGCCCCTGGGCAGCAGCGGCATGTCGGGCACGGTTTCGCGCCAGTCGGCCGGCGCGACGATATGGCGTGCGATCCAGTCCGCACGGGCGCTGCCCGTCACCTGCGCGATCAAGAGCGAGCGGCGGCCAGATCCTGGTGCAGGACGGGCAGGTAGCGCCCCAGCAGGTCGTCCAGCCCGAGCAGGCCCCGCTCGCGCAGCAGCACGCCGGCCGCGCGGTGAAGCTCTTGCCGTGCGAGCGATCCGCAGGCGCTGCCTGGGCGTCAGCGGCTGACGCCGCAGCAGGTCGGCGCTGCCGAATGCGGCCTCGAGCCCCGCTTGGCCGCAGTGGACGACGGCGACGCTGCAGTCCGCCTGCCGCTGGCGTTGCACCTGGGACCCCAGCCAGTCCGTCACGTAGGCGAGAGCAGGCACGAGCCAGGTTGGCTTTGGTTGTTTGTTGATGGGGCGCTCCGGCCTGGGACAGCGTGCCGGAGTGTAAGTGCCATCGGTTCAGCCCTCGTTCATTTGGGCTGCGTAAGCTGTCCCCATAGCAAACAGATCCAGAAGGTCACTTCATGAAAATCGCTCTTCGCACCCATGTCGCTGCAGCCATGCTGCTCCTGCCGGTGTCCGCCGCCTTCATGGCGCAGCCGGCCACGGCCCAACAGCGCGCCGTGGTGGCCCAGCACGAAGTGCGTTCCATGTCGCTGAACTCCAGCAACGGCTTGACGCCCGGCGCCACGCTGTGGGCCGAGGTGATCGCCACCCCGGGCGCGCTCGGCGCCACCGTGACGCTGGGCCAAAGCGGCGTGCGGCTGGTCCTGAAGGAAGCCGGCGCCGGCCGCTATGTCGGCCACCACGTCGTCCGCCGCGCCGACCGCATCGACCCGATGCAGCTGATGATGGTGCAGGTCAACTACCGCGGCGACGCCAGCGCCGCCCGCAACTACTTCTATCCGCCGGGCTTCCAGGCGCTGGCAACCGGCTCCCCGCACGCGGGCCGCCCGGTGCCGCCGCGGGCGCCCCCGGTGGCCGCCGTGCCGGTGGTCGAGAGTTTCGCGGTCCTTCCGGCCGGCCGCCTGGCCCCTGGCAGCGAGTTGCACTTCCGCCTGGCCGGCACGCCGAAAGCCACCGCCACGGTGGAGATCCCGGGCGTGGTCCGCGGGCTGGTGCTGCGCGAGAGCGGGCGCGGTGTCTACGAAGGCAGCTACACGGTGCGCCGCGCCGACAACCTGCGGTCCTTCGACAGCGCGGTCGCCACGTTCGCCCGCGGCAGCCTGGCCACGACGGCCAACCTGGACCTGAAAGGGGCCATCGACGCACCGCGTGGCCGTGATGGCCGCGACGACCGCCGCGAAGACCGCCGCGACGGCCGCGACGGGCGCGATGACCGTCGCGAAGGTCGCGATGACCGCCAGCAGTCCCGCGACCACCAGCCGCCGCAGGTCACCGCCGTGGCCCCGGCCAATGGCGAAGTGGTGGACGAGCGCCGCCGCACCCGCATCACGGCCAGGCTGGCCGACGCCGGCAGCGGCATCGATGCCGGCTCGGTCCGCCTGACCGTGGACGGCCTGGACGTCACCCAGAACACCGAAGTGACGGCCGAGCAAGTGCGCTACCGCGAAGAGCTGGGCAGCGGCCGCCACAGCGCCGAACTGGTGGTGCGCGACAAGGCCGGCAACACCACCCGCACGGCCTGGAGCTTCCAGGTCCGCTAAGCGGCACCTGCGCCATGCCCGGGTTCACGGGATGGCGCAGTGCAGTCGGTTCAGGCTTCATTCATGCATTCCTGCGTATGCTGCGTTCCAAAGCAACCTCGAGGTCAAGTCCAATGAAAACAGTCGTTCGCACCCATGTCGCCGCGGTCATGCTGCTGCTGCCCTTGTCCGCCGCCTTCCTGGCCCCGCCGGTCGCGGCCCAGCAGCAGCGCTCCAGCAACGCGATCTACGCCATGACGCTGAGGGCGCCCGGCGGCCTGGCGCCGGACGGGATGCTGTTCGTCAGCGTGACTGCCACGCCGGGCGCTGCCGAAGCGAGCGTGACGCTGGGCAATGGCCTGCAGATCCCGCTGCAGGAGCAGAGCCAGGGCAGCTGGACCGGCTCCTACACGGTCCGCCAGGGCGACCGTTTCAATCCGCGCCAGAACGTCACCGTCCGGGTCCGGTGGGCCGACGGCACCGCCACGCGCACCTACCCTCTGCCGCCGGACCTGAAGGCGGCGCTGCAGCCGCAAACGCAGACGCGGCCAGAGCCCGCGTCCCGGCCGACCGTCCCGGTGGCGGCCGCACCCACCATCGAGCGCTTCACCGTCGAGCCGGGTGGTCGCATCGTGGCCGGCCGCAAGTTGCAGTTCCGCCTGACCGGCCAGCCGCGCGCCGGCGCCGCGGTGGAGATCCCCGGCGTGGTCCGCTCGGTGCCGCTGCGCGAAACGTCGCGCGGCGTCTATGAAGGCAGCTACACCGTGCGCAGCACCGACAAGCCGCGCGACTTCGACAGCGCCGTGGCCACGCTG
>NZ_JAQGLS010000146.1 GCF_028292805.1 Ramlibacter sp. | reverse complement strand
TCTTTCGCGTCCTTCGCGGAACCTTCGCGCCCTTCGCGTATGGATGTCCGATTCCTTGTTCCCGCTCCCTGCCGCCTGCTCACCCGCCGGTATAATCTCGCTTTACCACCTCCCCGGAAGCGCCCCTTCCGACCTGACATGACCAGATTCGTCTTCGTCACCGGCGGTGTGGTGTCTTCCCTGGGCAAGGGAATCGCCTCAGCCTCCCTCGCCGCCATCCTCGAGTCGCGTGGCCTCAAAGTCACCCTGATCAAGCTCGACCCGTACCTGAACGTGGACCCGGGCACCATGTCGCCGTTCCAGCACGGCGAGGTGTACGTCACCGATGACGGCGCCGAGACCGACCTCGACCTGGGCCACTACGAGCGCTTCGTGTCCACCCGGATGCGCAAGGCGAACAACTTCACCACCGGCCAGATCTACAAGAGCGTGCTCGAGAAGGAGCGCCGCGGCGACTACCTGGGCAAGACCGTCCAGGTCATCCCGCATGTCACCAACGAGATCCAGGAATTCATCCGCCGCGGCGCCGGCCTTGGCACCGGCACCGAAGTGGACGTGGCCATCGTCGAGATCGGCGGCACCGTAGGCGACATCGAGTCGCTGCCGTTCCTGGAAGCCGTGCGCCAGATGGCGCTCAAGCTCGGGCCGAACAACTCCGCCTTCGTCCACCTCACCTACGTGCCCTTCATCAAGGCCGCCGGCGAGCTCAAGACCAAGCCGACCCAGCACACGGTGCAGAAGATGCGAGAGATCGGCATCCAGCCCGATGCCCTGCTGTGCCGCGCCGACCGCAACATTCCGGAGGACGAGGCCGAGAAGATCAGCCTGTTCACCAACGTGCCGCGCTGGGGCGTGATCTCGATGCCGGATGTGGACACCATCTACAAGGTGCCGCGCCTGTTGCACGAGCAGGGCCTGGACGGACTGATTTGCGACAAGCTGCGGCTGAACACGCCGCCGGCCAACTTGAAGCGCTGGGACGACCTGGTGCACGAGGTCGAGCATCCCAAGGGCGAGATCAACATCGCCATGGTCGGCAAGTACGTCGACCTGTCGGACAGCTACAAATCGCTCAACGAGGCGTTGCGCCACGCGGGCCTGCGCAACCACGTGCGGGTGAAGGTCGACTACCTGGACTCCGAATCCATCACGCCCGCGACGGTCGGCCAGCTGCAGAAGTACGAAGCCATCCTGGTGCCGGGCGGCTTTGGCAAGCGCGGCATCGAAGGCAAGATCGCCGCCGCCCGCTTCGCCCGCGAAAACAAGGTGCCGTACCTGGGCATCTGCCTGGGCATGCAGGTCGCCACCATCGAGTACGCGCGCAACGTCGCGGGCCTGAAGGACGCCAACAGCACCGAGTTCGACCCGCAGACGCCGCACCCCGTGATCGCCCTGATCACCGAGTGGCAGGACGCCGACGGCTCGATCAAGACCCGCACCGAGCAGTCCGACCTGGGCGGCACCATGCGGCTGGGCGCCCAGAGCTCCGACGTCACCCCCGGCACGCTGGCGCACAGCATCTACGGCGACGTGGTGACCGAGCGGCACCGCCATCGCTACGAAGCCAACGTCAAGTACCTGGACCAGCTGCGCCAGGCCGGCCTGGTGATCTCCGCGCTGACGCAGCGCGAGCACCTCACCGAGATCGTCGAACTGCCGCGCGACGTCCACCCCTGGTTCATGGGCGTGCAGTTCCACCCCGAATTCAAGTCCACCCCCTGGGACGGACATCCCTTGTTCAACGCTTTCATCGACGCCGCCCGCCAGCAGCAGGTCGGCACGCAGAAGGCGGGCAAGTCGCTGAAGGTCGTGGCGTGATGAAGCTGTGTGGATTCGAGGCCGGCCTGGACCGTCCCTTCTTCCTGATCTCCGGCCCTTGCGTGGTCGAGTCCGAGCAATTGCAGATGGACGTGGCCGGCGCACTCAAGGAAATGACGGCCACGCTGGGCATTCCGTTCATCTTCAAGAGCAGCTACGACAAGGCCAACCGCTCCTCCGGCACCAGCTTTCGCGGCCCCGGCATGGAGAAAGGCCTGGAAATCCTGGCCAAGGTCAAGCGCGAGCTGGGCGTGCCGGTGCTGACCGACGTGCACAGCGAGGCCGAGATCGAGCGGGTGGCCAGCGTGGTCGATGTGCTGCAGACGCCCGCCTTCCTGTGCCGCCAGACCGACTTCATCCGCGCGGTGGCGCAGTCGGGCAAGCCGGTCAACATCAAAAAGGGCCAGTTCCTGGCCCCCGGCGACATGAAGAACGTGATCCAGAAGGCCCGCGACGCGGCGCGCGAAAAAGGCCTGCCGGACGACGTCTTCATGGCTTGCGAGCGCGGCGCCAGCTTCGGCTACAACAACCTGGTCAGCGACATGCGCTCGCTGGCGATCATGCGCGAGACCGGCGCCCCGGTGGTGTTCGACGCCACCCACTCGGTGCAGCTGCCCGGCGGCCAGGGCACCAGCTCGGGCGGCCAGCGCGAGTTCGTGCCGGTGCTGTCGCGCGCCGCCGTCGCCGTCGGCGTGGCCGGCCTGTTCATGGAGACGCATCCGGACCCGGCCAACGCGCTGTCGGACGGGCCCAATGCGGTGCCGCTGCATCGCATGCGCGCCCTGCTCGAGACACTGGTGGAGCTCGATCGCATCACCAAGAAGAACCGGTTCCTGGAGAACGACTTCGCCGCCTGACGCCAGGAGACCGCATGCCCGCTGCCTACCTCATCGTGGAGATGAACGTCTCCAAGCCCGAGCAGTACAAGGAGTACATGGCGCGCGCGCCGGCGGCGGTCAAGGCGGCCGGCGGCGAGTACCTGGTGCGCGGCGGCCGGCACGAGACGCTCGAGGGCGACTGGCAGCCGCACCGCGTGGCGATGCTGCGCTTTCCCAGCTACGAGCAGGCCAAGGCCTTCCACGACGGCGAGCTGTACACCCGCGCGCGCAGCCTGCGCGCCGGCGCCTGCGACTACTTCAACATGGTGCTGGTCGAAGGCGTGGCAAGCCGGTCTGAATTCCCGATTCCACAAAAAACCAAAGAGAGCACCTGAATGAGCGCAATCGTTGACATCGTCGGCCGCGAGATCCTGGACTCGCGTGGCAATCCCACCGTGGAGTGCGACGTGCTGCTGGAGTCCGGCACCATGGGCCGCGCATCGGTGCCATCGGGCGCCTCCACCGGCTCGCGCGAGGCGATCGAGCTGCGCGACGGCGATCCGGCCCGCTACCTGGGCAAGGGCGTGCTCAAGGCGGTGGAACACATCAACACCGAGATCTCCGAGTCGGTGCTGGGCCTCGATGCCTCCGAGCAGAACTTCCTGGACAAGACGCTGATCGACCTGGACGGCACCGACAACAAGGGCCGGCTCGGGGCCAACGCGATGCTGGCCGTGTCGATGGCCGTGGCCCGCGCGGCCGCCGAGGAATCGGGCCTGCCGCTGTACCGCTACTTCGGCGGCATGGGCGGCTGCCAGCTGCCGGTGCCGATGATGAACGTGATCAACGGCGGCGCCCACGCCAACAACAACCTGGACCTGCAGGAGCTGATGATCATCCCGGTGGGCGCGCCGACCTTCCGCGAGGCGATGCGCTACGGCGCCGAGGTGTTCCACGCGCTCAAGAAGATCATCCACGACCGCGGCATGAGCGTCGCCGTCGGCGACGAGGGCGGCTTCGCGCCGAACGTGGAGAACCACGAGGCCGCGCTGCAGATGATCATGGAGGCGATCGAAAAGGCCGGCTACAAGCCTGGCGAGCAGATCGCCCTGGGACTGGACTGCGCCTCCAGCGAGTTCTACAAGGACGGCCTGTACCGGCTGGACGCCGAAGGGCAGCATCTGGGCGCCTCCGACTGGATCGCCATGATGCAAGGCTGGGTCGGCAAGTACCCGATCATCAGCATCGAGGACGGCATGGCCGAGGGCGACTGGGACGGCTGGAAGCTGTTGACCGAGCGCCTGGGCAAGCAGGTGCAGCTGGTGGGCGACGACCTGTTCGTCACCAACACGAAGATCCTCAAGGAAGGCATCGACAAGCGCATCGCCAACTCGATTCTGATCAAGAACAACCAGATCGGCACGCTGACCGAGACCTTCGCCGCCATCGAGATGGCCAAGCGGGCCAACTACACGGCCGTCATCAGCCACCGCTCGGGCGAGACCGAGCACTCCACCACCCCCGACATCGCGGGGGGCACCAACGCCGCCCAGATCAAAACCGCCTCGCTGAGCCGCTCTGACCGGATGGCCAAGTACAACCAGCTGCTGCGCATCGAGGAAGACCTCGGCGACATCGCGCAGTACCCGGGCCGCGCCGCCTTCTACAACCTGCGCAACACCTGAGCGGGGGACGTGAACAGCCGCACCGCCGCCGTCCTGC
>NZ_JAQGLS010000187.1 GCF_028292805.1 Ramlibacter sp. | reverse complement strand
CGCCGGCCGCGCCGGTGGCGCTGGCTGCGACGCTGGCTGCGGCGCTGGCGGCGGCGGCGGCGGCCTTCTGGGCCTCGCTCGCTCGCAGCAGCGTCATGCGCATGCTGAAGTTGGAGACGCGGCGCTGCTCCCGCGGGCTCAGCACGACCGTGGAGGAAACGATCTCCACCAGTTCCGGCTTGGTGATCCAGGGGCTGCCGCTGCTCAGGTTGCGCAGCAGTTCCGAGACGCGCTCGTTGGACTGGGCGATGCCGGTCACGGCCACCACGTTGTTGGCCTGCCGCATGCTGGTGAGGTAGACGCCGTCGGGCAGCTGCGTCACCAGCTCGTTGAGCAGGTGCACCGGCACGTTGCGGTCGGACTGCAGGTCTTCCACCGCCTGCTGGCGCGCCCGCAGCGCGGCGATCTCCTCTTGCAGGGTGGCGATGTCCTTGATCTGGGCTTCGAGCTTTCTGATTTCGGTGCTCAGGACCATGTTGCGGTCCTGCTGCTCGGAAATCTGGGCCGCGTACCAGAGGTAGACGCCGCCCGCGATCAGGGCCCCGGCCAGCGCCGAGGCGCCGAGCGAGGCGTAGAACATCTCGCGCCGGCGCTTGCGCGCCGCCTCGCGGTGCGGCAGCAGGTTGATCAGGATCACTGCAGAAACCTCCGCATGGCCAGCCCGCACGAGGTGAGGTAGGAAGGCGCCTCGCGGCGGACCTTCTTCTCACGCACGCTGTCGCCGAACTGCATGCCCTGGAACGGGTCGGCCAAGACGCAGGGGAACGAGGTCTGGGCGGTGATCGCCTGGCTCAGCCCGGGCAGCGCCGCGGAGCCGCCGGCCACCATGATGTGGTCGACCCGGTTGTGCGGCGTGCTGGTAAAGAAGAACTGCAGTGCCCGCGCGACTTCCTGGGCCATGCTCTCGACGAACGGCTTGAGCACGCCGGACTCGTAGTCCTCGGGCAGTTCGCCGCTGCGCTTCTTGTTCTCGGCCTCTTCCGGCGAAAAGCCGTACTGGCGCACGATCAGCTGCGTGAGCTGGGCGCCGCCGAAAGCCTGGTCGCGGTCGTACAGCACCTCGTCGTTGCGGATCACCTGCATGCTGGTGGTGGACGCGCCCACCTCGAACAGCGCCACCATCTGGTCGCGGCCGGCGTTTTCCAGCGATTCGATCAGGCGGCCGGCGGCCAGGCGCGAAGCATACGATTCCACGTCGATGACCACCGGCCGCAAGCCCGCGGCCTCGGCCAGCCCCTGGCGGTCCTGCACCTTTTCCTTGCGGGAGGCGGCAATCAGCACCTCGACGTCGCCGGCCGAGGTGGTGCTCGGGCCGACCACGCAGAAGTCGAGGCTGACCTCGTCCAGTGAGAACGGGATGTACTGGTTGGCCTCGGCTTCCACCTGGATCTCCAGGTCGGCGCCGCTCATGCCGCCGGGCAGGATGATCTTCTTGGTGATGACGGCCGAGGCCGGCAGCGCCATCGCGACGTTGCGGGTGCGGGTGCCGCTCTTCTTGACCACGCGGCGCATGGCCTCGGCCACCTCGTCGAACTTCTCGACGTTGCCGTCCGTGATCCAGCCGCGCTCCAGCGGTTCGATGGCGCAGCGCTCCAGCACCAGACTGCCGTCCTTGGCACGGCCGAGCTCGACCAGCTTGACGCTGGACGAACTGATGTCCAGACCCAGCAGCGGAGGGGCCTGGCGGCCAAACAATGAGCCAAAAGAAATCAAGACCAGTCTCCTGAAACACCCGCATTTCAAGGCGTAACAAACTTAAGATTCCACTTCAATGCTAGCAGTAACATCCTTGTCGGACAAAGGAATTTCCCGATTCGGCCCCCTTGCACCGTTGTCAAAACCCGACGCGCTCAGGTGCCATACTCCGGCGGCTTAAGCCACCCCTAGCGGCTGCCTTGTGGTCCCTGGCGGAACTGATCGGTCCGCTGGCGGGTCAGACCCCTGGCATTTTTATAATGGGCGCCCCGGGCCGCTCCCTGGAGTTCTATGCCTTCCCATTCCCCTGCCGGCAGCCCCGGTCCGTCCGCCCCCCGGCCCGCCTGGCAACGCTTGCTGCTCGGCTTTCTTGCCTGGACTTTCGGCATTGCCCTGGCGCTGGTCGCAACCGGTGTCGCCATCGGCGGCCTGGCCCTGGCCGTGGCCTATCCGAACCTGCCCGACATTTCCGACCTGTCGGACTACCGGCCCAAGCTGCCGCTGCGGGTGTTCTCCGCCGACGGCGTGATGATTGGCGAGTTCGGCGAGGAGCGCCGCCAGCTCACCCCCATCGCAGAGATTCCCCAGGTGATGAAGAACGCGGTGCTGGCCATCGAGGACGCGCGCTTCTATTCGCACAGCGGCGTCGACTACAAGGGCCTGGTGCGGGCAGCCATCGCCAACCTGGGCCGCGTCAAGAGCCAGGGCGCCTCGACCATCACGATGCAGGTGGCGCGCAACGTCTACCTGTCCTCCGAAAAGACCTTCACCCGCAAGCTGTATGAAGTGCTGCTGACCTTCAAACTGGAGCACAAGCTCTCGAAGGACCAGATCCTCGAGATCTACATGAACCAGATCTTCCTGGGCAACCGGGCCTACGGCTTCGCCGCCGCCTCGGAAGCCTATTTCGGCAAGCCGATGAAGGAACTGACGATCGCCGAGGCGGCGATGCTGGCCGGCCTGCCCAAGGCGCCGTCGGCCTTCAACCCCATCAGCAACCCGTCGCGCGCCCGCTCTCGCCAGCTGTACATCATCGAACGGATGCAGCAAAACGGTTTCATCACAGCCGAGGAGGAGGTGGCAGCCAAGAAGCAGGAGCTGAAGATCCGCTCCGGCCTGCCGGCGATGCCGGTGCGCGCCGAGTACGTGGCCGAGACCGTGCGGCAGCTGGTGTACGCGCAGTACGGCGACGAAGCCTACACCCGGGGCCTGAACGTGTTCACCACCCTGAAGTCCAACGAGCAGGAAGCCGCGTACAAGGCCTTGCGCAAGGGCATCATGGACTACGAGAAGCGCCAGATCTATCGCGGCCCCGAGCGCTTCGTCGACCTGCCCGACGACGCCAGGCAGCTGGAGGACGCGATCGACGACGCGCTGGCCGAGCACCCCGACAACGGCGACGTGATGGCCGCGGTGGTGCTGGAGACCGGCCCGAAGAAGGTGACCGCCGTGCGCATGAACGGCGACCGCTTCGACATCGTCGGCGAGGGCCTGCAGGCGGCCCGCTCCGGCCTGTCGGACAAGGCGCAGCCGAAGATCAGGATCCGCCGGGGCGCCGTGATCCGCGTCATGAAGACACCCAAGGACGCCTGGGAGATCACCCAGCTGCCCGAGGTGGAGGGCGCCTTCGTCGCGCTGGATCCGCGCAGCGGCGCCATCCACGCCATGGTCGGCGGCTTCGACTTCAACAAGAACAAGTTCAATCACGCCACCCAGGCCTGGCGCCAGCCGGGCTCGTCGTTCAAGCCCTTCATCTATTCGGCGGCGCTGGAAAAGGGCTTCACGCCCACCACCATCGTCAACGACGGGCCGTTGTTCTTCGACGCCGGCGTGACCGGCGGCCAGCCCTGGGAGCCGAAGAACTACGACGGCCGGTTCGAGGGCCCGATGCCGCTGCACACGGCACTGGCCAAGTCCAAGAACATGGTCTCGATCCGCGTGCTGCAGGCGGTGGGCGCCCAGAACGCGCAGGACTGGATCACCCGTTTCGGCTTCGAGGCCGAGAAGCACCCGCCCTACCTGACCATGGCGCTGGGCGCCGGCTCGGTCACGCCGATGCAGATGGCGACCGGCTATTCGGTGTTCGCCAACGGCGGCTACCGCGTCAATCCGTGGCTGATCACGCGCATCACCGACCAGAAAGGCAAGCCGCTGGTGGAAAGCCAGCCGCCGCTGCCGAGCGAAGCGGTGCGCGCCATCGACGCCCGCAACGCCTTCGTCATGAACCGGCTGCTGCAGGAAATCGCCCGCTCCGGCACCGCCGCGCGGGCCCAGCGCGAGCTCAAGCGGCCCGACCTGTACGGCAAGACCGGCACCACCAACGACTCCATCGACACCTGGTTCGCGGGCTTCCACCCGACGCTGACCGCCGTGGTCTGGATGGGGTACGACAACCCGCGTTCGCTGGGCGACCGCGAAACCGGCGGCGGCCTGAGCCTGCCGGTGTGGATCTCGTTCATGGAAACCGCGTTGAAGGGCTTGCCGGTGATGGAACCCGCCGCGCCGGAAGGCCTGGTGAACGTCGGCGGCGAGTGGTACTACGAGGAGTACGCCCGCGGCGGCGGCGGCGGTGTCTCCAGCCTGGGGCTGTCGAACGGGGGCGAGAACGGCGGGGCGGAGCACGGGTCGCTGCGGGGGCCGTCGGGCGAGCAGTCGCCGGGAGTGCCGGGCGACCGCAGCATGCAGAACGCGGACGGCATGCCGCCGTCGCGCCCGCCAAATTCCAGCGACGAGCGCCGCAGCATCCTGGACCTGTTCAGGAACTGAAGGCGAGTGGGCGGCCGGCCTGCTGGCTGGCGTAGCGGGTCAGATCGGCGAAGAACTCGCCCTGGCCCTTGGTGTCGCGCCAGCGCTGGCCGTCGAACTTGTAGTGGAAGCCGCCGGCGCGGGCCGCCAGCCAGATTTCGTGCAGCGGACGCTGCAGGTTGACGATGATCTGGCTGCGGTCCTCGAAGCTCAGCGTGATCATCCCGCCGACGCGCTGGTTGTCGATGTCGGCGTCCGTTTCCTCGTTGATCCGGTCGCAACACGCCTCGACGCTGGCCAGCAAGGCTTCGGCATGGTCGAGATATTCCAGGTCAGTCATTACAATTTCCAGATGTTCGGTGTACTTCAAATTCTAGTCAGCCCCTGCTTGCGCACGCTTGCCCTTGCCGCAGCCGTGGTCGCGGGGCTTGCCGCCTGCGGCCAGAAAGGTCCTTTGTTCCTGCCGACGGAGCCGGCCGCGGCCGGCCGCGCCAGCCTGACCGAGATCCTTGCGCCGTCGACGGCCGTGTCCGGGCCGCAGTCGCCCGCCTCCGCCGTGCCAGCCACCGGCAAGGCCTCGCCGGTGCGCAACCCATGACCGCTTCCACCCTGCCCGGCCAGCCGCACTTCCAGTACCGGGGCGACGAGCTGTTCGCCGAAGACGTGGGCCTGGCCGACTTGGCGCGAGCCCACGGCACACCGCTGTTCGTCTACTCGCAGGCTTCGATGCTGGCGGCGCTGGCAGCCTACCAGCGCGGCTTCGCCGGCCGCAAGGCGAAGATCTTCTATGCACTCAAGGCCAATTCGGCGCTGGGCATCCTTCAGGTGTTCGCGCGCGCCGGCTGCGGCTTCGACATCGTCTCGGGCGGCGAACTCGAGCGCGTGCTGGCCGTCGGCGGCCGCGGCGAAGACATCATCTTCTCCGGGGTCGGCAAGACCCGGGCCGAAATGCAGCGCGCGCTGCAAGTGGGCATCCGCTGCTTCAACGTCGAGAGCGAGGCCGAACTGGAGGTGCTCAGCGCCGTCGCCCTGCAGGCCGGGCAGCGCGCCCCGGTCAGCCTGCGCGTCAATCCCGACGTCGATCCCAAGACCCATCCTTACATCTCCACCGGCCTGAAAGGCAACAAGTTCGGCATCGCCCACGGCGACGCGTTGCGGGCTTACCGCCGCGCGGCCGAACTGCCGGGGCTGAAGGTGGTCGGCATCGATTGCCACATCGGCTCGCAGATCACCACCAGCGCGCCCTACCTGGACGCGATGGACCGGGTGCTGGACCTGGTGGCCAGCGTGGAGGCGGCCGGCATCCCGCTGGAGCACATCGACTTCGGCGGCGGCCTGGGCATCGCCTACGACGGCGAACAGCCGCCGGCGGCGGATGCCTTGTGGCAGCAGCTGCTGGCCCGGCTCGATGCGCGCGGCTACGGCGACCGCCAGCTGATGATCGAGCCGGGCCGCTCGCTGGTGGGCAACGCCGGCGTTTGCCTGACCGAGGTGATGTACCTCAAGCCGGGCGAGCAGAAGAACTTCTGCATCGTCGACGCCGCCATGAACGACCTGCCGCGCCCGGCGATGTACCAGGCGTACCACGCGATGGCGCCGCTGCGGCGCGGCGATGCGGCCACGGCCACGTATGACGTGGTGGGCCCGGTGTGCGAGAGCGGCGACTGGCTGGGACGGGACCGCGACCTCGCGGTGCAGCCGGGCGACCTGCTGGCAGTGATGTCGGCCGGGGCCTATTGCATGAGCATGGCCAGCAACTACAACACGCGTGGGCGGGCGGCGGAAGTGCTGGTCGACCGGAGCCAGGTGCACGTCATTCGCGAACGCGAAAGCGTCGCGGACCAGTTGCGCAACGAGAAGCCGCTGCCCTGATTTGCTGCCCTGTTCGCGGCGCGTCGCTGCAGGCGGTGTGCGGTGCATGCCCGCGGTGCGTCGCTCGGCGGCTGCGCGCGTCGAGTCCGCTGGAAGCTGCTCTTTCATTCCCCGGTCATTGCGGGTTTGACCCGCAATCCAAACTGCGGTTGGTCAAGCGCTGCCTGGATCCAGGGATGACAACCCACCACCAACCACCCTGCAAACCCGCGTGCGGGTGGGCTGCGGCGCGCAATCAGACAGGAGCGCCGGCGCTGTCCGGCTCGCGGCCCAGCGGGGCTACGAGAGCGTTAGCGTATCGAGCCCCGCGTACGTCCTCATGCTCGCGGAGGGTGCTTGAGCGGAGTGTTTGCTCGCGCGCGAGCAAACCGCAGCGAGTTCCGCCGCGGGGGCCGCGAGCCCGGACAGCGCAGGTTTT
>NZ_JAQGLS010000182.1 GCF_028292805.1 Ramlibacter sp. | reverse complement strand
CCCGCAGCCAGTCCGTCGCGCCTGGAATCGCTTGCGGCGATGTAGCCTTTCGTTTTCGTATCGCCGGCGCGCCAGATGAACTGGCCGGCGCCGAAGTCCTGGTAGCTGTCGTTGATCACTTCCAGCTTGTGGCCGCGGCCGATCAGCGCCTGCACGGTGGCCTTGTCCATCTGCTGCTCGACGTTGAGCGCCAGTCCCGCGTTGAAGCGCCAGCGTGGCGCGTCGCAGGCAGCCTGCGGACTTTGCTTGTAATCGAGCATGCGCACCAGGGTTTGCATATGGCCCTGCGGCTGCATGTTGCCGCCCATCACGCCGAAACTCATGACCGGCTCGATGTCGCGGACCGTGAGCCCCTGTCCCCGGCCCTCTTGCCCGGGGACAGGCTGGGAACCGGCCTTCGGCCGGCTCAGGAAGGCCGGGATGATGGTGTGGAACGGCCGCTTGCCCGGCGCCACCTGGTTCGGCCCGGGCTTCAAGCTGAAGCCGTGGCCGCGGTTCTGCAGGCTGATGCCGAAGCTCGGCTCGACCGCGCCCGAGCCGAATCCCATGTAGTTGCTCTGGATGAAGCTGACCATCATCCCGTCTTCGTCGGCAACCGTCAGGTAGATGGTGCCGCCCTTGGCGACGTTGCCGGCGCCGAAGTCCTGCGCCCGCTTCATGTCGATCAGCCGGGCGCGGCTGGCCAGGTAGCCGTCGTCCAGCAGTTGCGCTGCCGTCACGTCCATGGCGGAGCCTTCGGCGACGAACTTGTAGACGTCGGCGAAGGCCAGCTTCATGGCCTCGATCTGCAGGTGCTGCGCGTCGGGGCCGTCCACCTTCATCCCGGCCAGGTCGAACTTGTCCAGGATGCCCACGGCCATCAGCGCCGCGATGCCCTGCCCGTTGGGCGGGATCTCGTGCAGCGTGTAGCCGCGGTAGTCTTTGTCGATCGTCTTGACCCACTCCGGGCGAAAGCCGGCGAAGTCCTGCACCGCCAGGGCGCCGCCCTGCTCGCGGGAAAAGCGCACGATGGCCTGCGCGATCTCGCCGCCGTAGAAAGCCTGGCCCCTGGTCGCCGCGATGGCGCGCAGCGCCCGCGCCGCCGCCGGAAACTGGAACAGCTCGCCGACCTTGGGCGCGCGGCCCCAGGGCAGAAAGCTTTGCGCGAAGCCCGGCTGGCTCCGCAGTTCCCCGGTCGCGGCCAGCCACTTTTGCTGCACCACCACCGGCAGCAGGTAGCCGCGCTCGGCGATCTCGACCGCCGGCTCCAGCAGGTCGGCGAACGCCAGCTTGCCGAAGCGCTCGGACAACGCCACCCAGCCGGCCACCGCGCCGGGCACGGTGACCGAGTCGATGCCGCGCTTGGGCGGGGTGGCGGCGTCGCCGTACTTGCTGGCGAAATAGCCGGGCGTCCAGGCCGCCGGCGCCGGGCCGGAGGCGTTCAGGCCGTGCAGTTCCTTGCCGTCCCACAGGATGGCGAAGGCATCGCTGCCCAGGCCGTTGCTGACCGGCTCGACGATGGTCATGGCGGCGGCCGCGGCGATGGCGGCATCGACCGCGTTGCCGCCCTTCCACAGCATGCGCAAGCCGGCCTGGGCGGCCAGCGGATGCGAGGTGGAGACGACGTTGCGCGCGAAGACCGGGATGCGCGCGGTGGGATACGGATTGGCGAAGTCAAAGTTCATGATGGCTATGTTTTCCTGGTGTCATCCGGGCGCATGGTTGTCATCCCCGGGCTTGACCCGGGATCCATGGGCGCCGTCGGGGATTGCGGGTCAAGCCGCAATGACAAAGGTGTCGGGTCAATCGGCCGTCAGCTTGCGCTCGTCGATGATCTTCTTCCACTTGGCGCGGTCGGCGTTGGCCATGGCGGCGAACTGCGCCGGCGTGCCGCCGGCCGGCTCGATGCCCAGGCGGGCCAGCCTGTCCTTGACGTCCGCATCTTGCAGCGACTGGTTGATGGCGCTGCTCAGGCGGTTGACGATCTCGGGCGACACGCCCTTGGGGCCGTACAGGCCGAACCAGGTCACCGTCTCGTAGCCGGGCACGCTCTCGGCGATCGCCGGCAGGTCGGGCAGCAGCGCCGAACGCTTGGCGCTGGTGATGCCCAGTGCGCGCAGCCGCCCTTCCTTGACGTGCGGCAATCCGCTGGGCAGCGAGTCGAACAGCACGTCCACCTTGCCGCTCACCAGGTCAGGGATCGCCAGCGCCGTGCCGCGGTAAGGGATGTGCACCATGAACAGGTTGGCCTGCGCCTTGAAGTACTCGGTGCCCAGGTGCACCACGGTGCCGTTGCCGCTGCTCGCGTAGTTCAGCTTGCCGGGGTTCTTGCGCGCGTAATCGACCCACTCCTTGACCGATTTGGCAGGCGCCGAGTTGGGCACCAGCATGATGCTGGGCGCGCTGCCGACGTGCGAGATCGGGGTGAAGTCATTGACGGCGTCGTACGGCACCTTGCCAAAGCTCGGGCCGATGCTGTGGGTGCTGGTGGTGGCCAGCAGCAGCGTGTAGCCGTCCGCCAGCGCCTTCGCCACCAGGTCGGAGCCGATGGTGCCGCCGGCGCCCGGCTTGTTGTCCACCACCACCGGGACGCCCAGCCGCTCGCCGAGTTTCTGCGAGACGGCGCGGGCGAAGATGTCGGTGGCGCCGCCGGCCGGGAACGGAACCACCAGCCGGATCGGCTTGGTCGGATAGCCCTGGGCATGGGCAGGCGCGACCAAGAGGCTGGTGGCGGCAACGAGGAGCGAGGCGAGCAACTTCATGGGGCCCATCATAGGAACCGCGACGGCAAAGGAAAAGCGAATAATCCTTTAACCACGCTAAAGCCGTGCTTTACGATGAGGGATGAGCAGCATCCGCATCCTGCGCACCTTCTCGGCCGTGGCCGCCGAGGGTTCGTTCGCCGCCACTGCGGCCCGCGTGGCGCTGACGCAGGCCGCCGTCGGCCAGCAGATGCGGGTGCTGGAGGCCGAGTTGCGGCGGCCGCTGTTCGAGCGCCAGGGCAAGGCGGTGGTGCTGAACGAGGCCGGCCGCGCGCTGGTGCCGCAGGTGCGCCGCCTGCTGGGGCTGTACGACCAGATGCTGGCGCCGGGCGCCGGCAGCCACGCCATGGCCGGTACGGTGCACCTGGGCGCGGTGGTGTCGGCGGTGCGGCCGCTGATCCAGGCCACGCTGACGCTGAAGGCGCGCCATCCGGCGCTCGACCTGCACGTGTCCGCCGCCAAGTCGATCGAGCTGGTGGAGCGGGTGCAGGCCGGCGAACTCGATGCCGCCGTCGTCGTGCGCGAAGCCGGCTCGGCGCGGCCGCAGCTGGCCTGGACCCCGCTCTACAGCGAGGCGATGGTGCTGCTGCTGCCGCGCAAGCTGCAGGAAGCGCCGCTGCGCACGCTGCTGCAGGCGCAGCCCTTCATCCGGTTCGATCCGAGCCAGCACACCGGCCGGCTGGTCGAACGCACGCTCAAGCGCCTGCGTGCCAGGCCGCAGGAATTGCTGGAGCTCAATGCGCTGGAGACCATGGTGGACCTGGTGCGTTCCGGCCTGGGCATCACGCTGGTGCCGCTGCTGCGCGACGCCCGCTGGCAGGCCGACACCAAGCTGCGGGTGCTGGAGATTCCGCAGGCCGAGGAGCGCCGGATGGCGCTGGTGCAACGGCGAGACTCGGGCAAGGGCGCGCTGCTGGCGGCGGTGGCGCGCGAGTTCCAGGGCAAGCTGCCTTGAGTTGCCCGGCTCCCCGATAGACTCCGCCGCATGAAAGACCAGGACGTCGAGCCCTTCTTCGCGACGCTGCGCGCGGCCAACCCCATGCCTGCCAGCGAGCTCGAATACAGCACGGTGTTCGAGCTGCTGGTGGCGGTGCTGCTGTCGGCGCAGGCCACCGACGTCGGTGTCAACAAGGCCACCCGGCGCCTGTTCCCTGTGGCCAACACGCCCCAGGCCATCCTGGACCTCGGGCCGGCGGGGCTGGAGGAGTTCATCAAGACCATCGGGCTGTACCGGATGAAGGGCAAGCACCTGCTGGAAACCTGCCGCATGCTGGTGCAGCGGCATGGCGGCGAGGTGCCGCGCGACCGCGCGGCGCTCGAAGCCCTGCCCGGCGTCGGCCGCAAGACGGCCAACGTGGTGCTCAACGTCGCCTGGGGCGAGGACGCGATGGCGGTCGACACGCACATCTTCCGCGTCAGCAACCGCACCGGCCTGGCGCCGGGAAGGAATCCGCTGGAGGTGGAGAAAGGCCTGATGCGGCGCGTGCCGACCGAGTACCGGGTCGATTCGCACCACTGGCTGATCCTGCATGGCCGCTACGTCTGCGTGGCGCGCACGCCCAAGTGCTGGCAGTGCGCCGTCGTTCAGTACTGCGATTACCAGCCGAAGACGCCGCCGCCCAAAGGCTGAGCTGGCGCGCCGGTGTCACAATGGCCGCAAGCAATTCGAGGCCGCCAATGGACGACAAGGAACTGAAAGACACCCTCGAGGTGCACACCCAGAGCATCCAGGGCATGCTGGACAACCAGCTGATGCTGGCGGCGCAGGTGCAGGTGCTGCAGGCCGCGCTGGCCACGGTGCTGCTGCACCACGGCGACCGTCCCACCCTGCTGCGGACCTTCCGCGGCTACATGAAGATCTCCAAGGAATCCACGCCGCAGCTGTCGCGGCACATGGAGGCCCTGGAGGGCGGCATGCTGGCGCTGCTGGGGCAAGGGACGGAGCCGGACAAGGGCTGATCCCGGAGGTCACGGCCCGCGCCAGCCGCCTCCCAGCGCCTGGATCAACGCCACCGCCGCCACCTGGCGATCGATCTGCGCCTGCACCAAGGCGCGGCGGGCGCTGGCGGCGCTGGCCTGCGCCTGGATCACCTCGGTGTAGTTCACCTGGCCGGCCTGGTAGCGGTTCAGCACCTGCTGCTCCACCAGCTCCGAGGCGCGCGCCGCCTGCAGGCGCAGCACCTGCTGCTGCTGCAGCACGCGCAGCGCCACCAGCTGGTCTTCCACGTCCTGGAACGCCTGCAGCACCGCCTGCCGGTAGGCGGCCGCGGCCTGGTCCAGCGCGGCGCGTGACTGGTCCACGCGCGCGCTGGTGGCGCCGGCGTCGAACACGATCTGTGCCACCGAAACCCCCAGCGCCCAGACCAGGCCCGACGCGCTGAACAGGTCGCCCAGGCTGGCGGCGCTCTGGCCGACCGAGCCGGACAAGCCGAAGCTGGGGAAGAAGGCGGCGCGGGCGATGCCGATCTGCTGGTTGGCACGCGCCATGCGCCTCTCGGCCGACGCGATGTCGGGCCGGCGCTGCAGCAAGGTCGACGGCACTTCCGGCGGAAGCGCCGGCACCCGCGCCGTCCACTTCGGATCCACAGCAACGGCGAAGTTGGCCGGCGCCTTGCCCACCAGCACCGCGATGGCGTGCTCGAACACCGCGCGGGTGCGCTCCAGCCCCAGCATTTCGGCGCGGCTGTTGGCCAGCTGGGTCTCGGCCTGCAGCACGTCGGTGCGCGCCACCACGCCGGCCTGGTAGCGGTTGCTGGTGATCTGCAAGGTGCGCTCGTAGCCCTTGAGCGTCTGGGCCAGCAAGCCGGCCTGCATGTCGGCTTCGCGCAGGCCGAAGTAGTTGGCCGCCAGCTCGCCTTGCGACGCCAGCAGCGCCGCCGCCAGGTCGGCCCGCGCGATCTGCTCGCCGGCGCGGGCGCTGTCCACGCCCAGGCGCAGCCGGCCGAACACGTCCGGCTCCCAGCTCACGCCCATGCTCACCTGGTAGCTGCGGCTGGTGGCGCGACTTTCACCGCCGCTCACGTTGCGACCGGCGTCCAGGCCCACTTGCGGAAACAGGCTGGCGCGCAGCTCGCGCGTGATGGCGCGCGACTGCGCATAGGCCGCGATGGCGGACGCCACGTTCTGGTTGGAGACCTCGACCTGCGCCGCCAGCGCGGAGAGCACCGGGTCGTCGAACAGCTGCCACCAGGGGCCCCGCTCGAGCGTGTCGGCCGGCGCCGCCGGCACCCAGGCGCCGCGCCCTTGCTTGAAGGCCACCGGGGTCTCAACCACCGGCACTTCGTACCTGGGTTGGAGCGAGGCGCAGCCGGCCAGCAGGAGCGCCAGAACGAGCAGCGCAGGGCGTGCAAGGCTTGCCCTGCGCACCTTGGGGCTGGCCGGGGGGACGGTACGCGGCAAGGCCGCACACCCTGGGGGAAGGTGATTTTTTTTCATGCGTTCGAAGCTTGCGCGTCGGCGTGGCGTGCCAGCTGGCCCTCGAGCGGGCTGCGCCGGCGCAGCTTGTCGAGCAGCAGGTAGACCACCGGCGTGGTCAGCAGCGTGATCACCTGGCTGGCCAGCAGGCCGCCGACGATGGTGATGCCCAGCGGGCGGCGCAGCTCGGCGCCCTCGCCGAAGCCGATCGCCAGCGGCAGCGCGCCCAGCGCCGCGGCCAGCGTCGTCATCAGGATCGGGCGAAAGCGCAGCAGGCAGGCCTCGCGCACCGCGTCGTACGGCGCCAGGCCGCGCGAGCGCTCCGCATCCAGGGCGAAGTCGATGATCAGGATGGCGTTCTTCTTGACGATGCCGATCAGCAGAAACAGCCCGATCAGCGCCATGATCGAAAAATCCAGCTTGAACAGCAGCAGCGCCAGCACGGCGCCGATGCCGGCCGAAGGCAGCGTCGACAGCACCGTGATCGGGTGCACCAGGCTTTCGTACAGCACGCCCAGCACGATGTAGATGACGACGATGGCCGCCAGGATCAGCATCGGCATTTGCTGCTGCGACTGCTGCGCCGCCGCCGCCGTTCCCTGGAAGCTGCCACGCACGTTGGTCGGCATCCGGATCTCGGCCTCGGCCGCCCGCACCGCGGCTTCGCCCTGCGCCATGTTGAAGCCTTCGGCCAGGTTGTACGAGACGGTGGTGGCCAGCTCGGCGTCCTGGTGCTCGATCGAGGTGGCGGTGGGCCGCTCGGTGAATTTCGCGACGGCCGACAGCGGCACCATCGTGCGCGCCGCGCCGCTCACCGCGGCACCGGTGGACGCGTCGCGCAGCGCTGGGTTGGCCGAAGAAGTGCCGGTGGTCGCGGTCGCGGTCGGGGCGATGCCGGTGGCGCTGGCCGATGCCTGCGCCGTGGCCGGCCCGGTATTGTTGGCCGGCACATAGACGTCTTTCAGGTCTTCGGGGCTGCGGATGTAGCGCCGCGCCACCTGCATCACCACCCGATACTGGTTCAGGTCGTCGTAAATGGTCGCCACCTGGCGCTGGCCGAAGGCGTTGTACAGCGCGTTGTCGACGTCGCGCGAGCTGATGCCCAGGCGCTTGGCGCTTTCGCGATCCACCTCGACGAAGGTCTCGACGCCGTTCTCCTGCTGGTCGGTGTCCACGTCCACCAGCGCCTCCTGCCGCTTCATCGCCTCGGCCAGCCGCACCGCCCAGAGCTTGAGGTCCTGCTCGTTGTCCGACTTGAGCGTGTACTGGAAGGTGCTGTTGCTCTGGCGGCCGCCGACGCGCAGGTCCTGCACCGGGTTGAGGAAGATGCTCAGCCCGGTGATCTGCGCCAGCTGCGGGCGCAGCCTGGCACCGACGGCCTCGGCGCGGGCTTGGCGGTCTTTCTTGAGGTTGACGAACATGAAGCCGCCGCCGGCCCGGCTGCCGCCGGTGAAGGCCACCACCGTGTCGACGGCCGGGTCGGCGCGGATGATCTCCACCGCCTCGCGCAGCTTGGCCTGCATGGCCTGGAACGAAATGCTCTGGTCGGCGCGCAGGCCGCCCTGCATCTGGCCGGCGTCCTGGCGCGGGAAGTAGCCCTTGGGGATCTTGATGAACAGGAAGGCGTTCAGCCCGATGATCAGCGCCAGCAGCAGCAGCACCAGCCATTGCGCCGACAGCGCCCAGTCCAGGGCGTGCTCGTAACCCTTCTGGATGGCGGCGAACATCCGCTCCAGGCCGCGCGAGATGCGCCCGGGCGGCTGCGCGCGCGCGTGCGGGCGCAGCAGCCAGGCGCACATCATCGGCGTGGTGGTCAGCGAAATCACCAACGAGATCAGCACCGCCGCCGACAGCGTCACCGCGAACTCGCGGAACAGCCGGCCTTCCTGGCCGCCCATGAACAGCAGCGGGATGAACACCGCCACCAACGACAGGCTGATCGACAGCACGGTGAAGCCGACCTCGCGCGCGCCCAGCAGCGCCGCTTCGAAGCGGTTCATGCCGGCCTCGACGTGGCGCGCCGTGTTCTCCAGCACCACGATGGCGTCGTCGACCACGAAGCCGGTGGCCACCGTCAGCGCCATCAGCGACAGGTTGTTGAGCGAAAAGCCCAGCACGTACATCACCGCGAAAGTGCCCAGCAGCGACACGATGGTGGCGGCGGCCGGGATGAAGGTGGCGCGGGCGCTGCGCAGGAACACGCTGACCACCAGCACCACCAGCAGGATCGAGATGAACAGCGTGATCTCCACCTCGTGCAGCGAAGCGCGGATGGAATTGGTGCGGTCCGAGGTGACCTGCAGCTTGATGTCGTCGGGCAGCGCCTGCTGCAGCGACGGCAGCAGGTCGCGCACGCCGTCCACCGTCTCGATCACGTTGGCGCCAGGCTGCAGCGTGACGGTGACGATCACCGCCGGCTGGCCGTTGAACAGCCCCAGCGTGTTGATGTTCTCGACCCCGTCCTGTACCTCGGCGACGTCGGACAGCCGCACGGCGGCGCCGTTGCGCCAGCCGACCACCAGGTTGCGGTAGTCGGACGCCGACTTGCCGCCGTTGGCCATGCCGGTGGTGGTGTAGACCTGCATGCGCTGGCCGTTGACCTCGACGTCGCCCTTGGGCCGGTTGGCGGTGCCGGCCTGCAGCGCGGCGCGGATGTCCTCGGTGGCGATGCCGTAGTGGTTCAGCGAAAACGGAATCAGCTCGACCCGCACCGCCGGCTGCGAGCCGCCACCGAGCTCGACGTCGCCGACGCCGGAGACCTGGGCGATCTTCTGCTGCACGATGTTCGACACCGCGTCGTAGATCTGGCCCGGCGTGCGGGTGTCCGACGTCAGCGCCAGGATGATCACCGGCGCCGCCGACGGATTCGCCTTGCGGTAGGTCGGGTTGCTGCGCAGCGTCGCGGGCAGATCGCTGCGCGACGCGTTGATCGCTGCCTGCACTTCGCGGGCGGCCGCGTCGATGTCGCGATTCAAGGCGAACTGCAGCGTGACGCGGGCGCTGCCGCTGCTGCTGCGCGACGTCATTTCGTTGACGCCGGCGATGGTCCCCAGCCGCCGCTCCAGCGGCGTCGCCACGCTGCTGGCCATGGTCTGCGGGCTGGCGCCGGGCAGGCTGGCCGAGACCGAGATCACCGGAAAGTCGACCTGCGGCAGCGACGCCACCGGCAGGTGGAAAAACGCGGCGATACCGGCCAGGGCGATCCAGACGGTGAGCAGCACCGTGCCGACCGGGCGGCGGACGAAGGGGGCGGAGAGGTTCATCTTGCTCCTTCGGAAGCGCCCTCACCCCTGCCCTGTTCTCCTGCCCCCTCCCCCTCGGGGGCCCGGTTGGGGCGGGGGCGCCCCGCAAGGTCGCTCTTGTTCCACCGGCGCCCCACCCGGTCGAACGCCAGATAGATCACCGGCGTCGTGAACAGCGTCAGCAACTGGCTGACGATCAAGCCGCCGAAGATCGCCAGCCCCAGGGGACGGCGCAGCTCGGCGCCTTCGCCGAAGCCCAGCATCAGCGGCACCGCCGCGAACAGCGCCGCCAGCGTGGTCATGATGATCGGGCGAAAGCGCAGCAGTGCCGCCTGGTGGATCGCCTCGCGCGGCGGCTTGCCTTCGTCGCGCTCGGCGTCCAGCGCGAAGTCGATCATCATGATCGCGTTTTTCTTGACGATGCCGATCAGCAGGATGATGCCGATGATGCCGATCACCCCCAGGTCGTTGCCCGAGATCATCAATGCCAGCAAGGCGCCCACGCCCGCCGACGGCAGCGTCGACAGGATGGTCAGCGGGTGGATGTAGCTCTCGTACAGCACGCCCAGCACGATGTAGACGCACACCACCGCCGCCAGGATCAGCCACAGCTGGTTGGCCAGCGAAGTCTCGTAGGCGCCGGCGGCGCCCAGGAAGGTGGCCGTGACGCCAGCCGGCAGCTTCATGTCGGCGATCACGGAGCGGATCACGTCCACCCCGGTGCCCAGGGCCACGCCTTCGGCCGTGTCGAACCCGATGGTGGCGGCAGGATACTGCGCCACGTGCGTGATCTGCAGCGGCGCCTGCCGCTCCACGATGCGCGCCACCGCCGACAACGGCGTCGGCTCGCCCGAGCCGGTGCGCAGCTGCAGCACCTTCAGCGCATCCACGGTGGCGGCCTTGTCGGTGCGCGCCTCCAGGATCACCCGGTACTGGTTGGTCTCGGTGAAGATGGTCGAGACGATGCGTTGTCCGAAGGCGCTGTACAGCGCGTCGTCGATGCTCGCGGTGCTGATGTTCAGCCGCGCCGCCGTGTCGCGGTCGACCTCCACGTACACCGCCGCGCCGCGCGCGCCGGCGTCGGTGGTGGCGTTGCGCAGCTTGGGCTGCTGCCGCAGCCGCTCCACCAGCCTGGCCGCCCAGGCGTCGACGGTGGCCGTGTCGGCCGCTTCCAGCGCCACGCGGTACTGCGTCGGCCCGCTCTCGGACTCGATGGTCAGGTCCTGCACCGGCTGGAAGTAGAGCGTGGCGCCGGGCACTTTCTGGGCCCGCCGACGCAGGCTGGCGATCACGTCTTCCAGACCGCCACGCCCGCTTTTCAGGTTCACCAGCATGCGGCCGGTGTGCAGCATGGTGTTGTTGGCCGCGTCGACGCCGACGAAGCTGGCGATGGTGGCGACCGCCGGGTCTTGCATCAGCTCGCGCGCCACCGCCTGCTGCAATTGCGCCATCATCGGATACGAGATCGACTGCATCGCCTCCACCCGCACCTGCAGCTGGCCGGTGTTCTGGGTCGGGAACAGGCCCTTGGGAATCCAGATGTACAGCAGCACCGTCAGCACCAGCGTGGCCAGCGCCACCAGCAGCGTGAGCTTCTCGCGCGCCAGCACCCAGGTGAGCGACTGGTCGTAGCGGTGGATCACGCGGTCGAAGCTGGTCTGGATCCTGGCGCCCAAGCCGCGCTGGGACCCGTGAGCCGGTTTCAGCCAGCGCGCCGCCATCATCGGCACCAGCGTCAGCGAAACCACCATCGAGATCAGGATGGTGACGGCCAGCGTCACCGCGAATTCGCGGAACAGCCGGCCGATCACGTCGCCCATGAACATCAGCGGGATCAGGACAGCGATCAGCGACACCGTCAGCGAAATGCTGGTGAAGCCGATCTCGCTGGCGCCCTTGAGCGCGGCTTCCATCGGCGGGTCGCCTTGTTCGATGTGGCGCGTGATGTTCTCGATCATCACGATGGCGTCGTCCACCACGAAGCCGGTGGCGATCGTCAGCGCCATCAGCGACAGGTTGTTCAGGCTGTAGCCCAGCAGGTACATCACCCCGCAGGCGCCGATCAGCGAGATCGGCACCGACAGGCTGGCGATCAGCGTGGCCCGCGGGCTGTGCAGAAAGGCGAAGATCACCAGCACCACGAACACCACGGCCAGGATCAGCTCCAGCTGCACGTGGTGCACGGAAGCGCGGATGCCGGTGGTGCGGTCGGCCAGCACGTCGAGCTGGATCGCGCCGGGCAGGCCGGCGGTCAGCTCGGGCAGGCGGGCCTTGATGGCATCGACGGTGGCGATCACGTTGGCGCCGGGCTGGCGCTGCACGTTCAGGATGATGGCGGGTTCCAGCTGTCGACGGGCCCCTAGACAGTTGCCCGCCTCGGGGGGCGGACGCGCAGCGGCCTGGGGGCACATGGCGGCCCAGGCGCCGAGCTTGACGTTCTCGGCGCTTTGCACCACCTGCGCCACTTCGTGCAGCCGCACCGGCGCGCCGTTGCGGAACGAGACGATCAGGTTGCTGTAGTCCTCGACGGTCAGCAGCTGGTCGTTGGAATTGATGGTGTACGAGCGGGTTGGGCCGTCGATGCTGCCCTTGGCCGCGTTGGCGTTCGCGCTGGCGATCGTCGTGCGGATGTTGTCCAGCGTCAGGCCCATGGCGGCCAGTGCCCGGTTGTCGGCCTGGATGCGCACGGCGGGCCGCTGGCCGCCAGCCAGCGAAACCAGGCCGACACCGCTGACCTGGCTGATCTTCAGCGCCAGCCGGGTGTCGGCGATGTTGCGCACCTGCGTCAGCGGCAGCGTCTGCGACGTCAGCGCCAGCGTCAGCACCGGCGCGTCGGCCGGGTTCACCTTGGCGTACACCGGTGGCGCCGGCAGGTCGGCCGGCAGCAGCGAGCCACCGGCATTGATGGCGGCCTGCACCTGCTGCTCGCCCACATCGAGGGCGACGCCCAGGCCGAACTGCAGCGTGATGATGGAAACGCCGGCGGCGCTGCTCGAAATCATGCGGTCCAGCCCCGGCATCTGCCCGAACTGCCGCTCCAGCGGGGCGGTGACGGTCTGCGCCATCACCTCGGGACTGGCGCCCGGGTACAGCGTCTGCACCTGGATGGTGGGGTAGTCCACCTGCGGCAGCGCCGACAGCGGCAGCAATCGGAACCCGATCAGGCCGGCCAGCACGATGGCCAGCATCAGCAGCGAGGTGGCGACCGGCCGCAGGATGAAAGGACGGGAGGGGTTCATGCGCCCTCCGCCGCTGGCGCAACGCTCATCACTGCGGCGCGCTCGCGGCTTCGCGGCGGCGTTGCTGGCGCGCGGCCCGCTCTTGCGGCGTGCGCGCTTGGCGGGCGGGGCCGGCGTCGCTGGAACCGGCGCCCATCATGGCCGAG
>NZ_JAQGLS010000157.1 GCF_028292805.1 Ramlibacter sp. | reverse complement strand
GGCCGACGCCGGCGCCGGCGGACGCGTTGCCGGCCACGCAGTTGCTGGAGGTGACGTACGGGTAGGTGCCGTGGTCCACGTCCAGCAGCGTGCCCTGCGCGCCTTCGAACAGCAGGTTGTCGCCGTGCAGGTGGGCTTCGTTCAGCTCGCGCGAGACGTCGGCCATCATGGGCCGCAGGATCTCGGCGTGGCGCATGGCCTCGTCGAACACCGCCTGGAACTCCAGGGCTGGCGCGTGCAGGTACTGCGTCAGCGTGAAGTTGTGCAGCTCCATCAGCTCCTTGAGCTTCTCGGCGAAGCGCGCCGGGTGCTTCAGATCCTGCACCCGCAGGGCGCGTCGGCCGATCTTGTCCTCGTAGGCCGGCCCGATGCCGCGGCCGGTGGTGCCGATCTTCTCGGTGCCGCCTTTTTCGCGGAAGGCTTCACGGGCGATGTCCAGGGCCGCGTGAAACGGCAGGATCAGCGGGCAAGCCTCGCTGATGCGCAGCCGCGACCGCACTTCCACGCCGGCCTTTTCCAGGCCCTCGATCTCTTGCAGCAGCTTGGCCACCGACAGCACCACGCCGTTGCCGATGTAGCACTTGACGCCGGGGCGCATGATGCCGCTGGGGATCAGGTGCAGCGCTGTCTTGACGCCGTTGATCACCAGCGTATGACCCGCGTTGTGGCCGCCCTGGAAGCGCACCACGCCCTGCGCCATCTCGGTCAGCCAGTCCACCAGCTTGCCCTTGCCTTCGTCGCCCCACTGGGTTCCGACCACGACCACGTTGCGGCCCTTCGTCTTCGTCATGACTTCGCTCTCGAAAAAATGCTTTGCGGGGATGATCACAGGCCGCGCACGGCCCAGCGGCCGCTGGCGTCGCGCGCCAGTTCGCGGTCGCAGTCGAACTCGTCGACTTCACTTTCGTGGCCCGGCAGCACGCACACCACCGTCTCGCCTTGCTGGCGCAGCCCGGTGATGGCGGTGCCCAGGTCCGCGGCCTCGGGGCCGCTGTCCAGCCAGGGCGCGCGGATGGCGGCCTTCAGCGGTCGCGCGGCGGCCACGCCGACCAGTTCCTTGACGTCCAGGCTGAAGCCCACGGCCGGCCGGTTCCGGCCGAACACGGCGCCGACCTCGTCATAGCGGCCGCCGCGCACCAGCGCATCGCTGGCGCCCGGGGTGTAGATCGCAAAGCGCGCGCCGCTGTAGTAGGCGTAGCCGCGCAGGTCGGCCAGGTCGAAGCGGATGGTCGCGCCCATCACCTGCCCCACCAGCCACTTGAGGTGGTCCAGCGCGGCGGCGATGAGCGGGCTGTCGGGCAGCACGCGCGCGGCCTCGGCCAGCACGCCTTGATCGCCATACAGGCGGATCAAGGCTTGCAGGCCTTCGCGCGCCGGCCTGGCAAGGTCCTTGGTCAGCAAGGCCAGCTCGGTCGCATCCTTGGCGGCCAGCGCCGCGTGCACCAGGGCCAGCCGGGCCGGCGCCAGGCCTTGGCCGGCCAGCAACGCGCGGACGATGCGCGCATCCGCCATGTCGACGGTGAGCGGCCCGACCTTGGTGGCCTTGAGGCAGTCCAGCGCGAGCAACAGCACTTCGAGGTCGGCTTCGAGCCCGGCGTGGCCATAGAGCTCGGCGCCGAACTGCAGCGGCTCCCGGGTGGCGTAGGGGCGGTCGGGCCGCGTGTGCAGGACCGGCCCGCAGTAGCAAAGGCGCGTGACGCCGCGCCGATTGAGCAAATGGGCGTCGATGCGGGCGACCTGGGGCGTGGTGTCCGCGCGCAGGCCGAGCGAGCGGCCGGACAGCTGGTCGACCAGCTTGAACGTCTGCAGGTCGAGCGCCTCGCCGGTGCCCGTGAGCAGCGACTCCAGGTGCTCGAGCAACGGCGGCATCACCAGCTCATAGCCATAGCCGCGGGCCGTGTCCAGCAACTCACGGCGCAGTTCTTCGATGTGGCGAGCCTCGGAAGGCAACACATCGGCGATGTGATCCGGCAGGACCCAGGCGGACATGGAAAAAGGGAGGCTGTTAAAAACGCGATTCTACCGGGAGGCACTTCACGCCCAAATCGCTGCGCGATTCGTGCGTGGCCGATCGGTGCTGGAAGGACCGGCAAAGCCGGATCCTTTCAGCAGGAGGGGCCACGCTGCGCGATGCGCAGCGTGGCCCGGTCAAGGGCTCGATACGCTGCGCGCTCCTGGCCCGGTCTAAAGCACGAAATAGAGCGTGCCCAGACCCAGGGCGATGCTGACCAGCCCGAAGAAGCGAAGCTGCCCGTCGCGCAGCTGCAGCAACCGCTGGAACGTCGCGCGCCAGCCGCCCGGCGACAGCAAAGGAAAGATCCCTTCCAGCACCAGCATCAAGGCCAGCGCGCCCCACAGGACGTCGCTGTCCACGGGGCCGCCTCTAGCGGCGCGGCGCGGGTGCGGAACTGCCGCCGCCCACTCCGCCGTTGCGGAAGGTGCGGAAGAAGTCGGAGCCCGAGGGGTCGACCACCAGCACGTCGCTCTTCTTGTTGAAGCTGGCCTTGTAGGCTTCCAGGCTGCGGTGGAACTGGGCGAACTGCGGGTCGCGGCCGAAGGCTTCGCTGTAGATCGCCGCGGCCTGGGCGTCGCCCTCGCCCTTGATCTTCTGCGCGTCGCGGTAGGCATTGGCCAGCAGCACTTCGCGCTGGCGATCGGCGTCGGCGCGGATCTTCTCGCCCTCGGCCGCACCGGTGGACCGCAGCTCGTTGGCCACGCGCTTGCGCTCGGCCTCCATCCGGCGGTAGACCGACTCGGTGATCGCTTCCACGTAGTCGGCGCGCGTGATCCGCACGTCCACCACGTCGATGCCCCAGGGCTTGCTCGAGCCCTTGACTACTTCCTGCACCTCGCGCTTGACGGCCGCGACGATGATCTCGCGCTTGGTCGACAGCAGCTCGCGCACCGTGACGCGGCCGACCTCGGCCAGGAAGGCATCGCGCACCACGCGATTGAGCTGGTTGGCGCCGGCGGCCTCGTCCAGGCCCACGTTGCGGATGTAGGCCAGCGGGTCGGTGATGCGCCAGCGCACGTACCAGTCGATCACCACGCGCTGCTTCTCGGCGGTGAGCATGGGCTCGGTGTCCACGCTGTCCAGCGTCAGCAGGCGCTTGTCGATGTAGTTGACGCTCTGGAACGGCGGCGGCAACTTGAAGTTCAGGCCCGGCTCGGTGATGACGGTCTTGATCTGGCCCAGCGCGTAGACCACACCGAACTGGCGCTGGTCGACGACGAAGAGCATGGAGCTGAGCAGCGCGACGGCGACCAGCAGGGTGGA
>NZ_JAQGLS010000060.1 GCF_028292805.1 Ramlibacter sp. | reverse complement strand
GTCAACATGGACGCGGTCACCAACGTCGAGGAACTGAGCTTCAACTTCAACAAGGAAGCCAAGAAAATGCCGATTGTCTATTTCCAGGAACTGCTGAGCAAGGCCCCCATCGGCCTGCCCATTCCCGACATCTCGCCGCTGAACCCGCCGCTCGGGCTGGTGCCGCCGCTGCCGCCGAAAATCGAGAACCTGCACGACACCGCGCACATGTCGCCGCTGTCGGCGCTGATGACCGGCCTGGCGTACGCCAGCCAGCACAGCGACTCGGTGTTCGGCAGCGGACGGCTCGACGTGGCGCGCTACGGGCGGCTGCTCAAGTCGCGCCAGCTGGTCGGCGTGCGCGGCGCCGGCCTGCCGTTCGACGGGCTCTACTACGTCAAAAGCGTGTCGCACGACATCAAGCGCGGCGAGTACAAGCAGAGCTTCAGCCTGGCGCGCAACGCGCTGATCTCGACCCTTGCGACGGTGCCGGTATGAGCGACAGCCCCTTCTACGGCAAGTACCGCGGCACGGTGGTCAACAACATCGACCCGCTGCTGATGGGCCGCATCCAGGCCATCGTGCCCGACGTGGCGGGCTTCATCCCGTCGAGCTGGGCGATGCCGTGCGTGCCGGTGGCCGGCATCAACATGGGCCTGTTCACGGTGCCGCCCATCGCCTCGGGCGTGTGGATCGAGTTCGAGCGGGGCAACCCGGACTTCCCGATCTGGGTCGGCGGCTACTGGGGCAGCGCGGCCGAGACGCCCAAGCTGTCGAACCTGGTGCCGCCGGGCGTGGCCGGCATCACGCTGCAGACCACGCTGAAAAACGGCATCGTGATCAGCGACATGCCAGGGCCGACCGGCGGCATCCTGATCCAGACCACCACCGGCGCGATGATTTCGGTCAGCGACGTGGGCATCGTCATCTCCAACGGCAAGGGCGCGGTCATCAACATGACCGGGCCGACGACGGACGTCAACCTTGGCGCCCTGACCGTCATCTAGCGAGGACGATGCCATGCCCGCTCCCATCCTTCACCTCGGCGCCACCGTGCTGTGCAGCCACGCCGGCCAGGCGCTGCCGATGTCGCCCTTTCCGCGCGTGCTGGTGTCGGCGCAGCCGGTGGTCACGCTGGCCAGCCCCTACGCGATTGCCGGCTGCGCGCTCACCGGCACGCCCACCCCGCCGTGCCTGACCGGCCAATTCGTCATGGGCGCGGCGCGCGTGCTGGCCGGCGGCGCGCCGGTGGCCACGCTCACTGGCCAGTCGGTGTGCATTCCCACCGGCACGCCGATGCTGCCCGTGGTGGCGCAGATGCGCGTGCTCGCCACCTGAAAGGCCTGCAATGACCATGCTGGACCACCCCTATCACTTCGACGGCCAGGGCCGCACAGCCGCCACCCTGGATGCCGACCACGTGCGCGACCTGATCGAGCAGGTGCTGTTCACCGCGCCGGGCGAGCGCGTGATGCGGCCCGACTTCGGCGCCGGCCTGCTGGCGCTGGTGTTCGAGCCCAACAGCGGCACGCTGGCGGCGACGCTGCAGTTCCTGGTGCAGAGCGCCTTGCAGCAGCACCTGGCGCACCTGATCGCGGTGAACGCCGTGGCGGTCGAGAACCTCGACGCCGCGCTGCAGGTCACGGTCCACTATGTCGTGCTGGCCGACGGCAGCACGCGGCAGGCGGGTTTTGCGCTGCCCGGCGCCGGGGGAGGCGCGCCATGAAATACTTCTGCTGCGACCTGCGGCGGCTGCAGGTCATCGCGCGCACCGGCAGCGCCAGCGGCATCGAGTTCCTGGAGGTGCGCGACCACCTGGAGCCGGTCAAGCTGCTGCGCCAGCGCACGCTGTTCGTGCGGCTGCTGCGGCCGGTGCCGCTCAAGGCGAACGGCGACTGCGCGCTGGAACCGCAAAACGTGCTGATCGACGGCGGCGAGCGCATCGCCGTTGTTCCGGTCGAATGGGTGGCAGCGGGCGACAAGCTGCCGGCGGGCACCGATGCGGCGCTGACCGAAGGCATCGAAGCCACCGACCTGCCGCGCACGCTGGTGGTCCGCACCACGCTGGCGGGCGACTTCTCGCAATACACGCTGCACCTGCGCCAGGGTCCGGGCAGCGACCAGCCGCCCGAAGGCTTCGACCCGAAGCTGTCGGACATCGAGTTCTCGTTCAAGGTTGAATGCCGGTCGGACTTCGATTGCGCCACGTCGCTGCCCTGCCAGGCGCCGGTTTCCCTCCAGCCCGACATCGACTACCTGGCCAAGGACTACACCGGCTTTCGCCGCCTGATGCTCGACCGTCTGAGCCTGCTGGCGCCCGGCTGGCGCGAGCGCTCGGCGGCCGACGTGGGCGTGGCGCTGGTCGAGCTGATGGCCTATGCTGCCGACAACCTGTCGTACCGGCAGGATGCGATTGCCGCCGAAGCCTACCTGGCGGCGGCACGCCGGCGCGTGTCGGTGCGCCGCCATGCGCGGCTGGTGGACTATGCGCTGCACGACGGCTGCAACGCGCGCGCCTGGGTGCAGGTCAGGGTAGCGGCGTATTACACCCTTCCCCAGGGCACGCCCCTGCTGACGCGCAGCAGCCGCCTTCCGCAGCTGCTGGCGCCGGGCAGCAAGGATTTGAGCGACGCGCTGGCCGCCGGCGCCGTGGTGTTCGAGACGGCGCATGACGCCGAGTTAAAACCCGGCCTCAATGATTTTTCGTTCTACACCTGGGGCGACCAGGCGTGCTGCCTGCCGCGCGGCGCCACGCGCGCCACCTTGCGCGGGGCGCATCCGGACTTGAAACCGAACCACGTGCTGGTGTTCCAGGAAGTCATGAGCCCAACGACTGGCAAGACGCAAGACGCCGACCCGGCCCGGCGCTGGGCGGTGCGGCTGGTGGCGGTGACCACCGGCGCCGACCCCTCCGGCCGGCTGTTCAACCCGACGCCGGCCGATGCTCCGCTGGCGGTGACCGAAATCGCCTGGGACGCGGCCGACGCGCTGCCGTTTGCGCTGTGCCTGTCGGTCAGGGATCAGCCAGGCGTGGACATCAGCGTGGCACTGGGCAACATCGTGCTGGCCGACCACGGCCAGACCGTGCGCGGCGAAGCACTCGGTTCCGTGCCCACGTCGCACCTGATGCACGCGGCGCCCTCTCGCATGGCCAGAGCTTGTCAGCCTGGCAAGGCCGAAGACATCCCGCCGCGCTTCCGGCCCGCGCTGAAGCACGCGCCGCTCACGCAGGGCTTCGACCTGGCGAAGGAACTGGCGGCGCCGCTGGCGCTGGACGCGGGCCTGAACGCCTTGCCCTTCCAGCTTCAGGAAGAAGCCTGGTGGCCGGCCAGTACCCTGATCCACCGCGACCCCCATGACGCACTGCCCCGCATCGGCAAGCTCGAAGGCCATCTTAAGTCGGTGACCGGCACGCTGACCAGCTTTTGGGAGGTGCAACGCGACCTGTTGGGCAGCTTGCCGATGGCGCGCGACTTCGTGTCCGAAACCGAGAATGACGGCACCTCTTTCCTGCGCTTTGGCGACGATGTGCATGGCGAGCGTCCCAACGAAGGCACGGACTTCACGGCCAGCTACCGCATCGGCAAC
>NZ_JAQGLS010000058.1 GCF_028292805.1 Ramlibacter sp. | reverse complement strand
CCGGCCGCGGCCCCCGCCACCGGCGCGGCGGCGATGCCGCCCGTGCCTCCGGTGGCGCCCGGACAGGCCGGCGGATGACGCGTTACCTGCGCGCCATCTTCATCCTCTGGGTGATCCTGCGCTACGGGCTGGACGAGCTGGTGCTCTCGGGCTTCCGGTTGCGCGGGTTGGCCCGGGTGGTCACGTTCGGCCGCCGGCTGGAGGCGCCGCGCGGCCAGCGGCTGCGCCAGGCGCTGGAGCACCTCGGTCCCATCTTCGTCAAGTTCGGCCAGGTGCTGTCGACCCGGCGCGACCTGCTGCCGCAGGACATCGCGGACGAACTGGCCATGCTGCAGGACCGGGTGCCGCCGTTCCCATCGGCGGTGGCCGTGGCGACCATCGAGAGGGCCTTCCGCCGGCCGCTGGCGGACATTTTCGTGACCTTCGAGCAGGAGCCGGTGGCCAGCGCCTCGATCGCCCAGGTGCACTTCGCCACGGCCCGCCTGCGCAACGGCGAGTTGCGCGACGTCGCCGTCAAGGTGCTGCGCCCGGGCATGCTGGCGGTGATCGAGAAAGACCTGGATCTGATGCGCATGATGGCCGGCTGGGTCGAGCGGGCCTCGGCCGACGCCCGGCGCCTGAAGCCGCGCGAGGTGGTGGCCGAGTTCGACAAGTACCTGCACGACGAGCTGGACCTGGTGCGCGAGGCCGCCAACGCGGCGCAGCTGCGCCGCAACATGGAAGGCCTGCACCTGGTGATGATCCCGGAGATGCACTGGGACTTCATCCATCCGGAGGTGATGGTGATGGAGCGCATGACCGGCGTTCCCATCAGCCAGGTCGATCGCCTGGTGGCGGCCGGCGTCGACCTGCGCCAGCTGGCGCGCGACGGCGTCACCATCTTCTTCACCCAGGTGTTCCGCGACGGTTTCTTCCATGCCGACATGCACCCCGGAAACATCCAGGTCAGCCTGGCGCCGGGCACCCTGGGGCGCTATATCTCGCTGGACTTCGGCATCGTCGGCACGCTGACCGAGCACGACAAGGAGTACCTGGCGCAAAACTTCACCGCGTTCTTTCGCCGCGACTACAAGCGGGTGGCGGAGCTGCACATCGAGTCCGGCTGGGTGCCCCCGGGCACCCGGGTGGACGAACTCGAGGGCGCGGTGCGCACCGTGTGCGAGCCGTACTTCGACCGCCCGCTGCGCGAGATCTCGCTGGGCATGGTGCTGATGCGGCTGTTCCAGACCTCGCGCCGCTTCAACGTGGAGATCCAGCCGCAGCTGGTGCTGCTGCAAAAGACGCTGCTGAACATCGAAGGCCTGGGCCGCCAGCTTGATCCCGAACTCGATCTGTGGAGCACCGCCAAGCCGTTCCTGGAGCGCTGGATGCTGGACCAGGTCGGCCCGCACAAGCTGTGGGAGGAAATCCGCGACCAGGGCCCGCGCTACGCCAAGATCATGCCGGAGCTGCCGCGGCTGCTGCATGGCTTCCTGCAGAACAACCAGGCTGCCAGCAACCGCGACATGCGCGAGCTGCTGCAGGAGCAAAGGCGCACCAACCGGCTGCTGCAGGGCCTGGTCTACGGCGGGCTCGGGTTCGCCCTGGGGCTGATCGTGATGCAGCTCGTCGTGCAGGTGCGCTTCTACTAGGGGCTGGGGCATAATCCCGCCGCCCAATGGATGGGCTGGGGGCCTTCGATGAACTACACGCTGATCTCGTTTGTCGTCCTGTACCTGCTGGGGACCCTGGCGGTCGGGGTCTGGGCCGGCAGCCGCGTGAAGAACACCGCCGACTTCGCCATCGCCGGCCGGCGGCTGCCGCTGGTCATGGTGGTGACGACGACCTTCGCCACCTGGTTCGGCGCCGAGACGGTGATGGGCATCCCGGCCCGCTTCGTGCAAGGCGGGCTGGGCGCGGTGGTCGAGGATCCGTTCGGGGCCGGCATGTGCCTGGTGCTGGTCGGCCTGTTCTTCGCGGCCAAGCTGTACAAATACAACCTGCTGACCATCGGCGACTTCTATCGCCAGCGCTACGGCCGCGGCATCGAGGTGTTCTGCTCGATCGCCATCATCCTGAGCTACCTGGGCTGGGTGGCGGCGCAGATCACGGCGCTGGGCCTGGTGTTTTCCGTGCTCACCAACGGCGCGATGTCGGAGACCACCGGCATGGTGGTGGGCACGCTGGCGGTGCTGGTGTACGTGGTGGTCGGCGGCTTCCTGGCCGTGGCCTGGACCGATTTCATCCAGATGATCGTGCTGGTGATCGGATTGGCCGTGATCGCCGTCTTCGCCAGCGAACTGGCCGGCGGCACCGGCGCCGTGCTGGCGCTGGCGAGCTCGCAAGACCTGTTCAAGTTCTTCCCGGCGCCCAGCTTCACCCAGATCGCCTTTTTCATCGCCGCCGGCCTGACCATGATGCTGGGCAGCATCCCGCAGCAGGACGTGTTCCAGCGCGTCATGTCGGCCAAGGACGCCGGCACCGCGCAAAAGGGGGCCGTGATCGGCGGCATCTCGTACATCCTGTTCGCCTTCGTGCCGATGTTCATCGTGCTGAGCGCCGTGGTGGTGATGGGCGACAGCGCCATGGAACTGGCCAAGAACGACTACCAGCGCCTGCTGCCCACCTTCGTGCTGACCAAGATGCCGCTGCTGATGCAGATCCTGTTCTTCGGCGCGCTGCTGTCGGCGATCAAGAGCACCTCGTCGGCCACCTTGCTGGCGCCGGCCACCAGCTTCGTGGAGAACATCCTGAAGAACCTGCGGCCCGACATGAGCGACCGGCAGCAGCTGTTCGCCATGCGCGCCTCGATTGTGGCGTTCGCCGGCATCGTGCTGGCGTACGCCATCGCGATGAAGGGCACCTCGATCTACGAGCTCGTGTCGGCGGCCTACCAGGTGACGCTGGTCGGGGCCTTCGTGCCGCTGGTGATGGGCATCTACTGGCGGCGCGCCACCACCCAGGGCGCGATCTGCTCGGTGGCGGCCGGCGTCGCAGTGTGGGTCCTGTTCTTCCCCCAGGTGGGCGGCGAGGCGCTGGCCGCTGCCTTCCCGGGCCAGCTGGCCGGCCTGGTCGCGGCGTTCGCCGGCATGCTCGCCGGCTCGCTGGCGCCGCAGAAGCTGCGCAACCGCCAGGAGGCCGTGCGCCACCTCGCGGGCATGGGCGGCGGCGCCCCCGTGAGCTGACCCCGGGGGAGGGTGGCGGGCCCGGGTCGGGGCGCGGCCTATAATTGAGGGCTTTGCATCCTTTTCTGACCTGCCATGCCCATCTACGCGTACAAATGCGGCTCCTGTGGCCATGCCAAGGATGTCCTGCAGAAGATGTCCGACGACCCGTTGACGGTCTGCCCGGCATGCGGCGCGCCCAGCTTCAGCAAGCAGCTCACCGCCGCCGGCTTCCAGCTCAAGGGCTCGGGCTGGTATGCCACCGACTTCCGCAACGGCGGCACGCCCGCGCCGGCGGCTGACAAGGCCGGCGACAAGCCCGCCGAACCATCCGGGGAGAAGCCGGCCGAGAAGGCTGCCGACAAGCCCGCCGTCAGCGCCGCCAAGCCGGACACCGCGGCCGCCCCCAAGCCCGCTGCCCCCGCCCCCGCGGCCGGCAGCAGCCGCGGCGACTGAAAGCCACCATGCACGCCGTGCGGAAATGGCTGCTGGCCGGCCTGCTGGTGGTGGTCCCGGTCGCCATCACCGTCTGGGTGCTGCAGTGGGTCATCGGCACGCTCGACCAGACGCTGCTGATCCTGCCGCAGGCCTGGCACCCGGACCGCGTGTTCGGCATCCACATTCCCGGCCTGGGCGTGCTGCTGGCATTGGCGATCCTGCTGCTGGTCGGCGCCACCGCCAGCAACTTCATCGGCAAGAAGCTGGTGCTGCTGGGCGACACCATCGTCTCGCGCATCCCGGTGGTGCGCTCCATCTATTCCAGCGTCAAGCAGGTGTCCGACACGCTGTTCTCGGAAAGCGGCAACGCCTTTCGCAAGGCGGTGCTGGTCCAGTGGCCGCGCCCCGACGTCTGGACCATCGGCTTCGTGACGGGCACCCCGGGCGGCGACGTCGCCAACTACCTGACGGGCGAGGAGTACCTCAGCGTGTACGTGCCCACCACGCCCAACCCCACGGGCGGCTATTTCGTGATGCTGCGCAAGAGCGATTGCATCGAACTGAAGATGAGCGTCGACGAGGCGCTCAAGTACGTTGTCTCCATGGGCGTCGTCGTCCCTGGGGTCGTCAAACCCTATTGATTTGAAGGACGCGGCACTGCAAAGTGGCGCGTGGATCCTGCCGTGACCTCCCAGAAAATGCGAACCACCTATTGCGGCCTGGTGACCGAGGGCCACATGGGCCAGACCGTGGCCCTGTGCGGCTGGGTCAACCGCCGGCGCGACCATGGCGGCGTGATCTTCGTCGACCTGCGCGATCGCGAGGGCTACGTGCAAGTGGTGTGCGACCCCGACCGGCCCGAGATGTTCAAGCTGGCCGAGAGCCTGCGCAACGAGTTCTGCATCCAGGTCAAGGGCATCGTGCGCGCCCGGCCCGAGGGCACCGTCAACGAAAACCTCAAGAGCGGCCGCATCGAGGTGCTGGCGCAGGAAGTGATCGTGCTGAACCCGTCGGTCACCCCGCCGTTTCAGCTCGATGACGAGAACCTGTCGGAGACCACGCGCCTGATGCACCGGGTGCTGGACCTGCGCCGGCCCTACATGCAGAACAACCTGATGTTGCGCTACCGCGTGACGATGGAAGTGCGCAAGTTCCTCGACGCCAAAGGCTTCATCGACATCGAGACGCCGATGTTGACCAAGAGCACGCCCGAGGGCGCGCGCGACTACCTGGTGCCCAGCCGCGTGCACGAAGGCATGTTCTTCGCGCTGCCGCAGTCGCCCCAGCTGTTCAAGCAGCTGCTGATGGTGGCCGGCTTCGACCGCTACTACCAGATCACCAAGTGCTTTCGCGACGAGGACCTGCGCGCCGATCGCCAGCCCGAGTTCACCCAGATCGACGTCGAGACATCCTTCCTGGACGAGGAAGAGATCCGCACGATGTTCGAAGGCATGATCCGCAGCACCTTCCAGAACGCCATCGGCACCGAGCTGCCGGCGTTCCCGGTGATGAAGCACGCCGACGCCATGCGCCTGTACGGCTCGGACAAGCCGGACCTGCGCGTGACGCTGGAGTTCACCGAACTGACCGACGTGATGAAGGACGTCGACTTCAAGGTGTTCTCCGCCCCCGCCAACGCCGAGGACGGCCGCGTGGTCGGCCTGCGCGTGCCGGGTGGCGCCGAGATGAGCCGCGGCGAGATCGACGGCTACACCGAGTTCGTCAAGATCTACGGCGCCAAGGGCCTGGCCTGGATCAAGGTCAACGACATCACCGGCGGCCGCGAAGGCCTGCAGTCGCCGATCGTCAAGAACCTGCACGACGCCGCCATCGCCGAAATCGTCAAGCGCACCGGCGCCCGCGACGGCGACCTGATTTTCTTTGGCGCCGACCGCACCAAGGTGGTCAACGACGCCATCGGCGCGCTGCGCGTGAAGGTCGGCCACAGCGCTTTCGGCAAGGCCCGCGGCCTGATCGACGGCCAGTGGAAGCCGCTGTGGGTGGTCGACTTCCCGATGTTCGAGTTCGACGACGATGCGCAGCGCTGGAACGCCGTGCACCATCCGTTCACCTCGCCCAAGGACGGCCACGAAGACTGGCTGGAAACGGATCCCGGCCGCTGCGTGGCCAAGGCCTACGACGCGGTGCTCAACGGCATCGAGCTGGGTGGCGGCTCCGTGCGGATCCACCGCGAGGACGTTCAGAGCAAGGTGTTCCGCGCGTTGAAGATCGACGCCGAGGAAGCCCAGGCCAAGTTCGGTTTCCTGCTCGATGCGCTGCAGTACGGCGCACCCCCGCACGGCGGCATCGCCATCGGTCTGGACCGGTTCGTGATGCTGATGACCGGCGCCGAGTCGCTGCGCGACGTGATCGCCTTCCCCAAGACCCAGCGCGCGCAGGATCTGCTGACCCACGCGCCCGGGCCGGTCGACGAAAAGCAGTTGCGCGAGCTGCACATCCGGGTGCGCACGGCAACGCCGACAGCGTGATCCGCAGGCCGGGGTAACCGAAGGACACCCCGGCTGTCTCCTGGCGCACCGAAGCTGGGGTGTGCCTGCGGCTTACCGCCAGCCTGCCGCGGCAGGCAGAATCGGCCAGTGCAAAGGCCCTACAAGATCCCGCAATCCGTGCTGGTCGTGATCCACACGCCGGCGCTGGAGGTATTGCTCATCAACCGGGCGGACCCCGCCAACTTCTGGCAGTCGGTGACCGGCTCGAAGGACCGAGAGGACGAGAGTTTTCTTGAAACGGCCGTGCGCGAGGTGGCCGAGGAAACCGGCATCGATTGCGGTCCGGGCACCTCGCTGGCGCAGTCGTTGCGCGACTGGGGGCTGGAAAACGTCTACGCCATCTATCCGCGCTGGCTGCACCGCTACGCGCCGGGCATCACCCGCAACACAGAGCGTGTCTTCGGCCTGCGCGTGCCGGCTGGCACGCCGGTCACGCTGAGCCCGCGCGAGCACACCGCTTACCAATGGTTGCCATGGAGGCAAGCGGCCGATGCCTGCTTCTCGCCGTCCAACGCCGAAGCCATCCTGTTGCTGCCACAATTTGTCGCATGAGTCTTCTGCGGGTTGCGACCTACAACATCCACAAGGGCGTGCAAGGGATGGGTCCCACGCGCCGCCTTGAAATCCACAACCTCGGCCACGGGGTGGAACAACTCGATGCCGACATCGTCTGCCTGCAGGAAGTGCGCAAGCTGCACCGCCGCGAGGAACAGTATTTCACCCGCTGGCCCGAGCTGCCGCAGGCCGAGTTCCTGTGCCCGGAAGGCTATTACGCGGTCTACCAGACCAACGCCCGCACCAAGCACGGGGAACACGGCAATGCGCTGTTGTCACGCTGGCCGGTCGTCTCGCAAGGCCATGAGGACATGTCGGACCACCGGTTCGAGCAACGCGGCCTGCTGCACGTGCAGTTGCAGGTGCGGCGCCGCACGGTGCACGTGATCGTGCTGCACCTGGGCCTGATCGCCGGCAGCCGGGTGCGGCAGCTGGAGCGGCTGGCCGATTTCATCGACCGCGAGATCCCGCGCACGGCGCCGGTGCTGGTGGCCGGCGACTTCAACGACTGGGGCGGCAAGCTGCGGCCGGTGATGAACAACCACGGCTTCAAGGACTACCAGGGCGAGCGAATCGCCACCTACCCGTCGCGGCTGCCGCTGACCCAGCTGGACTACGTCTATGCGCGCGGCCTCAAGCCATCGGGGGTGGAGGTGCCGCGGGGGCGCATCTGGTGGCGCATGTCGGACCACCTGCCGCTGATCGCCGAGTTCAAGTTCTGAGCGACCGGATGGAGCGCGACCCGTCAAAGCAGTGGGCCGTGCGCCGCGGCGTGCCGGACCTGCGCCCGGGGCACCACCTGCAGCTGCTGGAAGGCAGCCTGCAGTTGTTCCCCGCGCTGGTCACTGCGATCGACGCCGCCCGCGCCGAGGTGCTGCTGGAGACCTACATCTTCGACTTCACCGGCAGCGCGGGCGACGTCGCCCATGCGCTGGAGCGGGCGGCGCGGCGCGGGGTCGCGGTGCGGGTGGTGGTCGACGGCTTCGGCACCCGCGAGCTGCAGCCGCCATGGCGGCTGCGCTTGGAGGCCGCGGGCGTGCAGTGGCTGGTCTACTCGCCGCCCGGCCCGCTGGGCATGCTGGTGCCCGGCCAGTGGCGCAGGCTGCACCGCAAGCTGTGCGCGGTCGATGGCGAGGTCGGTTTTTGCGGCGGCATCAACATGCTGGACGACTTCCACGACCCGAACCACGGCGCGCTGGAGTCGCCCCGGCTCGATTTCGCCATTCGCGTCGTTGGCCCGCTGGTGGGCGAGATGCGGGCCACCATGCTGCGGCAGTTATCGCGCATCGATGCCATGGGCCAGCTCAAGCGTGCGCACTGGATCGGCGCGCTGGAGCTCTGGCGCGCGGTCGACATGCCGCACACGCCGGCACCCCCCGTGCCCAGCCACGGCGAGCCGGATGCGCTGGCGGCGCTGCTGCTGCGCGACAACCTGCGCTTTCGGGTCGGCATCGAGCGCGCCTACCTGCGCGCCATCGGCCGTGCCCGCCAGGAAATCATCATCGCCAATGCCTACTTCGTGCCGGGCGGGCGGATCCGGCGCGCGCTGGTGCAGGCGGCGCAGCGCGGCGTGCGCGTCAGCCTGCTGCTGCAGGGGCGCTACGAGTACTTCATGCAGTACTACGCGGCCCGACCGGTGTTCGGCGCGCTGCTGCAGGCCGGCGTGGAGATCCACGAATACGCGCCCAGCTTCCTGCACGCCAAGGTGGCCGTGATCGACGGCCACTGGGCGACGGTCGGCTCCAGCAACCTCGATCCGCTGAGCTTTTTGCTGGCGCGCGAGGCCAACGTGGTGGTGGACGACCGGCGCTTCGCGGCGCGCCTGCGCGAGCGGCTGCTGCACGCGATGGAGCACCAGGGCGAGCGCATGGATGCCGCCGGCTACGAGCAGCGCCCGCCATTGCAGCGCGCCAAGGAATGGGTGGCGCGGGTGCTGATGCGGCTGGCGATCATCGTGCAAGGGAAGCGCTACAAGTGAGCGACCTGGTCGTCCAGCGCCCCGAGGGCCTGTACTGCCCGGCAGGAGATTTCTACATCGATCCCTGGCGGCCGGTGCCGCGCGCCGTCATCACGCATGCCCATTCGGACCACGCGCGCTACGGCAACGGCCACTACCTGGCGGCGGCGCCGGCCGAGGGCGTGTTGCGCGAGCGGCTGGGCGAGATCACCTTGCAGACCGCGGCTTATGGCGAGCGCCTCACGCACCACGGGGTGACGCTCTCGCTGCATCCGGCCGGCCACGTGCTCGGCTCGGCGCAGGTGCGGCTGGAGCACGGCGGCCAGGTGTGGGTGGCCAGCGGCGACTACAAGGTGGCGCCGGACCCGACCTGCGATCCCTTCGAGCCGGTGCGCTGCGACGTCTTCATCACCGAGTCCACCTTCGGCCTGCCGATCTACCGCTGGTGCCCGGACGCGGAACTGTTCGCCGACGTCAACGCCTGGTGGGCCCGCAACGCCAGCCACGGGCGCGCCAGCGTGCTCACCTGCTACAGCTTGGGCAAGGCGCAGCGGGTGCTGGCCGGGGTCGATCCCTCGATCGGCCCGATCATCGTGCATGGTGCCGTCGCGCCGCTGAACCGCGCCTATGCGGCTGCCGGCGTGAGCTTGCCGCAAACGCGCATGGTCACCGAGGTCACCGACAAGGCCGACCTGCGGCGTTGCCTGGTGGTGTGTCCGCCCAGTGCCGCCGCCAGCACCTGGATCCGCCGCTTCGGAGCGGCGCAGACGGCTTTTGCCAGCGGCTGGATGCAGGTGCGCGGCAACCGCCGCCGCGGCGGCTACGACCGCGGCTTCGTGCTGTCCGACCACGCCGACTGGCCGGGCCTGATGAGCGCGATCGACGCCACCGGTGCCCAGCGCGTCATCGTCACGCACGGCAGCGTGCCGGTGCTGGTGCGGTCCCTGCGCGAGCGCGGCCTGCAGGCGCAAGCCTTCCACACCGAGTACGGCCAGGACGTGGTGGAGGCCGACCTGCAGCCGCAAGAGGGCGCCTGAAATGCAGCGTTTCTCCCGCCTGTTCAGCGAGCTTGATGCGACCACCTCCACCAACGAAAAGGTGGAGGCGCTGGCCCGCTACTTCGCGCAGGCGCCGGCCGCCGATGCCGCCTGGGCCGTGTACTTCCTGGCCGGCGGCAAGCCGCGCCAGGTCGTCAAGACCAGTTCGCTGGCGGCATTGGCCTGCCAGGTGGCCGGCATCGCGGACTGGCTGTTCGACGAGTGCTACCAGTCGGTCGGCGACCTGGCGGAAACCATCGCGCTGGTGCTGCCGCGCGATGGCGAGCCGTCCGACGTCGGCCTGGCCGAGTGGGTGGAGCAGCGGCTGCTGCCGTTGCGCGGCCTGCCGGAACACGAAGCCGCCGCGCGCGTCGCCTCCTACTGGCGCGAGCTGGACACGCAAGGTCGCTTCCTGCTGGTCAAGCTGGTGGCAGGGGGCTTCCGCGTCGGGGTGAGCAAGCTGCTGGTGCAGCGGGCGCTGGCGGCGCACTCGGGCATCGATGCCAAGCGGGTGGCGCAACGCATGATGGGCTACACCGATGGCAAGGTGCTGCCGTCGATCGAGCGCTACCGGGCGCTGGTGGCGGCCATCGACGACGCCGTCGGCGAGCCGCGCGACGAAGGCCAGCCCTATCCCTTTTTCCTGGCGCACCAGCTCGACCTGCCGCCAGAGATGTTCACGCCGCGGCTCGGACCGCCAGGCGACTGGATGGTGGAGTGGAAGTACGACGGCATCCGCGGCCAGGTGGTGCGGCGCGGCGGCAAGGCCTGGATCTGGTCGCGCGGCGAGGAGCTGGTGACGGACCGCTTTCCGGAAATCGAGGCGCTGGCGCTGGCGTTGCCCGACGGCACGGTGGTCGACGGGGAGATCCTGGTGTGGAAGGATGCGCCGGATCCGCAGACCGCAGAGCTGCTGGGCCGGCCGGCGCCGTTCGCCTTGCTGCAGCAGCGCATCGGCCGCAAGAACGTGACCAGGAAAATCCTGGCGGACGCGCCGGTCACCTTCATGGCCTACGACCTGCTGGAGCAGGACGGCCAGGACGTGCGCGCGCTGCCGCAGCGCGAACGCCGCGCCCGGCTCGAAACACTGTTGGCCGGCACTGCCATGAAGCTGTCGCCGGTGGAAACCGACAGCACCTGGGCCGGGTTCGCCCGCAAGCGGGCGCGCTCGCGCGAACTCGGTGTCGAGGGCTTCATGCTCAAGCGGCTGGACGCCGCCTACGGTACCGGCCGGACCAAGGCCGAAGGCTTGTGGTGGAAGTGGAAGATCGAGCCGATGACCGTCGACTGCGTGCTGGTCTACGCGCAGGCCGGCCATGGGCGCCGCGCTTCGGTCTACACCGACTACACCTTCGCGGTCTGGAACCGGCCGCCGGTGGACAAGGCCGAGGCCGACGCGGCGCTGGAGGCGATCGCGCGCAAGGAACCGGCCCGGCCCGACGCGCTGCAGCTGGTGGCTTTCGCCAAGGCGTATTCGGGACTGACCGACGAGGAGTTTCGGCAGGTCGACGCGATCATCCGCAAGACCA
>NZ_JAQGLS010000017.1 GCF_028292805.1 Ramlibacter sp. | reverse complement strand
ACGCCGTCGGCCGGCACCCGCTCGCCGGGACGCACCACCAGCCGGTCGCCGGCCAGCACCTCGGCCAGCGGCAGGTCGGCCTCGCCGCCGGCGCGCAGCAGCACGTGGGCCGTCTCCGGCCGCAGCGACTGCAGCGCCCGGATCGCCGCCGTCGTCTGGCGCTTGGCGCGCGACTCCAGCCACTTGCCCAGCAGCACCAGCGTGATCACCACCGCCGAGGCCTCGAAGTACAGATGGCCGCTGTCCTGCGTCAGCCACAGCCACACCGACAAGCCCCAGCCGGCCGAGGTGCCGATGGCCACCAGCAGGTCCATGTTGCCGCTGCCGGCCTTGAGCGCGTGCCAGCCGGCGCGGTAGAAGCGCGCGCCCAGCACGAACTGCACCGGCGTCGCCAGCACGAACTGCAGCCAGGCCGGCAGCATCCAGTGGCGCCCGAACAGCTCGCCCACCATCGGCAGCACCAGCGGCAGCGACAGCGACAGCCCGATCGCCACCGGGGCGAAGCCGGCCCAGGGCGAGAGGTCTTCCAGCTTCGCCGCCTGCTCGACGCGCGGCGCATAGCCGGCGTCGCGCACGGCCCGGCGCAGCTGCGCCTCGAGCTCGCCGCTCGCCTCGTAGGTGACGCGGGCCGATTCGGTGGCCAGGTTGACGGTGGCCTCCTGCACCCCCGGCACTTTCTTGAGCGCCCGCTCCACCCGGTTGACGCAGGAGGCGCAGGTCATCCCGTCGACGCCGAGGTCGAGCGTGGCGGTGGGGCTGGTTGGCGTGTTCATGCAGGCATGGTCGACCTTTCCACCATGGGAAGGTCAAGCGGCGCGGCGATTGTCCCCACGCCGCGCAGGGTCCGGCTTGACCTTACCATGGTGGCAAGGTTCAGGCTGCAGTCTTCAACGACGAAAGGATTTCCCATGACCAACCAGACATTCCAGGTGCAAGGCATGAGCTGCGGCCACTGCGTCGGCGCCGTCACCCAGGCCGTCAAGACCCTCGATCCGGCGGCGCAGGTGCAGGTCGACCTGGCGAGCGGCCAAGTGCTGGTGCAGTCGCAGCAAGACCACGCCGCCATCGCCAAGGCAATCGAGGAAGAAGGCTACAAGGTGACCGGCTGATGGCTGCGCCCGCCGTCGGCCGGCCGGTGGCCATCGGCGAGGCCGCCCGACTGTCCGGGGTTTCCGCCAAGATGGTGCGGCACGACGAAAGCCTGGGCCTTGCTGCCGGCGGTCAGCCGCACCGACGGCGGCTATCGGCAGTACAGCGAGGCGGAGGCGCACACGCTGCGCTTCGTCAAGCGGGCCCGGGCACTGGGCTTTTCGATGGAGGAGATCGGCGAGCTGGTCGGGCTGTGGCAGAACCGCCGCCGCGCCAGCGCCAGCGCCAGCGTGCGACGCATCGGCCAGAAGCACGAGCAGGATCTGGCCCAGCGCGTCGCCGCGATGCAGGAAATGCAGCAGACTTTGCGCCACCTGATCCACTGCTGCCAGGGCAACGAGCGGCCGGAGTGCCCGATGCTGCAGGAACTGGCGGGTCACGACGTGCCGGCAGCAGTGTCATTGCGGCCTTGAGCCGCACCATGCCGCGGTTCTCGAAGGCATGGCTTTCGGGGCGAACCCGCGATGACAGGCTTCGCCGTTACTGCGGCGGCGCCTGGTGCCGGCTGCCGGCGTCGATTGCCCGCTTTTGCTTCAGCTCTTGCCGCGTCAGCACGCGCTGCAGCACGCGGGCCGGGCCGGCGCCCATGGAGCGCGTGTCGACGCCGGAACGCTCCTGCGCCTGCTGCATCGCCTGACGCTGCGCCAGCACCGGCTCGTTCATCAGGATCACGGCGCCCACGCTCTCGCGCTCGCCCGCCGGCAGCGGCGCGGTGTCGGTCAGGGTGCGGGGCTGGGCCTGGGCCAGCACGGCACCGTGGGAGAAGAAGGCGAGCGACAGCACGGTGGCCGCCGCTCGCACCAAAGCCAGTGACCTCATGGTGCGCTCCTTCGTTGAACATTCGGTTGAAGTCAACTGTCCGCCGCGCCCGCACCGGCGTCTGTGGCCAGCAGCGCATGGTTGCCGTAGGAAGGATGCGACCCAGCCTGTCGCCTGCCATTCTTTACCGCCCCGTCACGTTGGCCCAGCCGGCCCGACACAGTCGAGCCCGAAACTCGCCACACACCCCCCAAGGACGCTGACATGATCGTGAAATCGCTGCACAAGACCCTGCTGGGCGCCGGCCTGCTGGCCGGACTCGGCCTGACAGCGGTGGCCCAGACCGCCGTCCCCGCCGCGACTGCGCCGCAGGCTCAGGCGCAAGCCCAGCGTGGCGACCCCGCAAGCATGGAACAGCGCCATGCCAAGCACCGCGAAATGCGGCAGCTGCGCGCGGAGCGGCGCATGGCCGCCCTCAAGCTCAAGCTGCAGATCAGCGCTGCCCAGGAAGGCGACTGGGCCGCCTGGACCACGGCCATGAAGCCGGCCGAACGCCAGCGCCATGACCGCGCCGAATTCGCGCGCCTGACGACGCCTGAACGGATCGACCGGATGCGTGCCCTGCACGCGGCCCGCGGCGCCGAAATGGACAAGCGCGGCAATGCCACCAAGACCTTGTACTCGGCGCTCAACGCCGACCAGAAGAAGGTATTCGACGGCGAGAGCCTGCGTTTGGGCAAGCGCGACAACCGCGGCAAGGGCGGCCAGCATGGCCACCACCACCGCGGTTGAAGGGCTTCCGTCCCGCTCGCTCCTGGAGGCCCCTCGGGCTTTTTTGCCCCGAGGGGCCTTTGTCATTGCTGCCTGACTGGTGCTCAGCGCCGGCCGTGGATGTTGCCAGGCATGTTGTCCGTCGACATGTTGGGAACGCCGCCGGTCATGGTGCTGGCTTCGCCCGCGCGGCCGGGGACGCTGCTGGTTTCCGAGGCGCCGCCGCGGTCCAGCTCATAGGGCCGGCTGCCCGCCGGCGCCGGCAGCACGTAGACCGGCACGTTGTAGGTGGTGTAGCCCTCGGTGTAGACGACGGCCGGGCCGGCGCCCATGGTGCCGATGTCGGGTGCGTTGCTGGTCAGCGCATTCGGCTGTCCGTGCGTCATGGTGCTGGCTTCGCCGGGCTGGTGCACCGGGCTGTCGAAGGTGGCCTGGGCCTGGGCGGCGCCGGCCACCGCCAGCACGCCGGCAACGAGGAGGGAAAGGGTGGACTTCTTCATGGCAACTCCGTATCGAATGGTCGCGGTTTGCGCGAAAGACCCGGCAGCGGGGGCCGGGTGCGTTCATTCAATCTAGGGATGCCGCCGGCCCGCTCCTATCGGACTGGGGGCAGGCTCGCCGTAGGACTGCCCTGCCCGCGCGGTCAGAAGTGCACGCCGTAGCGCAACTGCAGGAAGTCCTCGCCGGGGTTGGGTCTCTTCAGGCCGAGGTTGGAGATGTGGACGTAGCGCAGCGCGAGCTCCTGCTTGCGGCCGGCGCCGAAGCTGTAGCCCGCGCCCAGCATGTCGTAAAAGTTCCAGCGCGTGCTGCTGAACTTGTGGGGCGTGCGGTAGATCTTGTCGGTGACGCTGGCGCCGATACCAAACTCCAGGAACCAGGGCGAGTGGCCCCGGTCCAGCTGCATGTGCAGCACCGGCAGCAGCACCATCTGGGCCAGCGACTGGCTGCCGCCGCCGTTGGCGTCGGCGCGCCAGCCGGCCACGATCAGCTCGGTGCGGGCCGTCAGCGTGGCCTGCCGGTCGGCCCGCCAGCCCCAGTCCCAGACCAGCCCGGCGCCCAGGGTCGCGGTGCCGTGGGGGGCCACGCCCACCGTCGCGAAAGTTCCGTCAGGGTGGAAATCCATGGCATGGGCAACTTGCACGCCCAGGGCGGCGAGAACCAGGATGGCGCTGCGGGCGATCAGCTGTTTCGTCTTGGTCATGGCGCGATTGAAGTTGTGACGCCGCGTGACCTTAGCAGGAAGCTTGCCAAAGCGGCTGCTGGCGAGCACAGGAACTTGGCCCGCCGTCCTACGCCCGCGCCTCAGCAGGGCCTTTACAAACGAGGTTCCGCTTCAGCACCGAGAGCCCAGCGCCCATGAGCGACACCGCGCGGACCGCACCGCACCTGACTGTCATGACGGTCAACATCCATAAGGGCTTCACCACCTTCAACCGCAAGTTCATCTTGCCGGAACTGCGCGACGCCGTGCGCAAGGTGGGCGCGGACGTGGTGTTCATGCAGGAAGTGCTGGGCACCCACGAGCCCAACGGCAAGAAGATCGCGGACTGGCCGGAAGCGCCACACTACGAGTTCCTGGCCGACAGCATCTGGCCCCAGTTCGCCTATGGCCGCAACACGGTCTACCCCAGGGGCTGCCACGGCAACGCGGTGATGTCCAAGTTCCCCATCCTCAGCCACCGCAACCACGACGTCTCGGTGCCAGGCAAGGAGAACAAGGCCAGCCCGGAAAAACGCGGCCTGCTGCATTGCGTGCTGGACGTGCCCGGGCACCCGCAGCAGGTGCACGTGGTCTGCGTGCACCTGGGCCTGGCCGAGAACCACCGCCAGCAGCAGCTCGATCTGCTGTGCAAGATCACCCACTCCGAAGTGCCGGCCGATGCGCCCCTGATCGTGGCCGGCGACTTCAACGACTGGCGCCGCCGCGCCCACGACATCCTGTGGCGCGACGCCGGGCTGCGCGAGATCTTCGTGACGGCCTACGGCGAATCGGCCAAGACTTTCCCGGCCGTCTTTCCGCTGCTGTCGCTGGACCGGATCTACGTGCGCAACTGCTCGGTGCACCTGCCCGTGGTGCTGCCGCGCAAGCCTTGGGCGCACCTGTCCGACCATGCGCCGCTGGCGGCGGAGATCCACCTGTAGGCCTCGCCATGGACACCAAGCACTGGACTCCCGGCAACGAAATCACCTTGCTGGAAAACGGCGAGGAGTTCTTCCCGCGGGTGTTCGCCCGCATCGCCAACGCCCGGCGCGAAGTGATCGTCGAAACCTTCATCCTGTTCGAGGACAAGGTCGGCCTGCAGCTGCACCAGGCACTGATCGCCGCCGCCCGCCGCGGCGCCCAGGTCGACATCACCATCGACGACTGGGGCTCGCCCGACCTGTCGGAACATTTCCTGGGCAGCCTCAGGGCGGCCGGCGTGCGGGTGCACTCGTTCGATCCAGGCTCGCGGCCGTTCGGCTACCGGCCGCACCTGCTGCGCCGCATGCACCGCAAGATCGCGGTGATCGACGGCGAGGTGGCCTTCGTCGGCGGCATCAACTACTCGGCCGACCACCTGGGCGACTTCGGCCCGGAGGCCAAGCAGGACTACTCGGTGGAGGTGCGCGGCCCGCTGGTCTCCGAGATCCACCGCTTCGTCCACACCGCGCTGGCCCAGGGCCAGCGGCACCACCGCGAGCAACGCCACTGGTGGCGCCAGCGCCGGCAATGGCGGGTGCCCTCCTCGGACCAGCCGCGCGTGGGCGGCGCCGAGGCCATGTTCGTGGTGCGCGACAACCGGCACCACCTGGACGACATCGAGCGCCACTACCGGGTGGCGATCCGCGCAGCGCGCAAGCGCATCGTCATCGCCAACGCCTACTTCTTTCCCGGCTACCGCTTCATCAAGGAAGTGCGGCGCGCCGCCAAGCGCGGCGTCGACGTGCGGCTGATCCTGCAGGGCCAGCCCGACATGCCGATCGTCAAGACCGCGGCCGAGATGCTGTACCACCACCTGACGCACGCTGGCGTGAAAATCTTCGAGTATTGCGATCGGCCGCTGCACGGCAAGGTCGCCGTGATCGACGACGACTGGGCCACCGTCGGCTCCAGCAACCTCGATCCGCTGAGCCTGTCGCTCAATCTTGAGGCCAACGTGATCATCCGCGACCGTGGCTTCAATGCCGCACTTTCCAGTAATCTCGAGAAGTTGATGTGCAACAGCTGCAACCAGGTGAAGGCGGAAGACCTGGGCGAACTGAAAGGCTGGGCGCTGGCGCGCAGCCTGCTGGCCTACCACTTCACGCTGCGCTATCCGCGCTGGGCCTCGTGGCTGCCGCGCCATGCGCCGCGGCTGCAGCCGGCCACGGCGACCAAGCCGATCTCCCCGGCGTGAGCCGCAACCGGAAATGTCCGTGCTGACCGGCAAACCGTGGTGGCCCTGGGTCAAACGATCGGCGGGCCTCGCCTTCCTCGCGCTGGTGGCGGTGCTGCTGGTCAAGTACGCGCGCGGCGTCGACTGGGGCGAGGTCAGGCAAAGCGTGCTGGCGCTGCCGCGCGGCGTGCTGTGGCTGGCCGGCGCGCTGTGCTTGGCCAGCCACGTCCTGTACAGCTGCTTTGACCTGGTGGGCCGGCGCTACACCGGCCACAGGCTGCCGGTGCGCAAGGTGATGCAGATCAACTTCATCAGCTATGCCTTCAACCTGAACTTCGGCTCGCTGGTGGGCGGTGTTGCCTTTCGCTACCGCATGTATTCGCAGCTGGGGCTGGCTTACGCCACCATCACCCGCGTGCTCACCCTGAGCATGCTGACCAACTGGCTGGGCTACCTGTTGCTGGCCGGAGCGGTGTTTACCGTGGCGCCACTGGACCTGCCGCCCGACTGGAAGGTGGACAGCGACGGGCTGCGCCTGCTGGGGGTGGCGCTGGTGGCGGCGGCGCTGGCCTACCTGCTGTTGTGCGGCTGGTCGAGCCGACGCAGCTGGACGATCCGCGGCCACGAGCTGATCCTGCCGCGCCCGCGCATGGCGCTGCTGCAACTGGCCTTGTCGTGCGCCAACTGGATGCTGATGGCCGCGGCCGTCTACATGCTGCTGCAAGGCAAGGTGCCGTATCCCTCGGTGCTCAGCGTGCTGTTGATCGCGGCGGTGGCCGGCGTCATCACCCACGTGCCGGCGGGGCTGGGCGTGCTCGAGGGCGTGTTCATCGCGCTGCTGTCGCACCGCCTGCCCGAAGCCACGCTGCTGGGCGCTCTCCTGGGCTACCGTGCGCTCTACTACATCGCCCCGCTGTTCGTCGCCGGACTTCTTTACCTGACGGTGGAAGTGCGCGCGCGCAAACAGACGCGGGTAGCGTGACGCATTTGCATACCTGACCGCCCACGCACCGGGCGAACTCCCGGAAAATCCGATCCATCAGCCAAGACGGATTTTCAGTCGTCGGGAACGGACATGATGAACAGTGCAGATGTGCAAGTGAACCTCGCAGGGCCGGTCGACCTGGCCGGCTTTCGCTCCGAGGTGCGGCAGCTGCTGGCCCAGCAGGTGCCGCCGGAATCGGTGCAATGGCAACTCAACGCCGCCAGCCAGTACGCGCAAGCCCAGCCCGCGCAGGCCAGCCGGCCCCGCAACGTCCCCCGCGCCGCCAGCGCCATCGTGCCCGCGTCGTTCACGCGTCTGTGCGAATTCGTGGTGCTGCATCGGGATGCCGAGCGCTTCAACCTGCTGTATCGGCTGCTGTGGCGGTTGGTGCACGAGCCGGCGCTGCGCAGCGACCCGGTCGACCCCGACATGCTGCAGGCACAGCACATGGCGCATGCCGTGCGGCGCGACATCCACAAGCTCAAGGCCAACCTGCAGCTGCGCACGGTCCGCGCTGCCGACGGCCAGGAATTGCAGGTGGCCAGCCATGAGCCGGCCCACCACGTGGTCGAGGCCACCGGTCCCTGGCTGTGCAAGCGGGTGACAGCGCCGCGCTGGGTCCTGTTCACGCCCGAGCGCACCGTGCGCTGCGAGCACGGCGACCTGACCTTCGGCCCGGGCCTGCCGCGCTGGTCACTGCCCACGCAGGAGGCGAGCGACGACTACTGGCTGGCCTGCCATGCGCGGGTGTTCGGTCCGGCGCAGGACGGCCGCCCCGCCGCCCATGCCTGAAAGCAGGCCGGACCGGATCACCTCGCTCGCGCAGTTGAAGGCGGCCACCATGGCCTGCCGCGAATGCCCGATCGGCGAGTTCGCCACCCAGTCCGTCACCGGTGAAGGCGCGCCCAGGGCCAGGCTGATGCTGGTGGGGGAACAGCCGGGCGACCAGGAAGACCTGCAGGGCCATCCCTTCGTCGGACCGGCCGGCAAGCTGCTGGCACGCGCGCTGGAGGCGGCGGACGTTCCGCGCGAGCGGGTGTTCGTCTCCAACGCGGTCAAGCATTTCAAGTTCGAGCTGCGCGGCAAGCGCCGCATCCACAAGAGCCCGACGCAACGCGAGGCGGCGGCCTGCCTGCACTGGCTGGAAGACGAGATCGCGCTGGTGCGGCCGGTGGCACTGGTGGCGCTGGGCGCGACCGCCGCCCGTTCACTGCTGGGCCGGGCCGTGCCGGTGATGGCCGAGCGCGGTCACTGGCTGCCCCGGCCCGATGGCCGGCAGGTGCTGGTGACCTTGCACCCCTCAGCGCTGCTGCGCGTTGCTGACGCCCAGGCGCGTCATGCGGCTTTCGAGGCGTTCGTTGCCGATCTGCGCCACGCACGCCGGGTTGTTCGCGGCTGATACGGTCGGGCCCTGGCACGACACCAGCGCCGGCGCGGAGCCGGCGCCCATCGTCGCCGTCTGCGGCCGGCGCAGGTTCAGCTGGGCGCCGTCGGTGCCCTGCAGGCCAATGCCGCCCTGCGGTGGCCCGGCCAGGGCGCCCTGCCCGGCCTGGGCCCCGGCCATGGCCGGGCGCCCTTCGAACACGGCTTGGGCGCCGGTGTTCTGGCCGGCAGCCTCGAAAGCCAGCAGCGCCAGCGACGCGACGAGGGCCACGGCGATCCAGTGGGTAGGATGGTGCGGAATCATGGCGCGCTCCTTGGGGGTCGGCTCCAGTGTGATCTTCGCTGACGCAATGGCAAGCGCGCGTTGCGCCACAGAACGCGTAGGAAGCTTCCGTCGTGCGACTGTCATTGCCCGCCTGGCGCGCGATCCAGCGACAGCGCCTGATCAGGTGGCGCCTGTATAGCGGTCGAGCCCGGCATGACACCTGCGTGTTACACCCCGCTGCTAAGATTCGCGCGCCAAAGTAGTACCTCTTCGAATGACCGTTGCACTTGCGGGCCGCGCGCCCGCCACGTTCGAGATCAAGAGCGCCAACCTTCCCCTGGTGGCGCTGTTGCTCAAGTCCCCCGACCTCGCCTTGCTGGCCGGGGAGTTGCAGGCGCGCTTCGGCGACATGCCCGACTTCTTCGACCACGACCCGCTGGTGATCGACCTGGCCGCGCTGCCGGCCGACAGCGCCACGCCCGATTTCCGCGCCTTGCTGGAACTGCTGCGCCGGTACCGGGTGATTCCGGTCGCGGTCAAGGGCGGCAACCGGGAACAGATGGAGGCCGCGCGGGCGGTCGGGCTGGCGGCAGCGCCGGATGCGGTGGTGGCGCGGGACCAACCGGTTGCGGCGAGCGAAGCTAGCACCCCCGCGCCGGCCCCCGCCCTGCCCCAGGGCGGGAGGGAGGAAGTGCGGATCCCGCAAAGTGCATTGGTGATCGACAAGCCGCTGCGCTCGGGCCAGCAGGTCTATGGCCGCGGGCGCGACGTGGTGGTGCTGGCCATGGTCAACGCCGGCGCCGAAGTCATCGCCGACGGCCACATCCACGTGTACGCCCCGCTGCGCGGCAAGGCCATCGCCGGCGCCCGCGGCGACAGCGACGCGCGCATCCTGACACTGTGCCTGGAGCCCGAGCTGGTCTCCATCGCCGGCGTCTACCGCACCAGCGAAACCCCGTGGCCGGAGGCCTTGCGCGGCAAGCCCGCGCAAGTGCGCCTGGCCGGCGACGGCGACACCGGCAAGCTGGTGATCGAACCCCTCAATCCCTGACAAGCTCCACAAGGACACACCCACCCATGGCAAAGTTCATCGTCGTCACCTCCGGCAAGGGCGGGGTGGGCAAGACCACCACCAGCGCCAGCTTCGCCAGCGGCCTGGCCCTGCGCGGGCACAAGACCGCCGTGATCGACTTCGACGTCGGCCTGCGCAATCTCGACCTGATCATGGGCTGCGAGCGGCGCGTGGTCTACGACTTCGTCAACGTGATCCACGGCGAAGCCACCCTGAACCAGGCCCTGATCAAGGACAAGCACAACGACCACCTGTCGGTGCTGGCCGCCAGCCAGACCCGCGACAAGGAAGCCCTGTCCAAAGACGGCGTGCAGCGCGTGCTCGACGACATGGCCGCGATGGGCTTCGAGTACATCGTGTGCGACTCGCCGGCCGGCATCGAGACCGGCGCACTGATGGCGATGCACTTCGCCGACGAGGCGCTGGTGGTCACCAACCCCGAGGTCTCCTCGGTGCGCGACTCGGACCGCATCCTGGGCATGCTGGCCAGCAAGACCAAGCGCGCCATCGACGGCAAGGACCCGATCAAGGAACACCTGCTGATCACCCGCTACAACCCGGCCCGGGTCAACCAGGGCCAGATGCTGTCGCTGGAGGACATCCAGGACATCCTGCGCATTCCGCTGATCGGCGTGATCCCGGAAAGCGAGTCGGTGTTGCAGGCCAGCAACCAAGGCACGCCGGCCGTCCACCTCAAGGGCACCGATGTCGCCGAGGCCTACCAGGATGTGGTGGCGCGCTTCCTGGGCGAAGACAAGCCGATGCGCTTTGTCGACCACCAGAAGGCCGGCTTCCTCAAGCGCCTGTTCGGGGGGAAGTGATGATGTCGATCCTGTCTTTCCTGCTGGGGGAGAAGAAGAAAACCGCCAGCGTCGCCAAGGAGCGGCTGCAGATCATCCTGGCTCACGAGCGCAGCGGCCGCAGCGCCGCCACGCCGGACTACCTGCCGGCCCTGCAGCGCGACCTGGTGGCGGTGATCAGCAAGTACGTCAAGATCGACCCGGCGCACCTGAAGGTGCACCTGGAGCGGCAGGACAACCTGGAGGTGCTCGACATCAAGATCGAGCTGCCCGAGGCAGCACGCTAAACACCTGGCAACTTTGACAGGATTGACAGCGAAGCCGGTCCGCGCGATAAACCAAGGATGAGCTCCGCTGTCACCGTGCGCGTATCCCACCGCTATTGCGCCCCCGCGGAAAAAGTCTTCGACGCCTGGCTGACGCCGGCCCAGGCCTCCCGCTTCCTGTTTCGCACCCGCACCGGCAACGTGATGCAGTGCCAGATCCAGCCCTCGGTGGGTGGCGGTTTCACCGTCACCGACCGGCGCCCGGCGGCCGATGGCGACGAAAGCGTGTTCGACGTGGTGCACCTGGGCAAATTCGTCGCGATCGAGCGGCCGCACCGGCTGATGTTCGACCTGAGCGTGTTGAACATGGGGGCCGACGAAAGCACCCGCGTCACGGTCGAAGTCAAGCCGCTCAACGCCGCCACCTGCGAAGTGACCATCAGCCAGGAACTCGGCGCCGGCCGCGATGCCCACTTCCACCAGGAACCGTCGCGCAAGGGCTGGACGTCGATGCTGCAGACCATCGAGCGGGAGCTGTTCCCGCGCCGGGTGGGCGTGCAGCTGTAGCCCCTGTCGTCGGCGGAAGCCTTCAGCGGCGTGGCCGGCCACGTTAGCGAGTCTTTACCTGCGTTTGCGTTGCGTACACGCCGCACTGTCAACTGTGCCGCTGGCCCGCCGTTGTGGAGAGGTGCAAAATCCGCAACGCATGAACACCGCCATCGATACGTTCGCAACCGGCAGCGTGGTTGCGGCAGCGCTCGCCCCCGCGGCCGTGGACACGTTCGAGCCGATCCTGCGCCGCCTGCTGGCGGGCACCCAGAACTTCGTCAAGCAGGCCGATGGCCGCTGGCGGCCTTGCGGCTGCCAGCTGGGGCTGGCCCGGTGCTTCGACTACAGCGACCTGATGGCCCCGGTGCACCGGGGCTGATTCAGCCGGTGCGGCTGTTCGGGCCGCCCTTGTCGCCCTGGCCGGAGCTGCCGGTGCGCACCTGGTGCTGGTTGGTGCCGCCTATCCTGTTTTCCCGGTCGTGGCGGCTCTCCGGCGTGCGCCTGCCTTCGTTCTTCTGGGTCGGCGCCTGGCTGCCCTGCTTGTTGCTGTCGTTCTCGAGTTTGCCGGACTGCGGCTGCTGCTGATCGGCGGGGTTGGGGTGGTAGCGATGGCTCATTCGTCTCTCCTTGAATCGTTCACTTGTCGGCGCTGCCCGGCTCGGCCAGCTTGCGGTGCATCTCGGCCACCGCCTGCGCCGGCATGACCTTGCTGATGGCGACCTGCATCTTGTTCCTCCAGCCCGCCACCACGTCGGCCTCGCCCTTGAGCATGGCGTCGAAGCCGACGCGCGCCACGTCCTCGGGCTGCATCAGCATCTTGGGGTCATTGGCGACCTTGGTGGTGGCCATGTCGGCGCGCTGGAAAAATTCGGTGTCGGTCGGCCCGGGCATCAGGCAGCTGACCGTGACGTTGCTGCCCTTGAGCTCGTTGCGCAGCGCCATGGCGAACGAGTCGATGAAGGCCTTGGTGCCGTTGTAGACGGCCTGGAAACTGCCTGGCTGGAAGCCGGCGATCGAGCCGGTAATCAGGATCCGGCCGGCGCCGCGCTCGTGCGCGCGCCTGACCATCTGCCGGCCCACGTGCTGGACCAGGTGCACGGTGCCAGTGATGTTGGTGTTGATCACGTGCAGGATGGCCTGGAAGTCCTGCTCGAGAAAGGCGCCGCCCAGGCCGTGGCCGGCGTTGGCCATCAGCACGTCGACCTCGCGCTCACCGATGCAGGCGATCAGTTGCTGCACGCCATCGGTGCTGGCCAGATCCGCTTGTACCGGATCCACCCGGGCGCCCAGCGCCCGCAAGTCGCTCACCGCCTGGTCCAGCGGCGTGTCGGCGGCCACCACCAGGTCGTGCCCATGCTCGGCCGCCAGCTTCGCCAGGTGGTAGCCGATGCCCGACGAGGCGCCGGTGACCACGGTCAGCGGCCGCGGCGCTTTCAGTTCGTCCACTGTCATTTCCTTTCGGTCTGCTGCAGTCCATTCTGGAAAGGATGCGGCGGGCAGGCTGTCGGACGGCTGCCTGTCTTGACCTGGCCCGTGCGGCTCAGATCGGCCGCACCCCGATCCACAGCGGATGCAGCCACAGCGCGAAAACCGTCCAGGCCACCAGCCCCAGCACCACCGTGATGGCAGTCCGCGCGCCGCTGCCGGCCGGGTAGACCTTGCCAGTGGCCCGGTCGCGCCGCCGGGCCGAGGCGAAATCGACCACTGCCCAGGCCAGGAACGACCCGAACAGCAGCAGGTCGGCCAGCGTGTTGTTGGCCAGCAGGTGGGCCAGCGCCCAGAGCTTCACGCCCAGCAGCATCGGGTGGTTCAGCCTGGCCTTGAGCTGGTTGCCCGGCAAGTACGCCGCAACCACGAGCACGAAAGCCAGCAGCGTCAACAGCGCCGCGATGTGCCGCATCGCCACCGGTGGCTGCGGCCACAGGACCATCGGGCTTTGCCTGGCCGCGCCGTAGCCGTAGACGATGAGGACGAAGCCGACGACAGCCAGCAGCGCGTACACCGCTTTCCACGGCTTGTCGCCGACCCTGGCCACCATCCGCGTTCGCCACCCGTCGGCCACGACACGGCTGGAATGCACCCCCAGAAACAGCACCAGGCCCAGAACCAGCATCGCCATCAGCGTCTCCTGTTGCCCGATGCGTTGCATTCTGCGCTGGCGGCGCCCATCGGGCGAGGCCCGAAAACCGTCCGCGGCGCCGGCCGGGGGCTGGCGACTGACTTCTCTTAGAAGTCCTTTATTCAAAATAGCAGTAGTAGTAGAAGCCGGCCCCGCGCTGTGGATAACCGCCTTTTCCGCCTGCCGGCACTGGCACTTGCGTGCGATGGCGGGCTGTGCGCAGGTGTGCTTTCGTGCTGTCGTTGAAATAGGGACAACTTGTCAAACCGGCACGCGCCTGTGGATAAGGTCGAGGTTGTGCCGGAACGCTCCACAGGCTTTCAGGCGCGAAAAAAAAAACGCCCTGCGGGGCGTTCCGTGGTTTCCGTGCGGAAGTCGCCGCCCGAACTACTGCTTTTGCATCAGCGCCACGGCCACGCCGGCCGTCGCCACCCCGGCGCCAGCCAGGCAGACCGCCTGGGGGCCGGCCCAGTGGGCCAGCCAGCCCCCCAGCGGTGCCGCCACGGGTCTCCACACCAGCATCAGGCCCGGCCGCGTGATCGCCGCCCCGCGCAAGGAGGTGCGCAACGGAGCGCCACGCAGCGCGGTGCGCTGGTGCCCGAACTTGCGGATCTGGGCGCTGGCCCGGCAGGCGTGCATGAACCAGCCCCACAGCTCGCGCAGGTTGAGGCGGGCGCTATTGCGCAGGCTGTCATGAAAGAAGCCAACGCCCCCGTTGAAGATGCCGTCCGGCCCGGGAAACACCCAGCCGTAGCCGGGACACAGCGGGCGGTCGTAGGTGAGCGAGAAGACGTCAAGCTCGCGCGCAAGCGCAAGCGCAAGCGCAAGCGCAAGCGCAGGCGCCGGCGGCAGCTCGAAGTAGGCGCGCAGGCCGACGCCGCTGGCGACCCTGCGGGTGCACATGCCCGCCGCCTCGATCGGGCCGGCGCCCGCCCCGGTGGCGAGCAGCACGTGGTCGGCCTGGAACTGCACCGTCCGCCCGCGCGCATCGAGCAGGCGAGGATGCGCAGACACCCGACGGCGTGCGCGCGGGCCAGCACTGGCGCCAGGCAACCGAGCTGGTCCAGTGCGGCCAGTGCATCCGGGATCAAGGCGTCGCCGCAGACCTTGTCGCGTCCGCGCTCGCCCTTGTCCACCAGCAGCGTCTGCAGGCCGGCCCGCTACAAAGCGATGGCCGCGCTGCAGCCGCTCGGCCGGCGCCGACGACGATGACCCGGGCCGTCATGCGCCACCCCTGCCGCGTCGGCTCACAGCAGCGCCCGCGAGAACACCCCGGCGCGCACCACCCCGGCCTCCTCGTCGGCTTCGCCCACTTTGCGCAGGTCGATGATCGACTGCCCGATCGAGCACACCATCTGGTCGAACAGGCCGACCCGACCCGACCCGACCCGACCCGACCCGACCCAGGCGCAGGCGCAGGCGCAGGTAGCGCGCCGCGTCGGCGCCGCACAGTCGCCGCATCAGGACCCGCGGCAGCTGCTGCAGCGCCTTCGTCCAGGCGTGGGTTCATCCGCTGCTCCGGGACCAGCTGGTCCCAGATCAGGTCGAGGGCCTTGTCGCACGGCGCATCCCCGACCAGGCGAAAGACTTCCAGATCACGCATCGTGTCGTGCCTCCTGCTGGTGGTGGTTCAGCGTAGCAGTTGCTGCGGCACCGCAACGCGGCGCATCCTCCAGGCCGGGGATACCGATTTGCGACCCGGGTAAACACCAGCGTTGGCGCGCCGCCGAAGTTCAAGCGGTGAAAAAACTCGCGCCGCCGCGGTTGGCGCACGCAGTCCCCGAGGCTGAGGTCGGCTGCTGCGCAGAGCGCGACGCAGACCAGCCCTTGACCTTGGATGCGCCCGCGATCTTGGCCCTCACCAGCCAAGACGTCGACTCCCTCGAGCACCCCGGCGCCCCGCTGCTGGCCCGCCTCCACCTGCCCCAGGGCTCCGGCCCTTCCATTGCTGGCCGAGGCGCACGGCGGCGCCTGGTGCCGCGGCGACCGCATGGACGAAGAGCGCTTGAACCAGGCGCTGGCCAGTCGGCATCGCCGCCGACTGGATCGGCCTGCTGGGCCCGTCCAGCGGCACCCACCAGGCCATGCTCGCGCCCATGCGCCCATGCGCCCATGCGTCCGCGCGATCCGCGTTCCGAGTACGCGCTCAAGGACTTCGACTACGTGATGGAACTCGGGGCCCAGACCGGCACCTCGACGGCGGTCGCGGCGCTGGCGCGCCGTACTACGAGGCGGCCATCGCCAACGGGCTGGGCGGAAGGTACTTCCCGGCGGTGACCGAGGTGGCGGACCGCAACATCGGGCCGGCGAAGGCCGGGGCATCAAACTGAGCTTGCACGCGCTACGGCTACAACTCGGCGTCCGCTTGCCCCAGCGCCTCGTGGTGCCCCACCACGGCCTGCACCATCCGCATGAACTCTTTGCGGTCGCGGGCGGGCAAGGGCTCGAGGATGCGCTTTTGCGTGCGCTGCATGGAAGGCGTCAGCTGCGCCAGCAGCGCCTCGCCCGCCGGCGTCAGGTCGAGCAGCCGCACCCGCCGGTCGGTGGCCGAGAGGCTGCGGGTGAGAAAGCCGCGCGATTCCAGCCGGTCGATCACGCCGCCGATGGTCGAGGTGTCGAAGCTCACCGCGCGGGCCAGCGAGCGCTGGTCGATGCCGCCCTGCGCGGCCAGCGCCTGCAGCACGGCGAACTGCACCGGCGTCACGCCGGTGGCGCCCGACTCCTGCATGAAGATCGCCACCGCGATCTGCTGCAGCCGACGGATGCAATGGCCGGGCAGCGACTGCAGTTCGGTCGGCCGCGGGGCGGGGGTCTTGCGGGGCGTGGCGCGGGTCATGATGGAGCCTCGGGTGGAGCCGCATTCTCTCATTGCACACATCGTCAGTGTGCTGATAATATCCGCTCCCCCGACACCCCGGCCAGCGCGCCCGAGAAGGAGACAGTCAT
>NZ_JAQGLS010000125.1 GCF_028292805.1 Ramlibacter sp. | reverse complement strand
TCTCGGGCGGGAAGGCAAGCTGCAACTGCAGTTCGATCCAGAGAGGAGCCCGCACACGGCAGCCATGGCCGCCAAGTTGCAGACCGATCATGGTCGCAGCGCCTATCGCAAACGCAACTGGATCGCCGAGCCGCCCAATGGCTGGATCAAGAGTGTGCTGGGATTCCGCCAATTCAGCCTCAAGGGCCTCAGCAAGGTCCAAGGCGAATGGAAGCTCGCTTGTGCGGCGCTGAATCTGCGGCGCATGGCCTGAAGATCTCGAGCGCGTCATCCGCCTCGATGCCTAGATACCTGACGGTGCTTTCCAGCTTCGTGTGACCGAGTCTGCTTGGAGATCCCGGACAACCTGGAAGTCGGCCGCCGCGACCCCATGCGGCTGCTGGAGGACGTGCCGCGCCTGAATACCGCCAACGTGGACGCCGTGGTGCTGTCCGCATGCGTGCAGATGCAGTCGCTGCCGGCGCTGGATGCGGCCCAACGTCGGCTCGGCCTTCCGGTCACGTCCACTGCCGCATGCACGGCCAGGACGATGCTGGTCGTTGGGCCTGACGGGGGCGGTCCCCGGGTTCGGCGCGGTCCTCGAATGACGCGGAGTTTCCACGCCGCGTCACCCCGCCGGATTCGCCTAATCCAGCTTGATGCCCGCCGCCTTCACCACGGAGCCGTAGGCGGCGAGTTCGTTGCGGATCACGTTGCCGAAGCCTTCGGCCGTGCCCGGCGCCGCGCCAATCCCGGAACCGGCCAGCTTTTCGCGCACTGCCGAATCCTTGAGCGCGGCGTTCAGCTCCGTGTTCAGGCGGTCCAGGATGGGCGTGGGTGTCTTGGCGGGGGCCACGATGCCGACCCAGGAGTTGAGGTCGAAGCGGGGAACGCCGCCCTCGACGAAAGTCGGGATGTCCGGGTACTGGGGCGAGCGCTTCCCGCTGGGCACGCCGATCGGCACCAGCTTGCCCGATTTCAAGTGGCCATGGATCGACGCCGCGGAGGAAAAGGCCAGCGGGATGTGGCCGGCGAGCACGTCGGCAACGGCCGGACCGCCTCCCTTGTAGGCCACATGGGTGAGGTTGGCGCCGCTGCGCTGCTTCAGCAGCTCGCCGGCGATATGGGTGATGCTGCCGTTGCCCGAGGTGCCGAAGGCCAGGCCGCCCGGCTGCGACTTCGACAAGGCAATCACATCCGCCAGAGAGCGCGCCTTCACGTTCGGGTTGGCGACCAAGATGATGGTGGAGTCGCCGATCTTGCCGACCGGGGCGAAGTCGCGCAACGGATCGAAACCCACCTTCTCGTACACGTGCGGGTTGATGACGAAGGTGCCGTCCAGCACGACCAGCAACGTGTAGCCGTCCGGCTCGGCCGTGGCCACTTGCTGGCTGCCTATGTTGCCCGAAGCGCCCGGGCGGTTGTCCGGCACCACCTGCTGACCCAGCCGCTTGCTCATGAACTCGGCGATTGTGCGGCCGGCGACGTCGGTGACGCCACCCGGCGCGAACGGAATCACCAGCCGGATCGGCTTGTTCGGATAGCCGCCCTGGGCCAAGGCGGCGGGGGATGCCAAGCCCCCGACCATCAGGGCGGAAGCGACAGCCAGCACATCACGCCGGCGCAGGAAGGTTTTGTTCTGGTTCATGTCAGTCCAGTGGGAACGAGGGTTTCAGGTGGGGTTGGACGGCTTGGCGCAGGCAGCGATCAGGCGTGCCAGGAGGCCGTCGGCGTCTTCCAGGCCGTTCATGACGGAGTAGTGATGCGCGCCCGGCACTTCCACGTAGGTGGCGCGGCCGCCCGCCGCCGTGCAGGCCTTGGCGAAGTCGTGCGACTGCTTCACCCAGGAGGTCGGCTCCCCGCCCCCCGCGACCAGCACCAGGGGCACGGACGGATGGGGCGGGCGGCGCATCGGGCTCAGCGCGTCGACCTGCTCGGGCCGTAGCCGGATCTCCTGGTTGACGCTGATAGAGAGCACCGGCTCCAGCTCGTAGATGCCGCTGATCAGCGTGGCCGCGCGCGGCACCCACGGTGGCGTGGCTTCGCCGGATTGCGGCAAGGCCGCGGCGATCAGGTGCGCGCCAGCGGAGTGGCCGGATGCGGTGATGGCAGCCGGATCGCCGCCCCACTCTTTCGCGTGAGCATGGATCCACTGGAAGCCCTCGCGCACCTGCCGCACGATCGCCGGCAATTCCACCGCAGGGCAAAGGTCGTAGTTCATGACAACCGTGGTGATTCCCATCGGCACCAGTGCGTCGGCCACGTAGCTGTAGTCGCTCTTGTCGCGGCCGCGCCAGTAGCCGCCGTGCAGAAACACGTGCACCGGCGCGGCGGCCGCGGCCGCCGGGAAAACATCCAGGGTGGCGAGCTTGCCTTGGCCGTAGCGCAGGTCGAGCCGGGCAGCCGTCAAGCGCTGCCGAGCGCGCGCACTCAACTCCGCGGTGTGGCGGGTGAACTGTTCGACATCGGGGACCGCTTTCCGCGGGTTGTACTGCGACTCGATGTCGTCAGGGAGAGGAATGCCAAGCATGCGGGGGGAAGCGGAACTTCTCGGAGGCGGGGTAGCATGCTACCAAGGCGCGTGCCGCCGTCCTACAACGTTTCACCTTAAGAAGAAAGGAACTCCCATGTCGCATCCCGACATCACCATCCCTCCCGTGCCGGCCGATCTCGCCGCCCCGCGTGGCCACTACAGCCACGCGGTGCGAGCCGCCGGGCTGGTGTTCGTCGCGGGCGAACTGCCGGTCACCGCCGATGGCCGACTCCTGAACGAAGCTTCGTTCGAGGAGCAGACTCGCCAAGTGCTGGCCAACGTCGGGGCGGCACTGCACGCCGCCGGCAGTTCCGTGGACAAACTGCTGCAGGTGCGGGTCTACGTGACCGACGTGGACCAGTGGCCGGCCTTCAACGCCTTGTACGCCGAATGGTGCGGCGAGGCACGCCCGGCGCGCGTCGTGGTGCCCGTGCCCAAGCTGCATTACGGGTTTCAGGTGGAGGTGGAGGCGACCGCGCTCGCCTGACGCAGCGATCGGCGGCCGTTCGCATGCGACCGACGGGAACGCTCAGGTCTGGTTGCTGGTTGAACAGAGCCAAGTCACGCGCTCTGATCGCCAACTGCCGGCGGATGCGGATAGACCGTGTTTCCTTCGGCTCTAGTGAGCACCCGGTCCCGGCCCTTCTGATGCAAGCTGGCAACGCCACCGTGCGGCAGCCTCGCGCCCATGACCCGCTACGACAACAGCCAGTCCCGGACAGCGGGGGTGAAGCCGGCGGCGTCCGCGCTACCAGCCAATGTCCTGTGTCCAACCCCAGTCGTGCGCAGTCAGAGTGATGACCTGCCCGCCCGGGCAGATCCGGTGGACGACGTGCAGCAGCCGGTCCGTCATCTGCCCCAGAGTTGGTCTACAGCGATCGGCGCCGTTGGTAGCCGGGCAACGTCAAGCGACACCAGCGGAATCGATCCCGCAGCTCCTGTAGGGTTGCATCCCAAAGGCGAACCGTGTCGGGCCATCCGTGCAGCATCAGCAGCGTCTCAGCGCCCTGTCCTTCAACAACAACCGCCGACCGACAACACTTTGCTGCCGACAGGGATCAATCAGGCAATTCGCAAATTCTGGACAGGTAGTCGCACCGCGATTGCAGGCGAGGCCGCCACGGCGCCATCCCCGAGGACCACGCGCTGGAATTCCTCAGCGACAAGGGCGGAGCGTACATCGCCGCCGACACGCGCAGCGTGGCCCGCCAGTTGGGTCTGACGCCGATCACCACGCCCGTGTGCAGCCACAGAGCAACGGATGGCCTAGAGCTTCGTCAACACCTCAAGCGCGACTACGTCAGCCGCATGGACCTGACCGACGCGCCAACGGTGATGGCGCAGTTGCCGGCGGCATTCGAGCACTTCAACCAGGTGCATCCGCACTCGTCGTTGAAAATTCAATCTCCCGGGGAGTTCAGGCGGCTACAAACCGCGCAACCGCGCCAGCTTCGGCAAGACGAACCGGCGCTAACTTGTGACTAGACGGTGTCCGGGAATGCAGGGGCCAGATCAACGTTTTCAAGCGCAAAGTCCTCGAAGGGTCAAGTAGGTCGTCCGCTTGCCAGGCTCAACTGCGCACCCCGGGCAGCTACGGACTGTTTCCCCGTACCGCCCATGCTCTCGCACGTAGCGTCAGTGGGCCATTGTCCGCGCCGAGCAAGCTCCTCCGCAGGGCCTCGCGCAAGCGCAGCCGGCGGTCTTGGGGAAGCGATGCAACGTACGCGGGCGCGGGGCCCTGTGCCCCAAGGAAAGGCTGCCAAAGGTCGTCGAGACCCGAGAATTCCATCTCGATCTCCAAGGGCGCGATCTCGACGTTCGTCAAGCTCGCTTGCTTGAACGCAGACGCGAGGGAGGGTGGTCGACACAGGGTGAAGCGGCGCCCTTCGTGAAGCTCCACGGCGTCGGGATCGAGCGTGGACGCGACATCCCAAAAGCGGCGCAGCATTTCCATGCCTTCGGCGTAATCCCAGACATAGCCCGCGACGATGCCACCCGGCACCGTGACACGCACCATCTCCGCCAGGCCCTGGGGCAGGTGAGCGATGAAGTTCAGCACCAAGCCCGAAGCAACGACGTCGACTTCACCGTCCTGCAGCGGGATCGAGCCCGCGTCGCCGACGAGAAGGCGAATCGACGTCGGCAGGCGCTGCCTCGCCACCGACAGGAAGCCCGCCGAAGGATCGACCCCTGTCAGGGCCGCAGGAGGACTGTGTCGCAGAATCTCAGCGCACAGCGCACCCGTTCCGCATCCGACGTCGAGCCAGCGCCGGCCCGTGGGGATCGCCAACCACGAAAGGAACAGCGGCGCGACACGCCGGCTCCAGCGGCCGATAAAGCGGTCATAGGGATCACCGGCGTTCCAGGAGTCGTTACCGATGGCTTCGGCCATGCCAAGCCCCTTTTTCTCGTACACGGCCCCATGGTGCGCGTACTCCGGCAGCTGCGCAACAGTGCGCGCACTGCACGGCTGCTTCTGGCGCGGAGCGGACGTGCAGCTGACGCCGGCGAATGATCGATGCACCGAAGCAAGCGAAATGCGCGTGTCGGCGGCATCTCGGGACAAACAGCGACGGCGTTTTGTACAGTGCCGTCACCGCTGTCGGCGAGAGGTATCTTGTGGGGCGCGGCGCGGCCTTACTCCGTCACCTTCACGCCCCTCCAGAATGCCACGCGGTCCTTGACGATCTCGGCTTCGGGTTTCGGGTTTGGGTAGTACCAGGCCGCTTCCGGGTTCAGCTCGCCGTCGACGATCAGCGAGTAGTAGCTGGCCTGGCCTTTCCAGGCGCAGCTGGTGGTGTGGTTGCTGAAGGTGACGTACTCGCGCTTGAGCGCGTCGGCCGGAAAGTAGTGGTTGCCTTCCACCACCACCGTGTCGTCGCTCTCGGCGATGACCGTGTCGTTCCAGATCGCTTTCATAAGGTCTCTCCTTCGGGCGCGTGCAGCCAGTGCACGCTGAACAGGCGTTGCGGGTCGGTCCACACCGGACCCGGCCGGAAGCCGGCCCGGCGCGCCAGCGCGCGCAGACCGTCGACGGTGAACTTGTACGAATTCTCGGTGTGCAGGCTCTCGCCCTCCTCCAGCTCGAAGCGCTTCCCGCCCAGGCGTACCGACTGCCGCTCGCGGCTGACCAGGTGCATCTCGATACGCCGGTGCGGCGCGTTGTAGAAGGCGTAGTGGGCGAACTGGTCCAGGTCGAAGTCGGTGCCCAGTTCGCGGTTGGCGCGCGCCAGCAGGTTCAGGTTGAAGGCGGCCGTCACGCCTTGCGCATCGTTGTAGGCGGCGTGCAGCAGGCCGGGATCCTTGACCAGGTCGGCCCCCAGCAGCAAGGCGCCGCCGCGCAGCACCTCGCCGGCGCGCTGCAGGAACTCCAGCGCCTCGGCCGGCGTGAAGTTGCCCAGCGTCGAGCCCGGAAAGAAGCCGACGCGGCGGCCACGCGCTGGCGGCAGCACCAGCCGCTGCGTGTAGTCGGCCGCCACCGGGTGCACGTCCAGCCGGGGAAATTCCGCGCGCAAGGCGGTGGCGGCCTCGCCCAGGTAGTCGCCCGAAATGTCGATCGGCACGTAGCGCGCCGGCGCGGCGAAGGCCTGCAGCAGCAGCCGCACCTTGCGCAGCGAGCCGGCGCCGAACTCAACGATTTCCGCGCTCGGCCCGGCCAACGCGGCCATCTCCCCGACATGGCGCTCGAGCACCGCCAGCTCGGTCCGGGTCGGGTAGTACTCCGGCAATTCGCAGATGCGGTCGAACAGCTGCGAGCCAACGGCGTCGTAGAAATACTTGGGCGAGATGCTGCGCGGGCGCGTGGCCAGCGCCGACAGCAGGTCGCGCCCGAAGCCCGATTCCCCCAGCGCCGGCGCCGGTGTCGACGGCCGGCCCAGCGCCTCGTCCTGCTGCAGCACGCCCGGGGTCAGCATGCACCGTCCCGGGCCAGCCGCAGGCCGCTGAACTGCCAACGGGCAGCCGGCGGAAAAAAGTTGCGGTAGCTCGGCCGCGCGTGGCCGGGCGGCGTGGCGATGCTGCTGCCGCGCAGCACCACCTGGCCCACCATGAACTTGCCGTTGTATTCGGCGATGGCGCCGGTCCAGGGCTGGAAGCCCGGATACGGGTCGTACGACGAGCGCGTCCACTGCCACACGCTGCCTGTCATCTGGCGAATGCCCGGCAAGCCGCAGGCGGCCTCCCACTCGAACTCGGTCGGCAGCCGGGCGCCGGCCCAGCGGGCGTAGGCGGCCGCCTCGTAGAAGCTCAGCTGGCTGACCGGCGCGGCCGGATCGAGCGGTCGCACGCCGTCGAGCCCGAACACCTGCCACTGGTCGGCCGGTGCGCGCGGGTCGCCCGGCGCCAGCCAGTAGGCCGGCGCCTGCCAGCCCTGGGCCCGGGCCAGGGCCCAGCCGTCCGACAGCCACGGTCCCGGCCTGTCGTAACCGCCGTCGGCGACGAAGTCGGCGTACTCGCCGCAGGTCACCAGCCGGTCGGCGATGCGGTACGGCTGCAGCCACACCGTGTGACGCGGCGTTTCGTTGTCGAAGGCGAAACCCTCGCCTTGGTGCCCGATCTGCACAGCGCCGTCCGGCCCCTTGTGCCAGCGCAGCGGCTCCGGCTGGCTCGCCAGGCGCAACGCCGGCGCGTCCGTGTCGCGGTAGGCCGGCAACAGCGGGTTGCAAGACAGCAGGTGCAGCACGTCGGTCAGCAGCAGTTCCTGGTGCTGCTGCTCATGCTGCAGTCCCAGCGCCAGCAGCGGCTGCGCCGCCTGCCAGCTGGCGGCGTCGGCGTCGAGGATGAAGCGTTCGATGCCGGCATCGACATGGGCGCGATAGCGGTGCACGTCGGCCAGCGAAGGGCGCGTGAGCAGGCCGCGCAGCGGCCGCGGGTGGCGACTGCCGAGCGCCTCGTAGTACGAGTTGAACAGGTGGGCATAGCGCGCATCGAAGGGCTGGTGCGCGGGCGCCAGCGCACCGAGCACCACCGTCTCGAAGAACCAGCTGGTGTGCGCCAGGTGCCACTTGACGGGACTGGCGTCCGGCATCGACTGCACGCACTGGTCTTCGGGCGACAGCGGCTGCGCCAGCGCAACGCTGCGCGCGCGCACCTGGGCGAACTGCGCGGCGATCGGCGCGCGTTGCGCCAGATGGCGGCCAGCCGTGCCGGCGGCGGGCGATGGGTTCAAGGACATCGGTCCGTGTCTCCTGGTGGGTCGAACAGGCCGTTGCCGGCCCGGCAGCAAGCGTCTATCGTCCCTGCGCAAACCATTACAGCACAGCGAAAAGACGCCGGGGACGGCCGGACGTCGGTGCCAGCCGGGGTGGCGTCAATCGGCCGCGCGCCCCTCCAGCGCGGCAACCTCGCGGTGCTGGCGCCACTGACCCAGCGGCGGCGCCGGCGTCCATGCGCACGAACAGCACCGGCTGGTCGCAGGCCGCCCACCGGACGCGATGGCTCGCCCACTTGCGCACCTGGCCGGGCGGCAGGTACAGGTACACCGGCGGTGTTGAGTTGCGACAGGTTCTTTCCGCTGAAGCGGGAAGCTGGAGACTTGTAGCCAAGTGCCGAGTGCCGAGTGAGGGCTGCCGGCGTCGTAGCAAGCCCAGAACGCGGCCGACCAGTCAGTGCGTTCTGCGCTGTTGCTCCATGTGCGCCCATAGGCCCATTGACGCAGGCAAGTCTGTAGCAAACGTCCTGCCTTGCCGTTGGACTGCGGCCGGCAAGGCCTGGTGAAGGTGTGCTTGATGCCCCAAGGCTTCGCAGGTTCTCGCAAACAGCCTGGAGCGGCAGGCGCTGCCGTTGTCCCGCAGCAGCTCGCCCGGGCCCTCTGGCTCATGCCCCACCACCGGCTCCACCGGGTCAAGTGCCTTCAGCCCGGCCAGCCCAAGCGGGCTGGCGGCCGGCTTACCGCAGCGACGCTGTCGCCCGACAACCAGGCAATGCGCCGCATCGGCATGCGCGAGCGGCCTGGCTGCTCGATACGCAAAGCAAGTTCGGCATCGACTGACTGCGTGTGCGCCCCGGCCACTGCGATCCTTCAGGCTTTTCTCGCCGCCTTGCCCAAAGCGGCAAAGCCACTTGCGCGCGCTCTGACCGCTGATGCCGGCAGCATCAGCAGCGGCCATCAGCCCATCACCGAAATGCTTTGAACGCGCAAGTTGCGACGCTCGGCAGTCAGCTGGCATTCTTATGACTGTTCATCCGGCGGAACTCCTCTGAGAGTGCTGAAGCGTCGTAACTCCAGTCTCCCGGACTCGTCCGGGGCGCCAACCTGTTGAAGCATCACACCGAGCGGCGCATGATCGCGGCTCAAGGCCGCACTGAGGGTGCCAAGCCGAACTCGCGCGCCAGCAGCTCGTAGGAGCGCCGCTGCGCCTGCGCGTCCCAGGCCCAGGTGATCACCACCAGCTGCCGCACCCCGAGTTCGTCGGCCAGCGCGCGCAGCCTGGCCGCCACCTGCGGACCAGATCCCACCATCGCCTTGCGGCGCAGCTCGGCGCGGTGGACCTCCTCCTGTTCGGTGCGCGGCCGCTCGGCCTGCTGCGGCGGCAGCAAGGGGCCGAAGCGCCCCAGGTTGCGGTCCAGTCGGGTGCGCTCGCGGCTGGCGAACAAGCGCCACGCCTCCTCCTGGGTGTCGGCCGCCAGTGCCCAGACGCAGACTGCGACCTGCGGCTGCGCCGTCCAGCCGGGGCGAAAGGCCTGGCGGTACAGCGCCAGCGCTTCGGCGCAGCCGTCGTCGCTGATGAAGTGGGCAAAGGCGTACGGCATGCCCAGGTGGGCGGCGAGCTGGGCGCCGTAGGCTGAGCTGCCCAGCATCCACAGCTGCGGCGCCGTCTCGGCGCGCGGCAAGGCCTGGATGCCGTGGCCCGGATGGCCGGGCGGCAGCTCTTGGCCGTTGACCCAGGCATGCAGCTCCATCACCTGCTGGGGAAACGAGTCGCTGGAGCGCGGGTCGGGATTGAGCAGCCGCGCGGTGCGCTGGTCGCTGCCCGGCGCCCGGCCGACGCCCAGGTCGATGCGGCCGGGGGCCAGCGCGTCGAGCACGCGGAACTGCTCGGCCACCTTGAACGGCGCGTAGTGCGGCAGCATCACGCCGGCGCTGCCGATGCGGATGCGCGAGGTGCGCGCGGCGATGGCTGCCATCAGCACCTCGGGCGCAGTGCCCACGATGGTGGGCAACGCGTGGTGTTCGCTCAGCCAGAAGCGCTCGTAGCCGAGCGCCTCGCAGTGCTCGGCCAGGGCCACCGTGTCGCGGATCGACTGGTCGTGCGGGATGCCGCTGCGAGCCACGGACTGGTCGAGGACGGAAAGGCGAAGGGACTCGGTCATGGCGCATTGTCTCCGCTGCGGCGGGCCGATAATTGCCGCATGGCGCAACCCCGGACGACGTCGCAGCGGCCCCATGTCCTCATCGTCGGCTGCGGCTTCGGCGGGCTGGAGGCGGCGCGCGCATTGCGCGACGCGCCGGTCGCCATCACCTTGGTGGACCGCGCCAACCACCACCTGTTCCAGCCGCTGCTGTACCAGGTGGCCACCGCCGGGCTGTCGGCGCCAGCCATCGCGGCGCCGGTGCGCTTTCTGTTTCGCGACCAGCGCAACCTCACTTCGCTGATGGGCGAAGTGACCGCGATCGACGCCGGACTGCGGCAAGCCACGCTGGAGGACGGCAGCTTGCTGCCCTACGACCACCTGATCGTGGCCGCCGGCGCCACCCACAGCTACTTCGGCCGCGACGACTGGGCCGCGTTCGCGCCCGGCCTGAAGACGCTGGACGATGCCTTCGAGATCCGTCGCCGCATCCTGCTGGCTTTCGAGGCGGCCGAGCGCGAGGCCGACCCGGTGCGGCGGCAGGCCTGGCTCACCTTCGTGGTGATCGGCGGCGGCCCGACCGGCGTCGAGATGGCCGGCACGCTGGCCGAGATCGCCCGCCACACGCTGCCTGGCGAGTTCCGCAACTTCGATCCGTCCAGCGCCCGCATCCTGCTGCTGGAAGGCGGCCCGCGCGTGCTGCAGGCCATGCCCGAAGTGCTGAGCGCCAGCGCCCAGCGCCAGCTGGAAAAACTCGGCGTGCAAGTGCGGGTCGGGGCGCGGGTGGTCGCCATCGACGGCACCGGGCTGCAGGTGCAGCCGGACACGGGAGATGCCTGCCGGATCGACGCGCGCTGCGTGGTCTGGGCGGCGGGCGTGGCCGCATCGCCGCTCGGGCGGCAACTGGCGCAAGCCGCCGGCGCGGAAACCGATCGCGCCGGCCGGGTGCTGGTGCAGCCCGACCTGAGCCTGGCCGGCCATCCCGAAATCACCGTGATCGGCGACCTGGCCGCAGCCCGCAGCCATGCGCCGGGCAAGGAGCCGCGGCCGGTGCCCGGCGTGTCGCCGGCGGCCAAGCAGATGGGACGCACGGCCGCCGCCAACCTGCGGCGGCGGCTGCGCGGCGAGCCCACGCAGGCTTTCCGCTACCGCGACTTCGGCAACCTGGCCACCATCGGCCGCAATTCGGCCGTGGTGGACCTGGCCTCCCCGCTGGGACCGCTGCGTTTCAGCGGCTACTGGGCCTGGCTGTTCTGGCTGTTCGCCCACGTTTATTTCCTGATCGGCTTTCGCAATCGGCTGGTGGTGCTGATCGACTGGGCGTCGGCCTACTGGAGCCGCCAACGGTATGCGCGCGTCATCTCCGACATTCCGCCGCAACCGGGCAAGGACGGTTGACATGGCCGTCCACATTGTCCGGCTCGGAACGGCGCGTGCCCCCGGCGAAGGCCTGCGCCTGGGCACGGTGCGGCGGCCGCCGCGCGGCGTGCCCAGGCAGGAATTCGCCAGCCGCGACTTCTACGACGTGTGGCTGCCGAACCTGGCGCCCAGCCCAGCGCCGATGGCGCAGGGCCGCGCCGCCGACAGCGATGCCGAATGGAAGACGTTCCGGCGCAAGTACGAGGCCGAAATGAAGCAGCCGCAAGCCGCCCACGTGCTGGACCTGCTGGCGGCGATGTCGCACGCAGCGAGCTTCGCGGTCGGCTGCTACTGCGAGGACGAGCAGCGCTGCCATCGGTCGGTGCTGCGGCAGCTGCTGCGCAGCGGGGCGAAGGTGGTTGCTTGCTCACCCCGGGTTTGACGCAGGCCGCGCCGGCCCTCAGTGCGCCGCCACCGCCTCCACCGCACCGCCAGACGCCTGCGGCCGCGTCAGCCAGACCAGCGGGATCAGCGCCAGGAAGATCACCGCCGACAGCCAGAAGATGTCGTTGGCCGCGAGCATGAAGGCCTGCTGGTCCACCAGCCGGTTCACCTGGGCCAGCGCCTGCTCCTGCGTCAGGCCGGCCGCCTGCAGGCCGCTGAGCGTCGCCTGCGCCGCAGCGCTGCCGGGATGCACCGACTCGGCCAGCTGCGCGTGGTGCAGCGCGGCGCGGCTCTCCCACAGGGTGGTGGAGATCGAGGTACCCATCGCCCCCGCCGTGATGCGCACGAAGTTGGTCAGCCCCGACGCTGCCGCCATGCGCTCGGGCCCCAGCCCGGACATGGTGATCGTCATCATCGGGATGAAGAAGAACGCCATCGCCACGCCCTGGATGACCGTGGGGATCATGATGGTCCAGAAATCCGCCTGCGTGTTGAAACGCGAGCGCATCCAAAGCACCAGCCCGAACACGATGAAGGCGAAGGTCACGTACTTGCGCGGATCGACCTTGCCGACGGTCTTGCCCACCAAGGGCGAGAACACCATGGCCATCAGGCCCACCGGCGCCATGATCATGCCCGCGTCGGTGGCGGTGTAGCCCATGAACTGCTGCAGCCACAGCGGCAGCAGCACGACGTTGCCGAAGAACAGACCGTAGGCGATGGCGGTGGCCGCGGTGCCGGTCCAGAAGTTGCGGCGCGCGAACAGGCGCAGGTCGACCACGGGATGATCGTCGGTCAGTTCCCAGACCAGGAAAAACGCGAAGCCCACGATGGCCACCAAGCCCAGCGTCACGACAAGGCCGGAGTGGAACCAGTCGCGATCCTTGCCGATGTCCAGCATGACCTGCAAGGCGCCGATCCACACCACCATCAGCGCCAGGCCCACCGAATCGATCGGCAGCTTGCGGATCACGCTCTCACGCTTGCGGTAGATCGCCCAGGATGCGAGTGCCGAGACGATGCCCACCGGAATGTTGATATAGAAGATCCACGGCCAGTTGATGTTGTCGGTGATCCAGCCGCCCAGCAGCGGCCCCAGCACCGGCGCGATCAAGGTGGTCATGGCCCACATCGCCATGGCCAGCCCGGCCAGGGCCTTGGGGTAGCTGGACAGCAGAAGCGATTGCGACAAGGGAATCATCGGCCCGGCGACGAAGCCCTGCAGGGCGCGGAAAGCAATCAGTGTCGTCATGTTCGGCGCAAGGCCGCACAGCAGCGAGGCCACCAT
>NZ_JAQGLS010000244.1 GCF_028292805.1 Ramlibacter sp. | reverse complement strand
CGTATGCCTTGGCTTCACCGCCGTACTTGGCCGCCAGCACGGTGGCGATCGCCGCCGTCAGGGTCGTCTTGCCATGGTCCACGTGGCCGATGGTGCCCACGTTGACGTGCGGTTTGTTCCGCTCGAACTTGCCTTTTGCCATTTTTTCGACTCCGAAAAAAATCAACGATCTTTGGTGCCCTTGGGGGGAATCGGACCCCCGACCTCCCCCTTACCAAGGGGGTGCTCTACCACTGAGCCACAAGGGCGAATTCTTCGCTGCGCAGAACTGATCGCGTGGAGCGGGAAACGGGAATCGAACCCGTGTCATTAGCTTGGAAGGCTAAGGTTCTACCATTGAACTACTCCCGCATCGGGGCACTTCAGGGAAGGCCCTGGCGCAGACCAAGCCGCAACCACTTCACCAACTTCTCATCAATTCAACACATTTCGCACGGCTCACCACAACACTGCGGCAAGCCTGGTGGAGGAGGTTGGATTCGAACCAACGTAGGCGTAAGCCAGCAGATTTACAGTCTGCCCCCTTTAGCCACTCGGGCACTCCTCCGGCGAACCTCAGACTATAGCACGGGTTTGTGACGCTGTCAGCGGCTCACCAACGGATGGGCGGATGAAGCAGGCGCCCCAGCTGCTGCAGGTGAACCTGGGCCTGGCCGACGAACTCGCGCCGGAAGTCCTGCGACGGGTGGCGCGCGACCAGCACCCGGCCCGGCGGCAGGTCAAGCCCGGCCACTGCCGACTCGAAGAATTCGCGCGCCGGCTTGCCCCACAGCCACGCCACCGGCAGCTCGGCACCCGCCGCCAGCCGCTGGCCGTACAGCGCGCGCAAGACGCCGGCGGTCCACTGCTGCCAGCCGAACCGCAGGTGGGTTCCAGCCATCTTGGGGCCCATGCGCACGGTCAGCGCCGTGTTCAGCAGCAGCACGCCCTGCCCCGCCCAATGCTCCAGGCTCGCCGTCGGCGGTCGCTGGAAGCCGGGGAGGGCCTGCTCGATCGCCGCGTAGACGTTGCGCATGGAAGCCGGAATGCCGCGCAGCGACGAAAAGGCCAGTCCGGTGGCATCGCCGGGCAAGGGATACGGATCCTGGCCGACGAGGATCAGCCGCACGTGATCGGGAGCGACCAGCTCGAAGGCCCGGAACGGCCGGGCCGGCACCACGGCATGGTTGCAGGCATCGGCATCGACGGCGGCGCAGATTTGCTGTTCGTGGGCCCGCAGCCCGCTGGCGAGCGCGCGCCAGGCGGCCGGCAGGTCGTCCCAAGCCCGCGCCATCGGGCGGCCCAGCGGCGCGCACAAGGCGGCGCGCTCGTCAGCCGGCAGCAGCAGCTGCTGGGCCACCTGGGCTGTCATGCGGCTTTGGTGCCGAACAGTGCGGCCAGTGCGATGCCAGGATCGGGCGCGCGCATGAACGCTTCGCCTACCAGGAAGGCATGCACGCCCGCATCCCGCATCTTCTTGACGTCGTCCGCGCTCACGATGCCCGACTCGGTCACCAGCAGCCGGTCGGCCGGCACCTGCGCCATCATGTCCAGCGTGGTGTCGAGGTCGACTTCGAAGCTGCGCAGGTTGCGGTTGTTGACGCCGACCAGGCGGGTCTTGAGCTTGAGCGCCCGCTCCAGCTCGGCGCGGTCGTGCACCTCCACCAGCACCGCCATGTCGAGGCTGCGCGCAACCGCCTCCAGCTCGGCCATCTGCGCATCGCCCAGGCAGGCGGCGATCAGCAGGACGCAGTCGGCGCCCAGCACCCGCGACTCGTAGACCTGGTAGACATCGACCATGAAGTCCTTGCGCAGCACCGGCAGGTCGCACGAGGCGCGCGCCTGCTTGAGGAAGTCGCCGCTGCCCTGGAAAAACTGCCGGTCCGTCAGCACCGACAGGCAGGCCGCGCCGTGCTCCGCATAGCTCTGGGCGATGTCGGCGGGAATGAAGTCTTCGCGCAGCACGCCCTTGCTCGGGCTGGCCTTCTTCACCTCGGCGATCACGGCCGGCTGGCCGGCAGCGATCTTGGCGCGCAGCGCGCCTTCGAAGTCGCGGGTGAGCACACGCGTGAACGCGTCCTCGCGCACGGCCTCGAGCGGGCGCTTCTTGCGCGCCGCCGCGATTTCTTCGCGCTTGACCGCGACGATCTGGTCCAGGATGTTCGACATTGTTCAGTTCGCCAGTTGCCTGGAGACCAGCGTGAGCTGCTCCAGTTTGGATTTCGCCCCACCCGACTCGATGGCGGCCCGCGCCTTCGCAATGCCGTCACGGATGTCGCTTGCCACGTTGGCCGCATACAGTGCCACGCCGGCATTGAAGACGACGATGTCGCGTGCCGCGCCGGGCTGGTTGTCCAGCACCTGCCGCAGCAGCGCGCCCGATTGTTGCGCCGACTCCACCTTCAGCGTGCGGTTGCTCGCCATCGGCAGGCCGAAGTCTTCCGGATGGACCTCGTATTCCGTGATCTCGCCGTTCTTGAGCTCGCCCACCAGCGTGGCGGCGCCCAGGCTCACTTCGTCCATGCCGTCGCGGCCGTAGACCACCAGCGCATGCTCGGCGCCCAGCCGCTGCAGCGCGCGCACCTGGATGCCCACCAGGTCGGAGTGGAACACGCCCATCAGGAGGTTGGGCGCGCTGGCCGGGTTGGTCAGCGGGCCGAGGATGTTGAAGATGGTGCGCACGCCCATCTCCTTGCGCACCGGCGCCACGTTCTTCATGGCCGGGTGGTGGTTGGGCGCGAACATGAAGCCGATGCCGACCTCTTCGATGCACCTGGCGATCGCTTCCGGCGACAGGTTCAGGCTGACGCCGAGAACCTCCATCACGTCGGCGCTGCCGCTCTTGCTGGAGACGCTGCGGCCGCCATGCTTGCTGACCTTGGCGCCGGCGGCCGCCGCCACGAACATCGCGCAGGTGGAAATGTTGAAGGTGTGCGAGCCGTCGCCGCCGGTGCCGACGATGTCGACCAGGTGGGTCTTGTCGGCCACGTGCACCTTGGTGGAGAACTCGCGCATCACCTGCGCCGCCGCGGTGATCTCGCCGATGGTTTCCTTCTTCACGCGCAGGCCGGTGACGATGGCCGCCGTCATCACCGGCGACAGCTCGCCGCTCATGATCAGCCGCATGATCCGCAGCATCTCGTCGTGAAAGATCTCGCGGTGTTCGATCGTGCGCTGCAGCGCTTCCTGGGGGGTGATGGGCATGGCGGATCCTTGGACGCGTTAACGGGAGGGATTGTCGGTGAGGGCGAGCTTGAGACCGAAGGCGATGAACATCGCGCCGGCAGCGCGGTCCAGCCAGTGCATGGCATTGCGGACCGCACCGCGGCGCGCCATCCAGGCGGCGGCCAGCGCCCAGCCCGAGTTGACCGGGATGCTGTTGACGTTGAACAGGATGCCCAGCAGCACGAACACCAGGGCCGTGTTCCCGGTGCCCGGCGCGATGAACTGCGGCACGAAGGCCAGAAAGAAGATCGCCACCTTGGGGTTCAGCACGTTGGTCAGGAAGCCGCCGCGGAACACGGCCGCCAGGCTGACGCAAGGCTGGGCACGGGCGAGCGCCTGCAGGTCGGGCGATCGCGACGGCGACGACGCGCGCGCCAGCAGCAGCCGCAGGCCCATCCACAGCAGGTAGGCCGCGCCCAGCCACTTGAGCACGGTGAAGGCGGTGGCCGACGCCGCCAGCAGGGCGCCGACCCCGATGGCGGCGGCGAACACGTGCACGAAGCAGCCGGCGGTGATGCCCAAGCCGGCCACCACGCCGGCGCGAGCGCCGGAGCGCAGCGACTGCGTCACGATGTAGAGCACGTCCGGCCCCGGCGTGAGGTTCAGCAGCCACCCGGCCGCGATGAACAGGATGAGGTGCTGCAGGTCGGGCATGGCGACTCCGTCAATCCTCGAAATACGCGCGGATGGTGGCGGCGGCGGCGTCGATGCCGACTTCGTCCACGTCCAGGTGCGTGACAAAGCGCAGCCGGTCCAGGCCGGTGGCCAGCACGCCGTGGCGCGCAAGGTAGGCGATCAGGCCGGAGGAGCGTTCGCGCGCCGGCCCGACCAGGTCGACGAACAGGATGTTGGACTGCGGCGCCTCGACCTTCAAGCCGGCGATGCCCTGCAGCTGCTGCGCCAGCCGGCGCGCCAGCGCATGGTCGTCGGCCAGCCGGTCGATGTGGTGGTCCAGCGCGTAGGCCGCGGCCGCCGCCAGCACGCCGGCCTGGCGCATGCCGCCGCCGGCCATCTTGCGGATCCGGCGCGCCTTATGGATCAGCTGCTGGCTGCCGCACAGCGCCGAGCCGACCGGCGCTCCCAGGCCCTTGCTGAAGCAGACCGAAACGCTGTCGAACTGCTGCGCGATGCGGCGGGCCTCGGCACGCGCGTCGCCGCCGCTGGCCGCGGCTTGCGCCACGCCAGCGTTGAACAGCCGCGCGCCGTCCAGGTGGGCCGCCAGGCCGCGCGAGCGCGCCAGCCCGGTCGCCTGCGCCAGGTAGTCCATGGGCAGCACCTTGCCGCCCAGTGTGTTCTCCAGTGCCAGCAGGCGCGAGCGGGCGAAGTGCGGATCGTCTGGCTTGATCGCCGCCTCGATGTCGGCCAACGCAAGGCTGCCGTCGGCCTGCTGCTCCAGCGGCTGCGGCTGCACGCTGCCGAACACCGCGGCGCCGCCGCCTTCCCAGCGGTAGCAATGCTGCATCTGGCCGACGATGTACTCGTCGCCGCGCTGGCAGTGGGCCAGGATGGCGCACAGGTTGCCCTGGGTGCCGGTCGGCACGAACAGCGCCGCCTCGAAGCCGAGCATGCCGGCGATCCTTGCCTGCAGCGCATTCACGCTGGGGTCGTCGCCGAACACGTCGTCACCGAGCGGCGCGGCTGCCATCGCCTCGCGCATGCCGGGCGTCGGCTGCGTGACGGTGTCGCTGCGCAGGTCGACGGTCTTGCTCATTGGACTGCCTTCGGCGCCACGCGCTGCGGGATTCGCCTCGGGCCGGCCTGGCGGTTCATGCGGCCTGCTCCAGGAAGTTCCTGAGCATCGCGTGGCCGTGCTCGGTCAGGATCGATTCCGGATGGAACTGCACGCCCTGGATAGCCAGGCTCTTGTGGCGCACGCCCATGATCTCGCCGTCGTCGGTCCAGGCCGTCACTGCCAGTTCGTCCGGAAAACTGTCGCGCTCGATCGCCAGCGAGTGGTAGCGGTTGACGGTGAACTTCTGCGGCAGGCCGGCGAACACGCCTTGGCGGGTCGTGGTGATCTCGCTGACCTTGCCGTGCATCAGCTGTTGCGCGCGGATGATCTTGCCGCCCAGCGCCGCGCCGACCGCCTGGTGGCCCAGACATACACCCAGGATCGGCAGCTTGCCGGCGAAATGGCGGATCGCCTCGACCGAGATGCCGGCCTCGGCCGGCGAGCACGGCCCGGGCGAAATCACCAGCCGGTCCGGGCTGCGTGCCGCAATCTCCGCCACGCTGATTTCGTCGTTGCGAAACACTTCCACCTGCGCGCCCAGCTCCCCGAAGTACTGGACCAGGTTGTAGGTGAAGCTGTCGTAGTTGTCGACCATCAGCAGCTTCATGGCTCGCTCCTGGCCTTGTTCACCAGGCGGTGCACGCCCTTGACGACCGGGTAGGTGTGGAAGTTGATCAGCAGCCCGAGCTTCAGGCCGGTCAGCCGCAAGCCGGCTAGCAGCTCGGACCGATGCAGCTCGCTGGTGGCTTCGTCGGCCTTGACCTGCACCAGCATCGCCTGCTCGACGACGAAGTGCGCGCGCTGCACCACGCCCAGGGACTTGCCCTTGTAGTGGGCGCTGACGGGCACGTCCTGCATGAAGCCGATTTCGCGCTCGCCCAGCTCCAGGGCCAGCGCGGCGACGTAGACGCTCTCGGGCAAGCCGGTGCCCAGCACCCGCTGCACCTCGACGGCGGCGCCGATGATGTCGTGCGAGAAGTCGTTCTCGCCGCAGTTGCTTTCTGTGGCGCTCATTCCATCCCCTCTTCGACGACTTCGGACGCCCGCATCAGCGCCCGCGCCTTGGCTTCCGTTTCCTTCCACTCGAGTTCCGGCACCGAGTCCGCCACCACGCCGGCGGCGGCCTGCACGTACAGAGTCTGGTCCTTGATGATGCCGGTGCGGATGGCGATGGCCACGTCCATGTCGCCCGCGTAGCTCAGGTAGCCGCAGGCGCCGCCGTAGATGCCGCGCTTGTTCGGCTCGAGCTGGTCGATCAGCTCCATCGCGTGCACCTTGGGGGCGCCGGTCAGCGTGCCGGCCGGGAAGGTCGCGCGCAGCACGTCCATGTTGGTCATGCCTTCGTCGAGGATGCCCTCGACGTTGCTGACGATGTGCATCACGTGGCTGTAGCGCTCCACCGCGAACGCTTCCGTCACCTTGACCGAACCGGTCTTGGCGATGCGGCCGATGTCGTTGCGCGCCAGGTCGATCAGCATCACGTGCTCGGCCCGCTCCTTGGGGTCGTTCACCAGCTCCTGCTCCACCGCCTTGTCGAGCTCGGGCGTCGCGCCGCGCGGGCGGGTGCCGGCCAGCGGCCGGATCGTGATCTTCTGGCCTTCTGGCGTGCGTTCCTGCCGCACCAGAATCTCCGGCGATGCGCCCACCACGTGGAAGTCGCTGCCGGCGGCGCCGCTGAAGTTGTAGTACTACATGTAGGGGCTGGGATTGAGCGAACGCAAGGCGCGGTACAGCGACAGCGGCGATTCGGTATAGCGCTTCTTGATCCGCTGGCCCACCTGCACCTGCATGAAGTCGCCGGCGGCGATCAGCTGCTTGGCCCGCTCCACCGCGGCCAGGTAGTCGGGCTTGGCGAACTCGCGCTCGGCCGGGTAGGTTTCCGTCTGCTTGAGCACCGGCGCGCTGACCGAGTACTTCAGCTGCTCCTTCAGCTCGCGCAGCCGCTTCTTGCCGTTGGCATACGCCTCCGGCCGCGTCGGGTCGGCGTAGACCATCAGGTACAGCTTGCCCGACAGGTTGTCGATGACGGCCAGTTCCTCGCATTGCAGCAGCAGGATGTCGGGGCAGCCCAGCGTGTCGGGCGGGCAGCTTTTCTCGAGCTTGCGTTCGATGTGGCGGACGGTGTCGTACCCGAAGTAGCCCGCGAGCCCGCCGCAAAAACGCGGCATGCCGGGCCGCAGCGCCACCTTGAATCGCATCTGGTAGGCCTGCACGAAGTCCAGCGGGTTGCCGCCGGCGCTCTCGATCACCGTGCCGTTGGTGACGACCTCGGTGACGGAGTCGGCGCCGAAGCCACTCGAGCGCAGCAGCGTTTGCGCCGGCAGGCCGATGAAGCTGTAGCGCCCGAAGCGCT